>NZ_JAMYUM010000042.1:0-21609 GCF_040322975.1 Mesorhizobium sp. M0074
TCGCCATGGAAGAGAAGCTGCGCTTCGCCATCCGTGAAGGCGGCCGCACCGTCGGTGCCGGCATCGTCGTCACCATCAAAGAGTAGTCGCCGGCGCTGCCGGTTGAGATCGGATGCAAAGGGGCGGTCTTCGGGCCGCCCTTTTGATTCTGATATTCTGGCAATGGATTAACCGCATTGCTTCAAATCCTGTTGCAAGCGCCTCTGCCATAACTAGTATAGGTTGCATCGAGGGGGGCTGCCCGAATGGTTCCATGGCGCCGTTTGCATAGTCAGGCATGGTGGTCGCTAGGGCTGATCTGCCTGGTGTCGTTGCTTGCCATGGGCCACGCTGCCTTCGCAGCGGATGCAAAGAAATCCACGCCGGAAAAATCCGCGCCGGATTTCGGCCCGACAATGCGGTTCGTCGTCGTCCGCAGCAGCGCGCCGGGCTGCGAGCCGACCTGTCCGGAATGGATATCGGCGGAAGGCTCGATAGAAGCCGGCACGCCGGCCCTGTTCAAACGCGCGCTGAAAGCGCTTGGCGGCCGAAAGCTGCCGATCGTCGTCGATTCCCCCGGCGGCAATGTCGAAGCGGCGCTGACACTTGGTCGCCTGATCCGCAAGAACAAGCTCGATATCGCCGTTGGCAAAACCCGCTTCGTCGGCTGTCTGCCAGATGTGAAGAACTGCAAGGAAAACGACGGCAAGGGCGCCCGTTATTTTGGCAATGCTTATGCCGATGGCGCCATCTGCAATTCCGCCTGTCCGTTGATGTTTTCCGGTGGCATCCGGCGCGTGGTCGGGGAATGGGCCTTTCTCGGCGTCCATCAGATCACCACGACCTATATCCGGACGAAATTGCTGTACCGCACCACTTATCGCATGGTGAAAGGCAAGAAGAAGATACTCAGCACCAGGGTCGTCAGCCGGAAGAACGCCGGCAGCTACAAGACCTATGAGATGAACAAGCCGCTGGAGCGGAAGCTGGCGGCCTATCTGAAGGAGATGGGCATCGGCCTGGGCGTGCTCGAGACCATGAAAAGCACGCCGGCCAGCAGCATCCAGCAACTGGTTCCCTACGACATGCTGCAAATGAATCTCGTCACCAGCCTGGACGCCGTCGACTTGCTGATCGCGCCAACGCTATGCCGATCCAATCCGTTGCCGGCGAGTTGCAGGGAGGTGCCGGCGCCGGCGAATATCACGAAGCCGGCCGGCGAAGTGGTGGCGAAAGCCGAGCCTGCACCCGCAGGGCTCGAAACCCCGCGGCCGAAGGAGGTCGCAGACATGCGCTTCGTCCTGGTCCGCGGCAGCAACCCGCTTTGCAATCCAAACTGCCCGGAATGGATCTCGGCCGAAGGCGCGATTGCGCCTCAGACCCCGCAGAAGCTGCGCCAGTTGCTCGCCATGCTTGGCAACCGACGGCTGCCGGTGGTGGTCAGCTCACAAGGAGGCGACCTGTTCAGTGCTCTGGCGGTGGGGCGACTTATCCACGAAAAGAAGCTCGACATCGCCGTCGCCCGCACCGATTTTGTTGGCTGCGACCCGGGAGAGTGGAGTTGCTTGGCTAAAGAGGGCGCCTATGCCGGCCTGACCGTCGATTCGGGAGCGGTATGCGATTCGGCGTGCGCGCTCATGCTTGCCGGCGGCGTCAGACGGTTTGTCGGTCCGCAAGCGCGGCTCGGCATGTACCTGATGGGACAGCAGCAGATAATTAAGCCCTATCTCGAGGACATGGCGATTGGTCCCGGTCTGTTCGCCGCGCTCGAGCAGCGCTCGGTCGAGCGCCAGCTCGAACCCGACCTAATGCTGAAGGTTGGACTGACGACGGGGCCGCAATCGGTGGACGCGCTGACGGGCGCCACCATCTGCAAGCCGTCGCCGAAGCCCGACAACTGCCGCGTTCTGCCGTCCGCCAGCGCCGAGGCAGAGACGCCGGCGAAGCTTTAGCGCAACCTTGCACTGGCCATCGAGGCAGGTTGAGCGGCGCTCGATGTTTCCGCTATCGTCCAGCGCGGTTGAAGTCCAGCATGGGAGGGATCGCGAATGAGCCAGGATGTCCCGACATTGTTTGAATGGGCAGGCGGCACCGAAGCGCTGAACCGCCTGACCCAAGCCTTCTACGACAACGTCTCTCGGGACCCCATCGTCGGGCCGGTGTTCAAACACATGTCGCCGGATCATCCCGCTCACGTCGCGGCTTTCATCGGCGAAGTTTTTGGTGGACCGAAAACCTACAGCGAAAAGCACGGCGGCCATCGCGAGATGGTGATGCACCATCTCGGCAAGCATCTGACCGAGGAGCAGCGCCGGCGCTGGATCAACCTTCTCGCCGACGCCGCCGACGAGGTCGGCCTGCCTGACGATCCCGAATTCCGCTCGGCCTTCATGGCCTATGTCGAATGGGGATCGCGGCTGGCCAGGATGAACTCCAACAAGGGCCCGACCTGCGATCCCGAGACGGAACCAATGCCGGCCTGGGGTTGGGGCGTGCCCGGCGGGCCTTACAAGCCGCCTTCGGGAACCTGACCGGGCGCAAACGGTCGAAAACCTGCCGGCCAGGAAAACGGGTTGCTATGGAGGTTTCGGTCCTCCAGGCTAACGGCTTGAGACCGCCGTCGACTGGCGGGGCCACATTGAAAACCGGAGGCTTTGCGATGAGATCGGAAGGCAAGAAAAATTCAGACAGCGTCTTTGACAGCGACCGCGGAGTCCGAAATCCGTTTGGCGTCATGGACGTCCCCTCTCCCGACGACGAGGAGGTGTCGGCGTTCGCCGCCGGCGTGAAACTGGAGGGAACTGCAAGCGATGAAAATGCCGAGGCCTGGGGCACCGAAAGCGACCGCGACCGCAACGACACCATCGAAGGCAGCTGGTCCAGCCGTTGGAACGGCGGTGCCGATCCCACGATTCCAGGCGACAGCAAGGATAAATGGAAGTCTGGCCGGGGCGAGGTGAAGACGGCGGGAGAGAGAGTTTACCTGCTGTTCGATTGGCATAATGGCGTGCGCAAGGGGCTCATCGATGCCCGGCGCCATGGTGCGAAAGGGCTGGTGGGAAAATACATCAATCTGACCGACCCAAAAATCGTGCGTCCCTGGGTCGGCTTGATCGTCAGCAATCAACGGATCGACGGGAAATGGCCGGGAGGACGCCTGGACTTTCGAAGATGAAGGCCGGGTAGCGCACGTCGCTCTTTACAGAGCGCGCGGAAGCTTTTAGGAAGCGCCTGCTGCGCCGACATGCGCATACGGGCATAGCTCAGTTGGTAGAGCGGCGGTCTCCAAAACCGCAGGTCGTAGGTTCGAGCCCTGCTGCCCGTGCCATTCTTTGAATGGATACCTAAAACGATTCTTTTGCAGTGCGGCCTTTGAAAATCGGCTTGTGACTTGCCATATGGCATAAGTTGCGGCATAAGGGCCGCATAGCCGGGACGGGACGACTGGATGGTTCCGAGGCGGCGTTTGGCCATAAAGCGGACACTTGCCACTTGCGTGGATCAAGAATCGGTTTTATGTAGACGAAACAGACACGCGACGCGTGGAGCTGGGAAGCCGGCTTTACGCGTCTGATTTGCATGGGCGAAATGATTGCGCTGATTCGGCGCGAACGCACGCTCAAGCGGCACGTCCCGGCCAGCGGGATCATCCAGGAGACCCGGCCAACGGGTCTTGCAGACAGAGCGGCATATGGCTTCGAAAACCACAAATCCTTTCACCTTTCTCCAGCAGGTTCGCGCGGAGACCGCCAAGGTCACTTGGCCGTCGCGGCGCGAAACGATGATCTCGACGGTGATGGTCCTTGTGTTCGCGGTCATCGCGATGATCTTTTTCTTTACCGCAGACGTGGCCATGGGCTTTGCGGTCGAAAAAATCCTCGGCCTCGGACAGTAAGTCCGGCGATTACGGAGAAGTCTTGAAATGACCGCGCGGTGGTACATCGTCCACGCCTACTCGAACTTTGAAAAGAAGGTCGCCGAGGACATCGAGAACAAGGCCAAGCAGAAGGGCCTGTCCGCCGACATCGAGCAGATCGTGGTGCCGACCGAGAAGGTCGTCGAGATCCGCCGCGGCCGCAAGGTCGATGCCGAGCGCAAGTTCTTTCCGGGCTATGTGCTGCTGAAAGCCAATCTGACCGACGCCGTGTTCTCGCTCGTCAAGAACACGCCGAAGGTCACCGGTTTCCTGGGCGACTCCAAGCCGGTGCCGATCACCGAAGCCGAGGCCCAGCGTATCCTGAACCAGGTTCAGGAGGGCGTCGAGCGGCCGAAGCCGTCGGTGACGTTCGAGATCGGCGAAGCGATCCGCGTTTCGGATGGACCATTCGCGTCCTTCAACGGTTTCGTCCAGGAAGTGGACGAAGAGCGGGCGCGGCTCAAGGTGGAAGTTTCGATCTTCGGGCGCGCTGTGCCGGTCGATCTGGAATTCGGACAGGTCGAAAAGGGCTGATCCGAAATCCCTGCACCGGTTTCGGCGGCAGGGAAGGCGGCGCGGAGATCGCGCGGCCAAAAACGGGTGGGAGGCGAATGCGGCTTTAGCCGGCCGCACGGACCGCACCACCAGACTGCAACCGCCGGCAAGACGGCATGAGAAAAGGCAGGAAGAGAGATGGCTAAGAAAATTGCAGGCCAGCTCAAGCTCCAGGTTTCCGCGGGATCGGCCACGCCGTCGCCCCCGATCGGCCCGGCGCTTGGTCAGCGTGGCATCAACATCATGGAGTTCTGCAAGGCGTTCAACGCGCAGACCCAGGAAATGGAAAAGGGCTCGCCGGTTCCGGTCGTCATCACCTACTACCAGGACAAGTCGTTCACCTTCGTCATGAAGACGCCGCCGGTGAGCTACTTCCTGAAGAAGGCCGCCAACCTGAAGTCGGGCTCGAAGGAGCCGGGCAAGGTCAAGGCCGGCACGATCGGCCGCGACAAGGTGCGCGCCATCGCCGAGCAGAAGATGAAGGATCTGAACGCAAACGACGTCGAGGCGGCCATGCGCATGGTCGAGGGCTCCGCCCGCTCGATGGGTCTGGAAGTGGTGGGCTGAGATCATGGCAAAGATTGCAAAGCGTGTATCGAAGACCCGCGAAGGCATCGATCCCAACAAGGCGTACGCTTTGGGTGAGGCGCTGAAGCTGCTCAAGGATCGCTCCTCGGTGAAGTTCGACGAGACGATCGAAGTCGCGATGAACCTCGGCGTCGACCCGCGCCATGCCGACCAGATGGTCCGCGGCGTGGTCAACCTGCCGAACGGCACCGGCCGCAGCGTTCGCGTCGCCGTCTTCGCGCGTGGCGACAAGGCCGAGGAGGCCAAGGCCGCCGGCGCCGACATCGTCGGAGCCGAGGATCTGGTCGACATCGTCCAGAAGGGCACGATCGACTTCGACCGCTGCATCGCCACGCCGGACATGATGCCGCTGGTCGGCCGTCTCGGCAAGGTGCTCGGTCCGCGCGGCATGATGCCGAACCCGAAGGTCGGCACCGTCACCACCGACGTTACCGCCGCCGTCAAGGCATCGAAGGGCGGCGCCGTCGAGTTCCGCGTCGAGAAGGCCGGCATCGTTCACGCCGGCGTCGGCAAGGTCTCGTTCGACGTCAAGGCGCTGGAAGAAAACGTCCGCGCCTTCGCTGATGCGGTGACCAGGGCAAAGCCGGCTGGTGCCAAGGGCAACTACGTCAAGAAGGTGTCGGTCACCTCGACGATGGGCCCGGGCCTCAAGCTCGACGTCTCGACGCTCGCAGCGTCCTGATACGAACAATTGGATCGGCCGCTAAAACGCTGATCCGTGAAAGAATTCCGGGCCTCCGACCTGTCGGCGGCCCGGTACCGGAAGTCGAAAGGCTTCCGGACATCCTGTCCGAGATTGCAGGCGGCCCCCAAGCCTTAGGTGATGTGGGCCTTAATTCATGTGGGCCTGCATGAGACGGGTGAAGACCAGACAAAGGAGCCACAAGCTCCAATGAAAGGTTCGAACCGTGTTTGCCTTTTGTCTGCGCACCGTCCGGCTTGCCGGCAGGTGTGGCGAAAGGGGGCAGGATCCTCGAGCGTCGTTCGGGAGATCCGTTACTGGATGGCCCGGCCGGCAAAAGGCAACCCGACGCCTGTCCTTCGTAGAGGGCAGGGGTCAACTGGAGATAGGCAGTGGACAGAGCGGAAAAACGCGAACTCGTCACGGGCCTGAATGATGCGTTCTCAAGCGCTGGTTCAGTCGTCGTGGCCCACTACGCCGGTATCACCGTCGCGCAAATGAACGACCTTCGGTCGAAAATGCGCGCCGCCGGTGGCACCGTCAAAGTCGCGAAGAACCGTCTCGCCAAAATCGCTCTTCAGGGCACGGACTCCGCATCGATCATCGAGCTGTTCAAGGGACAGACGCTGATCGCCTATTCGGAGGATCCGATTGCGGCGCCGAAGGTCGCGTCCGATTTCGCCAAGGGAAATGACAAGCTCGTCATTCTCGGCGGCGCAATGGGCACCACCTCGCTCAATGCCGACGGTGTAAAGGCACTCGCCACACTTCCGTCGCTCGATGAGCTGCGCGCCAGGCTGGTTGGCATGATCGCCACGCCGGCAACCCGGATCGCCCAGATCGTCAATGCGCCTGCGGCCTCGGTCGCGCGCGTCATCGGCGCTTACGCCCGGAAGGACGAGGCGGCATGAGGCCGTTCCTCGCTATCACAAACACACGTTCGAACCTTATGAAGGAACATTGCAATGGCTGATCTGGCAAAGATCGTAGACGACCTTTCGAAGCTGACCGTCCTCGAGGCGGCCGAGCTGTCGAAGCTTCTTGAAGAAAAGTGGGGCGTTTCCGCCGCTGCTCCGGTGGCGGTTGCCGCTGCCGGCGGCGCTGCGGCCGCTGCTGCTCCGGTCGAGGAAAAGACGGAATTCGACGTCGTCCTCACCGAGGCAGGCGCTCAGAAGATCAACGTCATCAAGGAAGTTCGCGCCATCACCGGTCTTGGCCTCAAGGAAGCCAAGGACCTGGTCGAGGCGGCTCCGAAGCCGGTCAAGGAAGCCGTTTCCAAGGCCGACGCGGACAAGTTCAAGGCCCAGCTGGAAGCAGCCGGCGCCAAGGTCGAACTGAAGTAAGCGTTGAGTACCGGCGGACGGCGTCGCGCCGGCCGCCACTCCTTTCGCGTCGAAGGGAGGCTGCGTAACGCGAAGAGTGCGAAAACCTCTTTCCTGAGGGCCGCAAACCGGCCTTCAGGAAACGGGTTTTCTCCCGTTTCTGGCCCGCCGCCAAATTGGTGGTGGGTGAAAAGACAAGAAGCCGCCGACAGGCGGCGGGCAACAAGACAGGGCCGCCGAGGTGGCCCGAGATGCAAGGCGAGCCGCGGCGAGGCTCGTCCCGAGAATTGAGCTAAGGAGCGACGATGGCCCAGACCCAGACTTTCAATGGCCGCAGACGCGTACGCAAGTTTTTCGGAAAGATCCCGGAAGTTGCGGAGATGCCGAACCTGATCGAGGTTCAGAAGGCATCCTATGACCAGTTCCTGATGGTGGAGGAGCCCAAGGGTGGGCGTCCTGACGAGGGACTGCAGGCAGTTTTCAAGTCGGTCTTCCCGATTTCCGATTTTTCCGGCTCCTCGATGCTGGAATTCGTGAAGTACGAGTTCGAGGGACCGAAATTCGACGTTGACGAATGCCGTCAGCGCGACCTGACCTATGCGGCGCCGCTCAAGGTGACGCTGCGCCTCATCGTGTTCGATATCGACGAGGATACCGGCGCGAAGTCGATCAAGGACATCAAGGAGCAGGACGTCTACATGGGCGACATGCCGCTCATGACCTTGAACGGCACCTTCATCGTCAATGGTACCGAGCGCGTCATCGTCTCGCAGATGCACCGTTCGCCGGGCGTCTTCTTCGACCATGACAAGGGCAAGTCGCACTCGTCCGGCAAGCTTCTGTTTGCCGCGCGCGTCATTCCCTATCGCGGCTCGTGGCTCGACATCGAGTTCGATAGCAAGGACGTCGTGCACGCCCGCATCGACCGCCGCCGCAAGATTCCGGTGACGTCGCTGCTGATGGCGCTCGGCATGGACGGCGAAGAGATCCTGTCGACCTTCTACAACAAGATCACCTACAAGCGCGCCGGCGACCATTGGCGCATCCCGTTCAACGTCGAGCGTTTCCGCGGCCTCAAGGCCGTTGGTGACCTGGTCGACGCCGACACCGGCGAAGTCGTCGTCGAGGCCGGCAAGAAGATCACCGCCCGCCAGGCCAGGGCGCTTGGCGAAAAGGGTCTCAAGGCGATCAAGGCGACCGACGAGGATCTGCTCGGCAACTACCTTGCCGAGGATATTGTCAACTACGGGACCGGCGAGATCTTCCTCGAAGCCGGTGACGAGATCGACGAAAAGACGCTGAAAGTGCTGCTTGGCACCGGTGACGATGAGATCAAGGTCCTCGACATCGACCACGTCAACGTCGGCGCCTACATCCGCAACACGCTCAACGTCGACAAGAACGAGAGCCGCCAGGACGCGCTGTTCGACATCTACCGCGTCATGCGCCCCGGCGAGCCGCCGACGCTGGAAACCGCTGAAGCCATGTTCAACTCGCTGTTCTTCGACAGCGAGCGCTACGATCTGTCGGCCGTCGGCCGCGTCAAGATGAACATGCGCCTCGAGCTCAAGGCCGAGGATACCGTGCGCGTGCTGCGCAAGGACGACATCCTGGCCGTGGTCAAGACGCTGGTCGAACTGCGCGACGGCAAGGGCGAGATCGACGACATCGACAATCTCGGCAACCGCCGTGTGCGCTCGGTCGGCGAGCTGATGGAGAACCAGTACCGCGTCGGCCTGCTGCGCATGGAGCGCGCGATCAAGGAACGCATGTCCTCGATCGAGATCGACACGGTGATGCCGCAGGACCTGATCAACGCCAAGCCGGCGGCTGCCGCCGTGCGCGAGTTCTTCGGTTCCTCGCAGCTGTCGCAGTTTATGGATCAGACCAACCCGCTTTCGGAGATCACCCACAAGCGCCGTCTTTCGGCGCTTGGACCGGGCGGTCTGACCCGCGAGCGTGCCGGTTTCGAAGTGCGCGACGTGCACCCGACGCATTACGGCCGCATCTGCCCGATCGAGACGCCGGAAGGCCCGAACATCGGCCTGATCAACTCGCTTGCGACCTTCGCGCGCGTCAACAAATACGGCTTCATCGAGAGCCCGTACCGCAAGATCGTCAACGGCAAGCTGACCAATGAGGTCGTTTACCTCTCGGCTATGGAAGAGGCCAAGCACCACGTCGCGCAGGCCAATGCCGAGCTCGACAAGAATGGTCATTTCGTCGACGAATTCGTCATTTGCCGCAACGCCGGCGAAGTGATGATGGCGCCGCGCGAAAACGTCGATCTGATGGACGTGTCGCCGAAGCAGATGGTGTCGGTGGCCGCGGCCCTGATCCCGTTCCTGGAGAACGATGACGCCAACCGTGCGCTGATGGGCTCGAACATGCAGCGTCAGGCCGTGCCGCTGGTGCGCGCCGAAGCGCCGTTCGTCGGCACCGGCATGGAGCCGATCGTCGCCCGTGACTCGGGCGCCGCCATCGGCGCCCGCCGCGGCGGCATCGTCGACCAGGTAGACGCGACGCGTATCGTCATCCGCGCCACGGAAGATCTCGATCCCGGCAAGTCCGGCGTCGACATCTACCGGCTGATGAAATTCCAGCGTTCGAACCAGAACACCTGCATCAACCAGCGTCCGCTGGTGCGCATGGGCGACCGGGTCAACAAGGGCGACATCATCGCCGACGGCCCGTCGACCGAGCTCGGCGATCTGGCCCTCGGCCGTAACGTGCTGGTCGCGTTCATGCCGTGGAACGGCTACAACTACGAGGATTCCATCCTCCTGTCCGAGCGCATCGTCGCCGACGACGTCTTCACCTCGATCCACATCGAGGAGTTCGAAGTCATGGCCCGCGACACCAAGCTGGGGCCGGAGGAGATCACGCGCGACATTCCCAACGTCTCGGAAGAAGCGCTGAAGAACCTCGATGAGGCCGGCATCGTCTACATCGGTGCGGAAGTGCAGCCGGGCGACATCCTGGTCGGCAAGATCACGCCAAAGGGCGAAAGCCCGATGACGCCGGAAGAAAAGCTGCTGCGCGCCATCTTCGGTGAAAAGGCCTCGGACGTGCGCGACACCTCGATGCGCATGCCTCCGGGAACCTTCGGCACCGTCGTCGAAGTGCGTGTCTTCAACCGCCACGGCGTCGAGAAGGACGAGCGCGCCATGGCGATCGAGCGCGAGGAGATCGAACGCCTCGCCAAGGACCGCGACGACGAGCAGGCGATCCTCGACCGCAACGTCTATTCGCGTCTTTCCGACGTTCTCGTCGGCAAGGAAGCGATTGCCGGGCCGAAGGGCTTCAAGAAGGGCTCGAAGCTGTCGAAGGACACGCTCGACGAGTATCCGCGTTCGCAGTGGTGGCAGTTTGCCGTGGAGAACGAAAAGCTCCAGAGCGAACTGGAAGCCCTGCGCGGCCAGTACGACGATTCCAAGAAGGCGCTCGAGCAGCGCTTCATGGACAAGGTCGAGAAGGTGCAGCGCGGCGACGAGATGCCTCCGGGCGTCATGAAGATGGTCAAGGTCTTCGTGGCCGTGAAGCGCAAGATGCAGCCCGGCGACAAGATGGCCGGCCGGCACGGCAACAAGGGTGTCGTGTCGCGGATCGTTCCGGTCGAGGACATGCCTTTCCTCGAGGACGGCACGCATGCCGATATCGTGCTCAACCCGCTGGGTGTGCCGAGCCGCATGAATGTCGGCCAGATCCTGGAAACGCATCTGGGCTGGGCCTGCGCCGGAATGGGCAGGAAGATCGGCGATCTGATCGACGCATACAAGACGGCGGGCGACATCAAGCCGCTGCGCAAGACGCTCGAGAGCTTCATGCCTTCCAACGACCGCAACGAGCCGGTCCGCGAATATGACGACGAGAGCATCGTTCGCCTCAGCGAGCAGATGCGCCGCGGCGTCTCCATCGCGACACCGGTGTTCGACGGCGCGCACGAGGCCGACATCAACATCATGCTGGAGCAGGCGGGCCTGCACACCAGCGGTCAGTCGCAGCTCTATGACGGACGCACCGGCGAGCCGTTCGATCGCAAAGTGACGATGGGCTATATATATATGCTCAAGCTTCACCACCTTGTGGACGACAAGATCCACGCGCGTTCGATCGGGCCGTACTCGCTCGTTACCCAGCAGCCGCTGGGCGGCAAGGCGCAGTTCGGTGGCCAGCGCTTCGGCGAGATGGAGGTCTGGGCACTCGAAGCGTACGGCGCCGCCTACACGCTGCAGGAGATGCTGACGGTGAAGTCGGACGACGTCGCCGGCCGCACCAAGGTCTATGAGGCGATCGTCAGAGGCGACGACACCTTCGAGGCCGGCATTCCCGAGAGCTTCAACGTTCTCGTCAAGGAAATGCGGTCTCTCGGCCTCAATGTCGAGCTGGAGAACACCAAGCTCGACGACAACCCGATCCGGCTGCCCGACGCGGCCGAATAAGCAAGACGTCCGGCCGCGGTCTTCCCGCGACCGGACGCACCAAATTCTCGGCCGATGGCCGATCAAGTCGGCGGGCGTTTGGCCCGCGCTAGATGCAAGGGGTTTTCGAGGACCCCGAAAAGGAGAACGGCATGAACCAAGAGGTCATGAATCTCTTCAATCCCCAGGCGCCTGCGCAGGTGTTCGATTCCATCCGGATCTCGCTTGCCAGCCCTGAGAAGATTCTGTCCTGGTCGTTCGGCGAGATCAAGAAGCCGGAGACCATCAACTACCGCACCTTCAAGCCGGAGCGTGACGGCCTGTTCTGCGCGCGCATTTTTGGCCCGATCAAGGACTATGAGTGCCTGTGCGGCAAGTACAAGCGCATGAAATACAAGGGCGTCATCTGCGAGAAGTGCGGCGTCGAAGTCACGCTGTCGCGCGTCCGCCGCGAGCGCATGGGCCATATCGAGCTGGCGGCACCGGTCGCCCACATCTGGTTCCTGAAGTCGCTGCCGTCGCGCATCGGCACGCTGCTCGACATGACGCTGAAGGACATCGAGCGGGTCCTCTATTTTGAGAACTACATCGTCACCGAACCCGGCCTGACCGCGCTGAAGGAGCACCAGCTGCTCAGCGAGGAAGAGTACATGATGGCCGTCGACGAGTATGGCGAGGATTCGTTCACCGCCATGATCGGCGCCGAGGCGATCCACGACCTTCTGGCCGGCATGGACCTCGAGAAGATCGCCGGCGATCTGCGTTCTGAGCTGGCTTCGACCACCTCCGACCTCAAGCAGAAGAAGAACCTGAAGCGGCTCAAGGTCGTCGAGAACTTCATGGAATCCGGCAACCGTCCGGAATGGATGATCATGAAGGTGGTTCCGGTGATCCCGCCGGATCTGCGCCCGCTTGTCCCGCTGGACGGCGGCCGTTTTGCCACGTCGGATCTGAACGACCTCTATCGCCGCGTCATCAACCGCAACAACCGCCTGAAGCGG
The DNA here is from genome assembly GCF_040322975.1 of Mesorhizobium sp. M0074. Taxonomy (NCBI): domain Bacteria; kingdom Pseudomonadati; phylum Pseudomonadota; class Alphaproteobacteria; order Hyphomicrobiales; family Phyllobacteriaceae; genus Mesorhizobium; species Mesorhizobium sp. M0074. Next base: position 12,465 of record NZ_JAMYUM010000042.1, read on the forward strand.
CTGATCGAGCTGCGCGCGCCCGGCATCATCGTGCGCAATGAAAAGCGCATGCTGCAGGAAGCCGTCGATGCGCTGTTCGACAACGGCCGCCGCGGCCGCGTCATCACCGGCGCCAACAAGCGTCCGCTAAAGTCGCTGTCCGACATGCTGAAGGGCAAGCAGGGCCGGTTCCGCCAGAACCTGCTCGGCAAGCGCGTCGACTATTCCGGCCGCTCGGTCATCGTCACCGGTCCGGAGCTCAAGCTCCACCAGTGCGGCCTGCCGAAGAAGATGGCGCTCGAACTGTTCAAGCCCTTCATCTACGCCCGTCTCGACGCCAAGGGCTACTCCTCGACCGTCAAGCAGGCGAAGAAGCTGGTCGAGAAGGAGCGTCCGGAGGTCTGGGATATCCTCGACGAGGTCATCCGCGAGCATCCGGTGCTTTTGAACCGCGCACCGACGCTGCACCGCCTCGGTATCCAGGCGTTCGAGCCGATCCTGATCGAAGGCAAGGCGATCCAGCTTCACCCGCTGGTCTGCACGGCCTTCAACGCCGACTTCGACGGCGACCAGATGGCGGTCCACGTGCCGCTGTCGCTGGAAGCGCAGCTCGAAGCCCGCGTGCTGATGATGTCGACCAACAACATCCTGCACCCGGCTTCCGGTGCGCCGATCATCGTGCCGTCGCAGGACATGGTTCTCGGTCTCTACTATCTCTCGATCGTCAACCAGAACGAGCCGGGCGAGGGCATGGTGTTTGCCGACATGGGCGAACTCCAGCACGCGCTCGAGACCAAGGCGGTGACGCTGCATGCCAAGATCAAGGGGCGCTTCCGCACGGTCGACGCCGACGGCAAGGTCGTGTCGAAGATCTACGACACCACGCCTGGCCGCATGATCATCGGCGAGCTGCTGCCGAAGAACCACAACGTGCCCTACGAGACCGCCAACCAGGAGATGACCAAGAAGAACATCTCCAAGATGATCGACACCGTCTACCGCCATTGCGGTCAGAAGGAGACGGTCATTTTCTGCGATCGCATCATGGCTCTCGGCTTCAGCCACGCCTGCCGTGCCGGCATTTCGTTCGGCAAGGACGACATGCTGATCCCGGACGCCAAGATCAAGCTGGTCTCCGACACCGAGGCTTTGGCCAAGGAGTACGAGCAGCAGTACAATGACGGTCTGATCACCCAGGGCGAGAAGTACAACAAGGTCGTCGACGCCTGGGCCAAGTGCTCGGAAAAGGTCGCCGACGAAATGATGGCCCGCATCAAGGCGGTCGAGTTCGAGGACAACGGCCGTCAGAAGCCGATGAACTCGATTTACATGATGTCGCACTCCGGTGCGCGCGGCTCGCCCACCCAGATGCGCCAGCTCGCCGGCATGCGCGGCCTGATGGCCAAGCCTAGCGGTGAAATCATCGAGACGCCGATCATCTCGAACTTCAAGGAAGGCCTCACCGTGCTCGAGTACTTCAACTCGACCCACGGCGCCCGCAAGGGTCTGGCCGACACCGCCTTGAAGACGGCGAACTCGGGTTACCTGACGCGTCGTCTTGTCGACGTGGCGCAGGACTGCATCGTCAACTCGCTCGACTGCGGCACCGACAAGGGCCTCACCATGCAGCCGATCGTCGATGCCGGTCAGGTCGTCGCTTCGGTTGGTCAGCGCGTTCTCGGCCGCACCTCGCTCGACGACATCACCCACCCGGTCACCGGCGAGGTTCTGGTCAAGGCCGGAACGCTGATGGACGAGCGTGACGTGGAACTGATCGAAAAGGCCGGCGTGCAGTCTGTCCGCATCCGTTCGGCGCTGACCTGCGAGGTCAGGGTCGGCGTCTGCGCGGTCTGCTACGGACGCGATCTGGCCCGCGGCACGCCCGTCAACCAGGGCGAGGCTGTCGGGGTCATCGCGGCGCAGTCGATCGGCGAGCCGGGCACTCAGCTCACCATGCGTACCTTCCACATGGGCGGCACGGCGCAGGTGGTGGATTCCTCGTTCCTTGAAGCCTCCTACGAGGGCAAGGTCGAGATCCGCAACCGCAACGTGGTGCGCAACTCCGACGGCCAGCTGATGGTCATGGGCCGCAACATGGCGGTGCTGATCCTCGACGAAGCCGGCAAGGAACGCGCCACGCACCGCGTCACCTACGGTTCGCGCATCTTCGTCGACGATGGCGACAAGGTGAAGCGCGGCCAGCGTATCGCCGAGTGGGATCCTTATACCCGCCCGATCCTCACCGAAATCGAGGGCAGGGTGGCATTCGAGGATCTGGTCGATGGCATTTCCGTCCAGGAAACCGCCGACGAATCGACCGGCATCACCAAGCGCGAGGTCATCGACTGGCGTTCGACGCCACGCGGCAACGACCTCAAGCCGGCGATCGTCGTCCAGGATGCCAAGGGCAAGGTCGGCAAGCTGTCGAAGGGCGGCGACGCCCGCTTCCTGCTCTCGGTCGAGGCCATTCTTTCGGTCGAGCCGGGCGCACAGGTTCGCCCCGGCGACGTGCTGGCGCGTATCCCGATGGAAAGCGCCAAGACCAAGGACATCACCGGTGGTCTGCCGCGTGTGGCCGAACTGTTCGAGGCACGCCGTCCGAAGGATCACGCCATCATCGCCGAGATCGATGGCACGATCCGCTTCGGCCGCGACTACAAGAACAAGCGCCGCATCATCATCGAGCCGCATGACTCGACGCTTGAGCCGGTCGAATACCTGATCCCGAAGGGCAAGCCGTTCCATCTCCAGGACGGCGACGTCATCGAGAAGGGCGACTACATCCTCGACGGTAATCCGGCGCCGCACGACATCCTGGCGATCAAGGGCGTGGAGGCGCTTGCCTCCTACCTCGTCAACGAGATCCAGGAGGTCTACCGCCTGCAGGGCGTGTCGATCAACGACAAGCACATCGAGGTGATCGTTCGCCAGATGCTGCAGAAGGTCGAGATCACCACGCAGGGCGATTCGACCTACATTCCGGGCGACCACGTCGACGTGATCGAGCTGGAAGAGGTCAATGAGCGCCTGGTCGAGGAAGGCAAGAAGCCGGCCGAAGGCCAGCCGGTGCTGCTTGGCATCACCAAGGCCTCGCTGCAGACGCCGTCCTTCATCTCCGCCGCTTCCTTCCAGGAGACGACGAGGGTGCTGACCGAAGCTGCGGTTGCCGGCAAGACCGACATGCTGCAGGGGCTGAAGGAAAACGTCATCGTCGGCCGGCTGATCCCGGCCGGTACCGGCGGTACGATGAGCCAGATCCGGCGCATCGCCACCTCGCGCGACGAGTTGATCATCGACGAGCGCCGCAAGGCGTCCGGCGTCGAGGTCGCCGAGCCGATGCTGACCGACATGGTTAACGCGGCGCAGTAAGCGCGCAAGCAAGAGAAGATAGAAAAGGGGCCTAAGTGGCCCCTTTTCGCATTTTGGTTCCTCAATCGGATCGGAGAAGAAACGATGAGCAGGAAGATCTGGGCTTCTGTCGACGACTACATTGTCGAAGCTCTTTTCGAGGCGGATCCCGCTCTTGATGCCGTTCTGGCGGCCAACCATGATCAGGGCCTGCCGCCTATCGACGTTTCCCCGGCACAAGGCAAGCTGCTCTCACTTCTTGCGCGAATGCAGGGAGCAAAGAAGGTACTCGAAATCGGCACATTGGGCGGCTACTCAACAATCTGGATGGCGCGAGCATTGCCGATGGACGGCAAGGTCGTGACGCTCGAGCTTGATCCGCACCACGCCAGTGTCGCGCGGTCGAACTTTGAACGGGCAGGGGTGTCTGACCAGGTAGAACTGCGGGTCGGACCGGCGCTTCAATCGCTTGCGGCCTTAGGCGCCGAGAATGCCGGGCCGTTCGATTTTATCTTCATCGACGCCGACAAGCCGAACAACCCGCACTATCTGTCCTGGGCCATGCGTCTTTCGAGGCCGGGGACCGTCATCGTCTGCGACAATGTCATCCGTGACGGCGCGGTGGTGAATGAAGATGGTCGCGACGCCAATGTCGAAGGGGCACGCGCGGCGTTCTCGTTCATCGGCAGCGACAAACGTCTGGAAGGCACCGCGATCCAGACTGTTGGCGCCAAGGGCTATGACGGCTTTGCAATAGCGATCGTCAATTGATTTTGTGCGGTGCGCCGACCAGACCTGCGATCCGGCCGGCGCCCACTCGTCAGTCGAAAAAAGCTTCCACCACATTGCGCTTGCCCAGCATGAAGGCGTCGGCGACGTGCTGCAGGGGCGCGAGATCGACGTCGGAGGTGCCGGCGCGCACGATCTCGGCAAAGCGCTTGTAGAGCATCGGGTATTCGGCTTCCGGCTCCTCGTGAACGACGCGGCCATCGATGGCGAGCTTTGAGCCGCCGCCAGAAAGCACCATCGATCCGGCCTCGGTATCGGCCAGAATGTCCCAGCTTTGCGGGCCGGTCTGACGCCAGTCGAGTTCCATCGTCACCGGCAGACCGTTCGAAGTGCGGAAGGCGATATGGGCGGCGATCGGGGCCGCGCGGTTTTCAGGGAAATCGAGTTCTGCCGAGCTGATGAACATCGGCGGCAGGATGTGGGTGGCGATCGACAGCGCGTTGATGCCGGGATCGAAGACGCCAAAGCCGCCGGGAGCCCAGATCCACTCCTGGTTCGGATGCCAGCGGCGCACGTCTTCCTTCCAGTTGATGGCGGCCGACCTGATCGTAGTCGAGCTGAGGAATGTGCGCGCTGCTTCGACAGCCGGCGCATAGCGTGAATGCCAACTGGCGAACAGGCAGACGCCGTTCGCTGCCGCCAGCGCCTTCAGGTCTTCGACCTCGCTGACCGTGGCGCCGGGCGGCTTTTCCAGGAAGACATGCTTTTTCGCCGCCAGCGCCAAGCGCGCGGCGTCGTAACGAAACTGCGGCGGCATGCACAGCGACACCGCCTCGAGCTCCGGCACCGAGTCGAGCATCGCCTCGATCGTCGGGAAATTCGGGATGTCTTCGACTTTGCCGTGGCGGCTCGCTGCGGCGACCAGGCGATAATCCTGGTCCTTCGCCAAGGCCGGCAGGTGCTGGTCGCGGACGATCTTTCCCACGCCGACGATGCCGAGCTTGATGGGATTAGAGGACATGGGAACTCCGCAGGTTGAGTGTGCTTGGTTTTGCCAGAGGTCGCTTCTTAGCAGAGAACTTGTGCCGGGCAAGTCGCCGGGCTTTGTCGCCGGCCCGTGAGATCGACCGCGATTCAGATCTCTTCAGATCGGCACATCGAACGTCACGATCGACACTTCGCCTTCGAGCGCGCCCTGATAGGCGGACAGATGCGGCTCCTCGTCCGGCACGCCGTCCATGTCGCCGATCTGATCGAGCTCTGCCTCGGCATAACCTTCGGCGGCAAGCGATTCGAGAGCGCGGCGCACCGCCGAATCGTCGTCCGGCGCGACCAGCATCACATGCACGCCTTCCGGCTTGCCGCCTTTGCGCTTCCACACCCGGCCGGTAATAATGGTGACCGGGCGCTCCTCATTGTCATTCACGGGTTCGTACCTCCGGGCGAGGGGGTTTGGGCTGCTCATGCCGCCTTTTCGCACGAAGCACGGCCTGGAAACAGCCGCAAGCCGGTCACTTTCTGGCATCCTCTTGAAAAACGGCGCAAGAAAATTACATGCGCTTTTCGCATGGCTGCCACGCCTCGGGTTCAGCGCAATATTTGCCGCTCCGGGGTTGACGGACAGTGGCCATACGAGTAGAAGCCGCCCAGTCAGAACCGATGTGAGGCTCTTGCTTCCGAAGCGACACGCTTTGGAGTTTGCCTCAAACAGGGTTCGTTTTACGAGCGAAAAGACATTTCCGGCGTGCATGAAGCGGCTTCCGCTTCCTCTGCCATTTGTTCGGGCAAGACCGCGAGGCGCGGTTTGTGGCCCGAATTTGCGTATGGAAATGACGCTTTGAGCGGCCCTGACCGGGCGAGACACGGAATTGAGAGACAAGAGGGTTTAATGCCTACCGTCAACCAGCTGATCCGCAAGCCGCGCATTGCGCCGGTGAAGCGCAACAAGGTCCCGGCCATGCAGCAGAACCCGCAGAAGCGGGGCGTCTGCACGCGCGTCTACACCACGACGCCGAAGAAGCCGAACTCGGCGCTGCGCAAGGTGGCCAAGATCCGCCTGACCAATGGTTTTGAAGTGATCGGGTACATCCCCGGCGAAGGCCACAACCTTCAGGAACACTCGGTGGTGATGATCCGCGGCGGCCGCGTCAAGGATCTTCCGGGCGTCCGTTACCACATCATCCGCGGCGTGCTCGACACGCAAGGCGTGAAGAACCGCAAGCAGCGCCGTTCGAAATACGGCGCCAAGCGTCCGAAGTGACCGAAGCGTAGCCAAGGTCGTTCCGGGCGGCGTCAAGCGACGATCCGGGATCCAGGCCACCGCGTAGAATTGAGGCAGAGAAAAAATGTCCCGTCGTCACAGTGCAGAAAAGCGTGAGATCAATCCGGACCCCAAGTTCGGCGATCTGATCGTCACCAAGTTCATGAACGCCGTCATGTATGACGGCAAGAAGTCGGTTGCCGAGACCATCGTCTACGGCGCGCTCGACCAGGTTCAGTCCAAGACCAAGCAGGAGCCGGTCACCGTCTTCCATCAGGCGCTCGACAATGTCGCGCCGCATGTGGAAGTGCGTTCGCGCCGCGTCGGCGGCGCCACCTACCAGGTTCCGGTCGACGTGCGCCCCGAGCGCCGTCAGGCATTGGCCATCCGCTGGCTGATTGCCGCCGCCCGCAACCGCAACGAGACCACTATGGTCGACCGCCTCTCCGGCGAGCTGATGGACGCGGCCAACAACCGCGGCACCGCCGTCAAGAAGCGTGAAGACACCCACAAGATGGCAGAAGCCAACCGCGCTTTCGCGCACTACCGCTGGTAAAGCGCGAACGAGACTGAAGAGGCACCTCCCATGGCCCGCGAATATAAAATCGAAGACTACCGCAATTTCGGTATCATGGCGCATATCGACGCCGGCAAGACGACGACCACCGAGCGCGTCCTCTATTACACGGGCAAGTCGCACAAGATCGGGGAAGTCCACGACGGCGCTGCCACCATGGATTGGATGGAGCAGGAGCAGGAGCGCGGCATTACCATCACGTCCGCCGCGACCACGACCTTCTGGAAGGGTCGCGACGGCAAGATGCACCGCTTCAACATCATCGACACCCCCGGCCACGTCGACTTCACCATTGAGGTCGAGCGTTCGCTGCGCGTGCTTGACGGCGCCATCGCGCTGCTCGACGCCAATGCCGGTGTCGAGCCGCAGACGGAAACCGTCTGGCGTCAGGCTGACAAGTACCGCGTGCCGCGCATGATCTTCTGCAACAAGATGGACAAGATCGGCGCCGACTTTTACCGCTCGGTCGAGATGATCGGTTCGCGCCTAGGTGCGCATGCCGTCGTCATGCAGCTGCCGATCGGCGCCGAGACCGAGTTCAAGGGTGTCGTCGACCTCGTCGAGATGAACGCGCTGGTCTGGCGCGACGAGACGCTGGGCGCTGCCTGGGACATCGTCGAGATCCCTGCCGACCTCAAGGCTCGTGCCGAAGAATACCGCGAGAAGATGATCGAGGCCGCCGTCGAAATGGACGAAACGGCGCTCGAGAATTACCTCGAAGGCAAGATGCCGAGCAACGACGAGATCCGTGCGCTCATCCGCAAGGGCACGATCGCGGTGAAGTTCTATCCGATGTTCTGCGGCTCGGCCTTCAAGAACAAGGGCGTGCAGCCGCTGCTCGACGCCGTCGTCGAATATCTGCCGTCGCCGGCCGATGTCCCGGCCATCAAGGGCGTCGACGCCAAGACCGACGCCGAGATCGAGCGTCATGCCGACGACAACGAGCCGCTGTCGATGCTCGCCTTCAAGATCATGAACGACCCGTTCGTCGGTTCGCTCACCTTTGCCCGCATCTATTCGGGCAAGCTCACCAAGGGCATCTCGGTCGACAACACCGTGAAGGGCAAGAAAGAGCGCATCGGCCGCATGCTGCAGATGCATGCGAATTCGCGCGCCGACGTCGAAGAGGCGTTTGCCGGCGACATCGTCGCCCTCGCTGGTCTCAAGGACACCACCACCGGCGACACGCTCAGTGATCCGCTGCATCCGGTCATCCTCGAGCGCATGGAATTCCCCGATCCGGTCATCCAGATCGCCATCGAGCCGAAGACCAAGAACGACCAGGAAAAGATGGGTCTCGCCCTTCACCGCCTGGCCGCCGAGGATCCGTCCTTCCGCGTCAAGACCGACGAGGAATCGGGCCAGACGATCATTTCCGGCATGGGCGAGCTTCACCTCGACATCATCGTCGACCGCATGCGCCGCGAGTTCAAGGTCGAGGCCAATGTCGGCGCGCCGCAGGTGGCCTACCGCGAGACGATCACCCGCAAGCACGAGCAGGACTACACGCACAAGAAGCAGACCGGCGGTACCGGCCAGTTCGCCCGCGTCAAGATACTGTTCGAGCCGAATCCGGAAAGCAGCGAATTCGAGTTCGAAACCAAGATCGTCGGCGGCGCTGTGCCGAAGGAATACATCCCCGGTGTCGAAAAGGGCATCAACAGCGTCATGACCTCGGGCCCGTTCGCCGGCTTCCCGATGATCGGCGTCAAGGCGACGCTGATCGATGGCGCCTACCACGACGTGGACTCGTCGGTTCTGGCCTTCGAAATCGCCGGCCGCGCCTGCTTCCGTGAAGCAGCGCCCAAGCTTGGCGTGCAGTTGCTCGAGCCGATCATGAAGGTCGAAGTGGTGACGCCGGAAGATTACGTCGGCAGCGTTATCGGCGACCTGAACGGCCGTCGCGGCCAGATCCAGGGCCAGGAAGCCCGTGGCGTGGCTGTGGTCATCAACGCGATGGTGCCGCTCGCCAACATGTTCAAATACGTGGACAACCTTCGCTCGATGAGCCAGGGCCGCGCGGCCTACACGATGCAGTTCGACCACTACGAGCCGGTCCCGACCGCGGTCGCCCAGGAAGTCCAGAAGAAATACGCGTAACTCGAAACGAGTTGCATCAGTAACTTAATTCAAGGCCCGCACGGGCTGGCAGGAATGGAGAGATCACATGGCAAAAGGTAAATTCGAGCGCACTAAGCCTCATGTGAACATTGGCACGATTGGTCACGTCGACCATGGCAAGACGTCGCTGA
>NZ_JAMYUM010000043.1:0-21278 GCF_040322975.1 Mesorhizobium sp. M0074
TCGCCATGGAAGAGAAGCTGCGCTTCGCCATCCGTGAAGGCGGCCGCACCGTCGGTGCCGGCATCGTCGTCACCATCAAAGAGTAATTTGGACTTAAACCGATCTGTCGCGGGCGCTGCCCGCGCCGCGCCAGAACAAGGAAGTGACGCATGAACGGACAGAATATCCGCATCCGCCTGAAGGCGTTTGATCACCGGGTGCTCGACGCCTCGACACGGGAAATCGTGTCGACCGCCAAGCGCACCGGCGCCAACGTCCGCGGCCCCATTCCGCTGCCGACGCGGATCGAAAAGTTCACGGTCAACCGGTCGCCTCACGTCGACAAGAAGAGCCGCGAGCAGTTCGAGATGCGCACGCACAAGCGTCTGCTCGACATCGTCGACCCGACCCCGCAGACGGTCGATGCTTTGATGAAGCTCGACCTGGCCGCCGGTGTCGACGTCGAGATCAAGCTCTAAGGAACCAGAGGTCAGCGGGGCGACCCGCAACTCTGAAGGAACAAGAGGCGTGGAGGGGCGACAGCCCCGACAGGGAACTCTAAAGGAATTGAACCGATGCGTTCAGGTGTGATTGCAAAGAAGGTGGGAATGACCCGCATCTACAACGATGCCGGGGAACATGTTCCCGTCACTGTTCTCCAGATGGAGAACTGCCAGGTCGTGGCGCAGCGCACGCAGGAGAAGAACGGCTATACCGCCGTCCAGCTCGGCGTTGGCCTTGCCAAGGTGAAGAACACGTCGAAGGCGATGCGCGGCCATTTCGCGACCGCTTCCGTCGAGCCCAAGGCCAAGGTTGCCGAGTTCCGCGTCTCCGCCGACAACATGATCGATGTTGGCGCCGAGATCACCGTCGAGCACTTCGTCGTCGGCCAGAAGGTCGATGTGACGGGAACCACGATCGGCAAGGGTTTCCAGGGCGTCATCAAGCGGCACCACATGGGTGGCGGCCGCGCGACGCACGGCAACTCGGTGTCGCACCGTACACACGGCTCGACCGGCCAGCGCCAGGATCCGGGCAAGGTGTTCAAGGGCAAGCATATGGCCGGCCACATGGGCGACACCCGCGTCACCACGCAGAATGTCGAGGTCGTCTCGACCGACGCCGATCGCGGCCTGATCCTGATCCGCGGTGCGGTCCCGGGTTCGAAGGGTGCATGGATCCTGGTCCGCGACGCGGCCAAGGTGGCGCTTCCGGCCAATGCGCCGAAGCCCGCCGCGATCCGCGCCGTTGCGACTGACGGTGCCGCCACGAACGAGGCGCCGGCCACAGAGGGAGCGGAATAATGGACCTCAAGATTACAACGCTTGGCGGCAAGGACGCCGGCAAGCTGAAGCTCTCCGAAGAGATTTTCGGCCTCGATCCGCGCGAGGACATCCTGCAGCGCGTCGTGCGCTGGCAGCTTGCCAAGAAGCAGCAGGGCACCCACAAGGCCAAGGGTCGCGCGGAAATCGCCCGCACCGGCGCCAAGATGTACAAGCAGAAGGGTACCGGCCGCGCCCGTCACCATTCGGCTCGCGCTCCGCAGTTCCGCGGCGGCGGCAAGGCCCATGGCCCGGTCGTTCGCAGCCACGAGCACGATCTGCCGAAGAAGGTGCGTGCACTCGGCCTCAAGCATGCGCTTTCGGCCAAGGCCAAGAGCGCGTCGATCATCATCATCGACGAGCTGAAGCTGACCGAGGCCAAGACCAAGGCGCTGATCGCGAATTTCGCGACGCTGGGCCTGAGCAACGCCCTGGTGATCGGCGGCGCCGAGCTTGACAAGAATTTCAAGCTGGCGGCGACCAACATCCCGAACATCGACGTGCTGCCCATCCAGGGCATCAACGTCTACGACATTCTGCGCCGCGGCACGCTGGTCCTTTCCAAGGCCGCCGTCGAGGCTCTCGAGGAGCGCTTCAAATGACCGACCTTCGTCATTACGACGTGATCGTCTCGCCGGCGATCACCGAAAAGTCGACCATGGCTTCCGAGCAGAACCAGGTCGTCTTCAATGTCGCCAAGAAGGCGTCGAAGCCGGAAATCAAGGCCGCCGTCGAAGCGCTGTTCGGCGTCAAGGTGATGGCCGTGAACACGCTTGTCCGCAAGGGCAAGATCAAGCGCTTCCGCGGCACGATCGGCCGCCAGAGCGACGTCAAGAAGGCGGTTGTGACGCTGGCCGAAGGCCAGTCGATCGACGTCGCGACGGGTCTCTGAGCAAGGTCGCGAGGACAGAACAATGGCACTGAAAAAATTCAACCCGGTAACGCCGAGCACCCGTCAGCTGGTCATCGTCGACCGCTCGGGCCTCTACAAGGGCAAGCCCGTCAAGGGCCTGACCGAAGGCCTGACCAAGTCGGGCGGCCGCAACAATTACGGCCGCATCACGGCCCGCTTCATCGGCGGCGGTCACAAGCGCACCTACCGTATCATCGACTTCAAGCGCCGCAAGTTCGACGTCGTCGGCACGGTCGAGCGTATCGAGTACGATCCGAACCGCACCGCCTTCATCGCGCTGATCAAGTATGACGATGGCGAGCTGTCCTACATCATCGCCCCGCAGCGTCTGGCTCCCGGCGACAAGATCGTGGCCGGTGAATCGGTCGACGTGAAGCCGGGCAACGCGATGCCGCTGGCTTCGATGCCGGTCGGCACGATCGTCCACAATATCGAGCTGAAGCCCGGCAAGGGCGCTCAGGTCGCCCGTTCGGCCGGCGGTTATGGCCAGCTCGTCGGCCGCGACCAGGGCATGGCGATCCTGCGCCTCAATTCGGGCGAGCAGCGTGTCGTCCACGGCTCCTGCATGGCCACTGTCGGCGCCGTGTCTAACCCGGACCACGGCAACATCAATGACGGCAAGGCAGGCCGCACCGTGTGGCGCGGCAAACGTCCGCACAATCGCGGCGTGACCATGAACCCGGTCGACCATCCACATGGCGGCGGCGAAGGCCGCACCTCGGGTGGCCGCCATCCGGTTTCGCCCTGGGGCAAGCCGACCAAGGGCAAGAAGACGCGGTCCAACAAGGCGACCGACAAGTTCATCCTGCGCTCGCGCCATCAGCGCAAGAGCTAAGAAGAGGTAACGCCAAGTGACTCGTTCGATTTGGAAAGGCCCCTTCATCGACGGCTACCTTCTGAAGAAGGTGGACAAGGTTCGTGAAGGTGGTCGCAATGAGGTGATCAAGATGTGGAGCCGTCGCTCCACCATCCTGCCGCAGTTCGTCGGCTTCACCTTCGGTGTCTACAACGGCCAGAAGCACGTTCCCGTCTCGGTGAACGAGGACATGGTCGGTCACAAGTTCGGTGAATTCGCTCCGACCCGGACCTATTACGGTCACGGCGCGGATAAGAAGGCGAAGAGGAAATAATCATGGGCAAGGCCAAAGCTCCGCGCAGGCTTGCTGACAACGAAGCGCGCGCCGTGTTGCGCACGATCCGTATCAGCCCGCAGAAGCTGAACCTGGTTGCCGCGTTGATCCGCGGCAAGAAGGTCGCGACAGCGCTTTCCGACCTCGAATTCTCGGCCAAGCGGATTTCCGGCACGGTCAAGAAGACGCTGGAATCGGCGATCGCCAACGCGGAAAACAACCACGACCTCGACGTCGATGCGCTGATCGTGGCGGAAGCCTATGTCGGCAAGTCGATCGTCATGAAGCGGTTCCATGCCCGTGGCCGTGGTCGCGCCAGCCGTATCGAGAAGCCGTTCTCGCACCTCACGATCGTCGTTCGTGAAGTCGAAGAAAAAGGGGAGGCCGCATAATGGGCCAGAAAGTCAATCCGATCGGTCTGCGTCTCGGCATCAACCGCACCTGGGATTCGCGCTGGTTCGCGAACACCGGCGAGTACGGCAAACTGCTGCACGAGGACATCAAGATCCGCAAATATCTTGAGAAGGAACTCAAGCAGGCTGCGATCTCGAAGGTCGTGATCGAGCGTCCGCACAAGAAGTGCCGCGTCACCATCCATGCGGCGCGTCCGGGCCTGATCATCGGCAAGAAGGGCGCCGACATCGAGAAGCTTCGCAAGAAGCTGATGGAGATGACCAAGTCCGAGACGCATCTGAACATCGTCGAAGTGCGCAAGCCGGAGATCGACGCGACCTTGGTCGCCCAGTCGATCGCCCAGCAGCTCGAGCGCCGCATCGCGTTCCGCCGCGCCATGAAGCGTGCCGTGCAGTCGGCGATGCGCCTCGGTGCCGAAGGCATCCGCATCAACTGCGCCGGCCGTCTCGGCGGCGCCGAGATCGCGCGCATGGAATGGTATCGTGAAGGCCGCGTGCCGCTGCATACGCTGCGTGCCGACGTCGACTACGGCACGGCCGAGGCGAATACGGCCTACGGCATCTGCGGCGTCAAGGTCTGGGTGTTCAAGGGCGAGATCCTCGAGCACGACCCGATGGCTTCGGAGCGCCGCGCCACCGAGGGCGATCATGCGCATGGCGGTGGTGGTGAGCGCGAACGCGGTCGCCGTCGCGAAAACGCGTAAGACATTTAGGAATTTGGAGTTAGAACGATGCTGCAGCCAAAGCGCACAAAGTTCCGCAAGCAGTTCAAGGGCCGCATCCACGGTACCGCCAAGGGCGGCACCAACCTGGATTTCGGTGGTTTCGGGCTGAAGGCGCTTGAGCCGAACCGCGTCACCGCGCGTGAGATCGAGGCGGCTCGCCGCGCGATCACCCGCGAGATGAAGCGTGCCGGCCGCGTGTGGATCCGTATCTTCCCGGACGTGCCGGTGACGTCGAAGCCGACCGAAGTCCGTATGGGTAAGGGCAAGGGCGCGGTCGACTACTGGGCGGCACGCGTCAAGCCGGGCCGCATCATGTTCGAGATCGACGGCGTCAACGAGGAAACCGCCCGTGAGGCGCTGCGTCTCGGCGCGGCCAAGCTCTCGGTCAGGACGCGCTTCGTACAGCGCATCGCAGAATAAGGACGGGCTGATCATGAAAGCCGAAGACATCCGGACCAAGACCCAGGACCAGCTGACCGACGACCTGGCCAGCCTGAAGAAGGAGCAGTTCAACCTGCGCTTCCAGAAGGCCACCGGCCAGCTTGAGAAGACCGCCCGCGTGAGGCAGGTCCGCAAGGACATTGCGCGTATCAAGACCATCGCTGCGGAAAAGTCCGCGGCCAAGAAGGCTTAAGGACGAAAACCATGCCAAAGCGCATTCTGCAGGGCACCGTCGTCAGCGACAAGAACGAGAAGACGGTTGTCGTCAAGGTCGAACGGCGCTTCACGCATCCCGTGATGAAGAAGACCGTGCGCATGACCAAGAAGTACAAGGCGCACGACGAGAACAACGCCCACAAGGTCGGCGATCAGGTGTTCATCCAGGAATCGAAGCCGATTTCCAAGGACAAGCGCTGGGTCGTGGTGTCTTCGGACCAGGCCTGATCAGGGCCAACGAAACGAATTTTGGACAGACCGGGGAGGGGTGAGAGACCCGTCCCGTTAGAAAAGAAGAAGGCGGCCAGTCATGATTCAGATGCAAACAAACCTCGACGTCGCGGATAATTCCGGCGCTCGTCGTGTCATGTGCATCAAGGTGCTGGGCGGCTCGAAGCGGAAATACGCTTCCGTGGGCGACATCATCGTGGTGTCGATCAAGGAAGCCATCCCGCGCGGCCGCGTCAAGAAGGGCGATGTGATGAAGGCGGTCGTGGTTCGCACGGCCAAGGACATCCGCCGCCCGGACGGCAGCGTGATCCGTTTCGACAAGAACGCAGCCGTTCTCGTCGACAACAAGAAAGAGCCGATCGGCACGCGTATCTTCGGACCGGTTCCGCGCGAACTCCGCGCCAAGAACCACATGAAGATCATCTCGCTCGCGCCTGAAGTGCTGTAAGGAGCCGGACCAATGCAAAAGATTAGAAAAGGCGACAAGGTCGTCGTGCTGGCCGGCAAGGACAAAGGCCGTTCGGGCGAAGTCCTTTCGGTACAGCCGAAGGATGACACCGCGCTGGTGCGCGGCGTCAACCTGATCCGTCGTCACCAGAAGCAGTCCCAGTCCCAAGAGGGCGGGATCATCACCAAGGAAGCGCCGATCCAGCTGTCGAACATCGCGCTGGCCGACCCCAAGGATGGCAAGCCGACCCGCGTCGGCTTCATCTTCCAGAAGGACGGCAAGAAGGTGCGCGTCGCCAAGCGCTCGGGAGAAGTCATCAATGGCTAAGGCTCAAACCAAGCAGGCAACTGCCCAGAACACGCCGCGCCTCAAGCAGGTCTACAACGAGACCATCCGCAAGGCGCTGCAGGAGCAGTTCGGCTACGAGAACGAGATGCAGGTTCCGCGCATCGACAAGATCGTGCTGAACATGGGCGTCGGCGAGGCGACTGGCGATTCGAAGAAGCCTTCGATCGCGGCGGAAGACCTTGCGATGATCGCCGGCCAGAAGGCCGTTGTCACCCGCGCTCGCAACTCGATCGCCGGCTTCAAGGTCCGCGAGAAGATGCCGATCGGCGCCAAGGTCACGCTACGCAAGGAACGCATGTACGAGTTCCTCGACCGCCTCGTGAACATCGCACTGCCGCGCGTCCGCGACTTTCGCGGACTTAATCCGAAGAGCTTCGATGGCCGTGGCAACTATGCCATGGGCATCAAGGAACACATCGTGTTTCCGGAGATCAACTACGACAAGGTTGATCAGATCTGGGGCATGGACGTCATCGTTTGTACGACTGCGAAGACGGACGACGAAGCCAGGGCATTGCTCAAGGCCTTCAACTTCCCCTTCCGCCAGTAACGGCAGCGAGAAAAGGAAAATCTGAAATGGCAAAGACCAGCTCAGTCGAGAAGAACAACAGGCGCCGCAAGCTTGCGGACCAGTTCGCTGCCAAGCGCAAGGTGCTCAAGGCGATCATCATGGATCAGTCCAAGCCGATGGAAGAGCGCTTCCGCGCCCAGCTGAAGCTTTCGGCGCTGCCGCGCAACTCGGCCAAGACCCGCATCCGCAACCGCTGCGAAGTCACCGGACGTCCGCGTGCCTATTATCGCAAGCTCAAAGTATCGCGTATCGCGCTTCGTGATCTCGGCAATAACGGCCAGATCCCGGGCCTGGTCAAGTCGAGCTGGTAAGGAGGACATAACATGTCATTGAGCGATCCTCTCGGCGATATGCTGACCCGCATCCGCAACGCGTATGGCCGCAAGAAGTCGAGCGTTTCGACGCCGGCCTCGCGCCTGCGTACCCGCGTCCTCGACGTGCTGAAGGCGGAAGGCTATATCCGCGACTACAGCCAGACCGACTTCGACAACGGCAAGTCCGAAATCGAGATCGAGCTGAAGTATTTCGATGGTGCGCCGGTGGTGCGCGAAATCGCTCGGGTCTCGAAGCCCGGCCGCCGCGTCTACGTTTCGGCCAAATCGATACCGCACGTCGCCAACGGCCTCGGCATCGCCATCCTTTCGACGCCGAAGGGCGTGATGGCCGACCACGAAGCGCGTGAACAGAATGTCGGCGGGGAAATCCTCTGCCAGATCTTCTGATCTGGTATGTGACCCGGTTGGAAACAGGCTTTCGGGATCTAGTCCCGAAAGCCGAGACCTGAAACAAGAGAAGTGACGAGGACAACAAAATGTCTCGTATTGGAAAGAAACCCGTTTCGCTGCCGCAGGGCGTGACCGCGACCGTCAACGGCCAGACCGTGACGGCGAAGGGTCCGAAGGGCGAGCTGAAGTTCGTGGTGAACGACGAAGTGCTGGTCAAGATGGAAGGCAGCGAGATCGCTGTCCAGCCGCGCGACCAGACCAAGACTGCCCGTTCCAAGTGGGGCATGTCACGCACGCAGATCGTCAACATCCTGCAGGGCGTCAAGGCCGGCTTCGAAAAGAAGCTCGAGATCACCGGCGTCGGCTATCGTGCCGCCATGCAAGGCAAGAACCTGCAGCTGGCGCTCGGCTTCAGCCATGACGTCGTCTACGAGACGCCGCAGGGCGTGACGATCTCGGTGCCGAAGCCGACGGAAATCACGGTGACCGGCATCGACAAGCAGCAGGTCGGCCAGGTCGCCGCCGAGATCCGCGAGTATCGTAGCCCCGAGCCCTACAAGGGCAAGGGCGTTCGCTATGCTGGCGAGAAGATCGTCCGCAAGGAAGGCAAGAAGAAGTAATTTTAACGCCGCGGGGAGCGGTCGCGGGAGGCTCGTCCTACCGCATATGGTTGCCCCCGTTTTTGAAGGCAAGGAACTGATATCATGGGCTCGAAAGAATCCACCCAACGCCGCGCCCAGCGCGTCCGCCGCCAGATCAAGAAGGTTGCCGGCGATCGTCCGCGCTTGTCGGTCCATCGCACGTCGAAGAACATCTATGTCCAGGTGATCGACGACGCCAAGGGCCACACCATCGCGGCTGCTTCGACGCTCGAGAAGGAGCTCAAGGGCTCGCTCAAGACCGGCGCCGACACCGCGGCTGCAGCTGCCATCGGAAAGCTGATCGCCGAACGCGCCTCGAAGGCCGGCGTCAAGGAAGTCGTCTTCGACCGCGGCGCCTATATCTACCACGGCCGCGTCAAGGCGCTGGCCGAGGCTGCCCGTGAAGGTGGTCTGAGCTTCTAGAGCATGATCCCGAACCGAAGGTCAGCGCAGCAAAAAGTTGCAGACTTTTCGGATAAGATCATGCGAAGGAAAAAAGAGTGTTCGCCCCCGGCGACCCGCAGAGGTGCCGGATATCATCATCAACCGTGCTTCCGGAAAAAAACAAGGAACAGGATATGGCACAGGAACGTAGGGATGGCGGCCGCGGCCGTGATCGCGAAGAGCGCGACGACGGCATGGTCGACAAGCTCGTCCACATCAACCGTGTCGCCAAAGTCGTCAAGGGCGGCCGGCGCTTCGGCTTTGCGGCACTTGTCGTCGTCGGCGACCAGAAGGGCCGCGTCGGCTTCGGCCACGGCAAGGCGCGCGAAGTGCCGGAGGCGATCCGCAAGGCGACCGAATCGGCCAAGCGCGACATGATCTTCGTGCCGCTGCGCTCAGGCCGCACGCTGCACCACGACGTCGAGGGACGCTGGGGCGCGGGACGCGTTCTGCTGCGCGCCGCCAAGCAAGGTACCGGCATCATCGCCGGCGGCCCGATGCGCGCCGTTTTCGAGACGCTCGGCATGCATGACGTGGTCGCCAAGTCGATGGGTTCTTCGAACCCCTACAACATGGTTCGCGCCACTTTCGACGCGCTGAAGAGCCAGATGCATCCGAAGGATGTGGCTGCCGCGCGCGGCATCAAGTATTCGACCCTTCAGGCCCGCCGCGGCACCGCCGTTGCGGCTGAAGAATAGTCGACGCTGACCAGGGATCTGACCATGGCCAAGAAAGCAACCAAGACCATCACCGTCGAGCAGATCGGTTCGCCGATCCGCCGGCCGAAGGAGCAGCGCGCAACGCTGGTCGGCCTCGGCCTCAACAAGATGCACAAGCAGCGCACGCTGGAGGATACGCCCTCGGTGCGCGGCATGATCGCTGCCGTCCAGCATCTCGTCCGCGTCGTGGACGAGGGCTGAGCCAGAGCGCAGGAGAACCCAGATGAAACTCAATGATCTGCGTGACAAGGACGGCGCGACGCACTCCAAGAAGCGTCTCGGCCGTGGCATCGGTTCCGGTTCGGGCAAGACCGCCGGTCGCGGCGTCAAGGGCCAGAAGGCGCGCTCCGGCGTCGCCGTCAACGGCTTCGAGGGTGGCCAGATGCCGCTCTACCGCCGCCTGCCGAAGCGCGGCTTCAACAATATCTTCGCCAAGAGCTTCACCGTCGTGTCGCTGGCCCGCATCCAGGCGGCGCTCGATGCCAAGAAGCTCGACGCTAAGACAGTTGTAACAGCCGAGGCGCTGGTTGCGGCAGGTGTCATCCGTCGCGTCAAGGACGGCGTGCGCATCCTTTCAGACGGCGACATCAAGGCCAAGCTTGCCTTCGAAGTGGCCGGAGCCTCCAAGGCCGCGATCGAGAAGATCGAAAAGGCCGGCGGCTCGGTGAAGCTGCCTGAGAAGGCAGCCGCCGAGTAACGGCAATTTGAAGCACGGCCGGCAAAGGTGGAATTCGGTTTTGCCTGCGGTCGTGCTTTGATCTGACAGATGTGGCGGCCGCATCAACGCGGCCGCTTGCATGTTTGCAGTCCGGAGCTTATCTCGTGAGCTTCGGTGACACGCGCCGCCTGAGCTGCGGGCATCGAGCGTGACCAAGCGGAGAATCAGGCATGGCTTCGGCTGCTGAACAACTAGCCTCGAATCTGAATTTTTCGGCCTTCGCCAAAGCCGAGGATCTGAAGAAGCGCATCTGGTTCACCATCGGCGCGCTGCTCGTCTACCGCCTTGGCACCTATATCCCGCTGCCCGGCATCAATCCCGACGCTTTCGCCCAGGCCTTCTCGTCGCAGAGCAAGGGCGTGCTCGGCATGTTCAACATGTTCGCCGGCGGCGCCGTGCAGCGCATGGCGATCTTTGCCCTCGGCATCATGCCCTATATCTCGGCCTCCATCATCATGCAGCTGATGACCTCGGTCATTCCGTCGCTGGAAGCGCTGAAGAAGGAAGGCGAGCAGGGCCGCAAGATCATCAACCAGTACACGCGCTACGGCACCGTGCTTCTGGCGCTGGTTCAGGCGTACGGCATTTCGGTCGGGCTTGAGGGCGGCAACGGCATCGTCAACGATCCCGGCATGTTCTTCCGCATCTCTACCGTCGTCACGCTGGTCGGCGGCACCATGTTCCTGATGTGGCTTGGCGAGCAGATCACTGCTCGCGGCATCGGCAACGGCATTTCGCTGATCATCTTCTCCGGCATCGTCGCCGGCCTGCCGCGCGCCATCTCCGGCACGCTGGAGCTTGGCCGCACCGGCGCCTTGTCGACCGGCCTGATCCTGGCGATCATCGTGCTGGCCATCATCGTCATCGCGCTGATCGTCTTCTTCGAGCGCGCCCAGCGCCGCCTGCTGATCCAGTATCCCAAGCGCCAGGTCGGCAATCGCATGTTCCAGGGCGATACCTCGCATCTGCCGCTGAAGCTTAACACCTCCGGCGTCATTCCGCCGATCTTCGCCTCGTCGCTGCTGCTGCTTCCGGCAACGGTTGCCGGCTTCTCGCAGACCACCAATATGCCTGCATGGGCCAGCACCATCCTGGCGGCGCTCGGCCACGGCCAGCCGCTCTATATGGCCTTCTACGCGGCGATGATCGTGTTCTTCGCCTTCTTCTATACGGCGATCGTCTTCAATCCGAAGGACACCGCCGACCAGCTCAAGAAGCATTCGGGCTTCATCCCGGGCTATCGTCCGGGCGAGCGCACTGCGGACTATATTGACTATGTGCTCACCCGCATCACCGTCGTCGGCGCCATTTATCTGGTGCTGGTGTGCCTGCTGCCCGAGTTCCTGATTTCAGCGACTGGCGTACCGTTCTACCTTGGTGGCACTTCGCTCCTGATCGTGGTCAGTGTAACGCTCGATACGGTGGCGCAGATTCAGGGTCACCTGATCGCGCACCAGTATGAGGGCCTGATCAAGAAGTCGAAGCTGCGCGGGGGGAAAAAGGCCAGATGAGGTTGATATTGCTTGGACCGCCGGGGGCGGGCAAGGGGACACAAGCACTAAGACTGGTAGAACGACACGGCATCCCACAGCTTTCCACGGGGGACATGCTGCGTGCTGCTGTCCAGGCTGGCACCGAAGTCGGCAAGCGCGCCAAGGCGGTGATGGACGCTGGCGAACTGGTGTCCGACGCTATCGTCAACGCCATCGTGGCCGAGCGCATCGATCAAGCTGATTGCGCAAACGGCTTCATCCTTGACGGGTATCCCCGAACTCTGGTGCAAGCGGACGCCGTTGAGGAAATGCTGTCGGATCGCGGACTGGAGCTAGACGCTGTCATCGAATTTGTCGTCGATGACAAGGCGCTGGTTGGCCGAATCGTCAAGCGCGCCGAAGACGCCAAGGCCGCAGGCCTGCCGGTGCGCAAGGACGACAGCCCAGCGGTGTTCGAGGAACGCTTGAGGGAATATTACAAGAAAACCTCGCCGCTGATCGGCTACTACTACGCCAAGGGCAAACTCAGGGGCGTCGATGGCATGGCCGACATCGATGCGGTGACGCAGCAGATCGAGGCGGTGCTCAGGGCGACGACCCGGACAGTCGGCCAGGCGGCCGGCTAGAGAATCGAATGATTGCGCTTGACTGGAGCGGTCCGCTGGGGTATGGCGGCCCGTCTTCCTATCAGGCATGAGGCTTGCTTGTCCGCAAGGGCAAGGCAGGCCGCTTTGAACTGGAAACTCCCGCAAGGGCCGGCCTCCACCGGACGCGGGGCAACTTGAAGCGCCGGCTCGTCCGGCCTATATGGAGAAGAGAAGAACATGGCTCGTATAGCCGGCGTCAATATTCCGACCAACAAGCGCGTCGTCATCGCGCTTCAATACATTCACGGCATTGGCAAGAAGTTCGCCCAGGAGATCGTCGACAAGGTCGGCATCCCGGCCGAGCGCCGCGTCAACCAGCTGACCGACGCGGAAGTGCTGCAGATCCGCGAGACCATCGACCGCGACTACCAGGTCGAGGGCGATCTGCGCCGCGAAGTGTCGATGAACATCAAGCGACTCATGGACCTCGGCTGCTACCGCGGCCTGCGTCACCGCCGCTCGCTGCCGGTTCGTGGTCAGCGCACGCATACCAATGCGCGCACCCGCAAGGGCCCGGCTAAGTCGATTGCCGGAAAGAAGAAGTAATTTAGGGCAGTAAGGGAGTAGGGCAGTAAGGCAATAGGAACGGCAGACATACTGCCCTACTGCCATATTCCCCTACTGCCTTCTCCCTGGTGGAGCCGCTGGCATTACGGCGGTGTAGAGATCAACTGAAAGGACCATCATGGCCAAGGAAGCCGCTCGTGTTCGCCGTCGCGAACGCAAGAACATCTCGTCGGGCGTTGCCCACGTCAATTCGACCTTCAACAACACGATGATCACCATCACCGACGCGCAGGGTAACTCGATTGCCTGGTCGTCGGCCGGAGCCCAGGGCTTCAAGGGATCGCGCAAGTCGACCCCGTTCGCTGCCCAGATGGCCGCAGAAGATGTTGCCAAGAAGGCCCAGGAACACGGCATGCGCATGCTCGAGGTCGAGGTCTGTGGACCCGGCTCCGGTCGTGAATCGGCGCTGCGCGCGCTGCAGGCTGCCGGCTTCACCATCACCTCGATCCGTGATGTGACGCCGATCCCGCACAATGGCTGCCGCCCGCGCAAGAAGCGCCGCGTCTAAAGAATTTACCGAACGCCGCGCGAGCGCCTCAAGGGCGCTCCTCCACGGCATTCCAGGTCGCCCGCCACGATTGGATGGTGGCGGGACAACGGAAGGAAAGCACTATGATCCAGAAAAATTGGCAAGAACTGATCAAGCCGAACAAGATCGAGTTCTCGTCGAAGAAGAAGACGCTGACCACGCTGGTCGCCGAGCCGCTCGAGCGCGGCTTCGGCCTCACCCTCGGCAACGCGCTGCGCCGCGTGCTTCTGTCTTCGCTGCGTGGCGCGGCTGTAACCGCCGTGCAGATCGACGGCGTTCTGCATGAATTCTCGTCCATCGCCGGCGTCCGCGAGGACGTGACCGACATCGTTTTGAACATCAAGGAAATCGCCATCCGCATGGAAGGCGACGGCCCCAAGCGCATGGTCGTCCGCAAGCAGGGACCGGGCGCGGTTCTCGCCGGCGACATCCAGACGGTCGGCGACGTCGAGATCCTCAATCCCGACCACGTCATCTGCACGCTGGACGAGGGCGCTGAAATCCGCATGGAATTCACCGTCGATACCGGCAAGGGCTATGTCCCGGCCGACCGTAACCGCGCCGAGGACGCGCCGATCGGGCTGATCCCCGTCGACAGCCTGTATTCGCCGGTCAAGAAGGTCTCCTACAAGGTCGAGAACACCCGCGAGGGCCAGGTTCTCGACTATGACAAGCTGACCATGACCATCGAGACCGACGGTTCGATTTCGGGCGAGGACGCGGTGGCCTTCGCCGCTCGCATCCTGCAGGACCAGCTCGGCCTGTTCGTCAATTTCGACGAGCCGCAGAAGGAAGTCGCCGCCGAACAGGTTACCGAGCTTGCCTTCAACCCGGCGCTGCTCAAGAAGGTCGACGAGCTCGAGCTTTCGGTGCGTTCGGCCAACTGCCTGAAGAACGACAACATCGTCTATATCGGCGACCTGATCCAGAAGACCGAAGCCGAGATGCTGCGCACCCCGAACTTCGGCCGCAAGTCGCTGAACGAGATCAAGGAAGTCCTGGCGGCGATGGGCCTGCATCTCGGCATGGAAGTGCCGGACTGGCCGCCGGAAAACATCGAAGACCTCGCCAAGCGTTACGAAGACCAATATTGAGCATGATCCCGAACCGAAGGTCAGCGCAGCAAAAAGTTGCAGACTTTTCGGACAAGATCATGCGGCTAACCAACTGGGGCTCAGGCCTCTTGAAACCGCAATGAAGGAGAAGAGCCATGCGCCACGGATTTAAGGGCCGCCGGTTCGCCCGCAGCATAAGCCATCGCAAGTCGATGTTTGCCAACCTTGCCGTGTCGCTTATCGAGCACGAGCAGATCCTCACCACGCTGCCGAAGGCGAAGGATTTGCGTCCGATCGTCGAGAAGCTGGTGACGCTCGGCAAGCGCGGCGACCTGCACGCCCGCCGCCAGGTTATTGCCCAGATCGGCAATGAAGGCGTCGTCAAGCGCCTGTTCGATACCATCGCGCCACGTTATGCCACCCGCAACGGCGGCTATCTGCGCATCATGAAGGCCGGCTTCCGCCACGGTGATAACGCGGCAATGGCGGTCATCGAGTTCGTCGACCGCGACACCTCGGCCAAGGGCGCCGGCGATCGCGCCCGCATCGAGGCCGAAGGCACCGAAGAGGAAGCCGCAGCCGCATAAGGCTTGGTTTTTCTGAGAAGTTCAAAAGGGGCCTCCGGGCCCCTTTTTCTGTTTCCGAAGGTACCGGGCAGGGCTGGTAGGGGTTTTGTCACCGGTTTTTGCGGCGACTACCCAAAATAATCCGATTTCAGCGGCTTAGCCTTTCATTTTGCACAATCGTCAGGACAATGGCGCCCGACTTGGAGGATTCGGAATGCGCGTTAAACGGCTGTCCATTGTTCTGATCTGCGCCTTGATGGCGTTGGCCGTCGTGCCGGCGGCCAGGCACGCGCTGGCGGAGGAGGCCAAGCCAGATCCCGGTCTGTCCGACGTGCTAACCGATCTGCTGCATGGCGTCGAAGGCGAAAACGCCACTTCAGGCCCCGACAAGCGCGTGCCGTTCGGCCGCGAGGAGGTGCAACTGTCCTTCGCGCCGCTGGTCAAGCAGACGGCGCCGGCCGTGGTCAATGTCTACGCTTCGCAGACCGCCAAGGTGACGTCGCCCTTCGACGGCGATCCGTTCTTCGAGGAGTTCTTCGGCCGCTCGCAGCCGCGCGCGCAGTCTTCGCTCGGTTCGGGGGTGCTGGTCGATCCGACCGGTGTCGTGGTCACCAATTTCCACGTCGTCAAGGACGCTGACCAGGTCAAGGTCGCGACCGCCGACGGGCGCGAATTCGACAGCAAGGTGCTGCTCAAGGATGAGACGCTCGACCTCGCCGTGCTCAAGATTTCTTCTGACAAGCCGTTCCCGGTGATCGCCATCGGCGATTCCGACGCGCTCGAGGTCGGCGATCTGGTGCTGGCGATCGGCAATCCGTTCGGTGTCGGCCAGACCACCACCAGCGGCATCATTTCGGCGGTGGCGCGCAGCCATATCGGCGTCTCCGATTCCAGCTTCTTCATCCAGACCGACGCCGCCATCAACCCCGGCAATTCCGGTGGCGCGCTGGTCAACATGGGAGGGCAGCTGATCGGCATCAACACGGCGATCTATAGCCGTAGCGGCGGCTCGATCGGCATCGGCTTTGCCATCCCTTCGAACATGGTTCGCGCCTTCGCCGACGCGGCTAAGGCCGGGCTCGACTTCTTCGAGCGGCCGTATGCCGGTGCCGAGTTCGAGGCGGTGACGCCGCAGATTGCCGAATCGCTTGGCATCGACAAACCGACCGGTGCGCTGGTTTCTTCGGTCGAAGAGGCGGGACCCGCCGCCAAGGCAGGGCTCAAGCCGGGCGACGTGGTGCTGTCGCTCAACGGCAAGCCGGTCGAGAGCGTCGGGGCGCTGGACTACCGGATGGCGACGCTCTCGATTGGTACGAATGCCAGCTTCGGCGTTCTGAGCAAGGGTCAGCAGGCGACGATGGACATCGCGCTGGAACGGCCGCCTGAGGGCGCCAAAGCTGCGGAACTCACTTTGCGCGGCCGCAGCCCGTTTTCCGGTGCCAAGGTTGCTGAACTGTCGCCACGGCTTGCCCAACGGCTCGGTCTGCGCACCGATGTCAAAGGCGTCACCGTGGTCGACATCAACCGCGATTCGCCTGCTGCCGATTTTGGCTTCCAGCCAGGCGACATCGTGCGTGAGGTCAATGGCCTGACGATCGACAAGGCGGCGACCTTGGAACAGGTAGCCCAGCAGGATACGCGCTGGTGGCGCTTTACCGTCGAGCGCGGCGGGCAGATACTGCGCCAGGTGTTGCGTTACTGAGCCCGAACGTCAGCATGATCGGGCTCCAGGCAGAAGAAGTTGCATGGCCGATCTGTTCAGTGTCGATGAACCGAAGACGCCGCCCGGCAGGCCGCTGGCGGACCGTCTGCGCCCGAAGAACCTCGGCGAGGTCGTCGGCCAGGAGCATCTGACCGGACCCGACGGCGCGCTGACGCGGCTGATCGGCTCCGGCTCGCTCGGCTCGATGATCTTCTGGGGCCCGCCCGGCACCGGCAAGACCACGGTCGCACGGCTGCTTGCCGGCGAGACAAGCCTCGCCTTCGAACAGATCTCGGCGGTGTTTTCCGGCGTTGCCGACCTGAAGAAAGTGTTCGAGGCAGCGAAGCTGCGCCGCTCCAACGGCCGCCAGACACTGCTGTTCGTCGACGAGATCCATCGCTTCAACCGCGCCCAGCAGGACAGTTTTCTGCCCGTGATGGAAGACGGCACCGTCGTGCTGGTCGGCGCCACCACGGAGAATCCGTCCTTCGAGCTTAACGCCGCGCTGTTGTCGCGCGCGCGTGTGCTGGTCTTTCACTCACTCGGCGAGGACAGTATCGCCAAGCTGCTGGCGCGGGCCGAGGAGGCAGAGGGCAGGGCGCTGCCGCTCGATGAAGACGCGCGGGCGATGCTCATCCGCATGAGCGACGGCGACGGCCGCGCGGCATTGACGCTCGCCGAAGAAGTCTGGCGCGCAGCGAAATCAAAGGAGGTGTTCGGCGCCGAAGCCCTGCAGCGCATCGTCCAGCGCCGCGCGCCGATCTACGACAAGGGACAGGACGGCCACTACAATTTGATCTCCGCCTTGCACAAATCGGTGCGCGGCTCCGACCCCGACGCGGCACTCTACTATCTCGCCCGCATGTTCGACGCCGGCGAAGATCCACTTTATCTCGGGCGCCGGTTGGTGCGCATGGCGATGGAGGATATTGGGCTGGCCGACCCGCAGGCGCTCGTCGTCGCTAACGCCGCCAAGGACGCCTATGACTATCTGGGCTCGCCCGAGGGCGAACTGGCCTTCGCCGAGGCGACCGTCTATCTCGCCACCGCGCCGAAATCCAATGCAGTTTATACCGCGTTCAAGGCCGCCACACAGGCGGCGAAGGAATTCGGTTCGCTGCTGCCGCCCAAGCACATTCTCAATGCGCCGACCAAGCTGATGAAACAGGAAGATTACGGCGCCGGCTATCGCTACGACCACGACGAGCCCGACGCTTTTTCCGGCCAGGACTATTTTCCGGAGAAGATGGGAAGGCAGACATTCTACGACCCGCCAGAGCGCGGCTTCGAGCGCGATATCAGGAAGCGGCTGGATTATTGGGCGAAGCTGCGCAGCGAGCGGGAAAAGTAGCTGCCGACCGCACAGTGGTGTGATCGCCGTTGTCTGGCGGGATAAAAAACCCTATCAAGATGCGCCTTCGGCTGGCGGACAGGCCAGAAACGTACCGACGATATTCAGAACGGAATCGCGCCTGGCGCGTGGAAAAATGACAAAAAAATCTCGCAAGACCCTTCGGAAGTTCGCCATAGCGATCCCGCTGCTGGCGCTCGGCTTCTATTTCATTCCCATCCTGACGACAATTTTCATTGTCCTCGGCCTGGTCGACGTGTTGCGCAATGACAACAAGAACTGGGCGCTGTTCAGTGGTTATTTCCTCGGCAACGGCATCTTCACCTGGCTGCTTTCGCCCTTCAATCTGCTGGTCGATCTTCTGTGCTACAGAAACCGCGGTGTCTGGAAACTGGACCAGTTTCCTCCGGACTATCAGCGTGAGGTCAACGAGGTTCTGGACGTCTTCAAGGCGCGCAAGGACGAGATCATCGCCGATATCGACGCCAATTTCGGCAGCGGCCGGCGCGGCATGTATGTCTACCAGTGGTACGGCAAGCACAAGATCGACAACGTCGCCGAATTCAACAAGGATTTCAAATATATCAAGACCATCGCCGTGTCGGTGTTCAGGGGCAAGGAATCGACCTCCTGGCATTTCGGACCGCTGCGGCTCAGCCTGCGCATTCTCTACAATCTTCTCCCGGTGAAGGCCGAGGTTTTCGTCGAGTGCAACAACGCCAGGAACTACTGGCACGACAATCCGCTCTATATTTTCGACGACACGCTGCTGCACCGCTCGGTCAACGAATATGATGGGCGCCGCTACTGCGTGTTCATGGACATCATCCGGCCATCGCCATTCCCCGGCCTGATCGCCGCTCTTCTCGCCATCGTTTCGGTCAGCGTCGAGCGCATCAATGCCATGTTCTACAAGAACTGGAAGATGATCGGCTCCAGCAAGCCGAAGAAGGCCGGAGCCGCCTGACACCGTGGTGTGACCGGCGCGAGGGAGCACGATGTATCATCTGTTGCTTGTCTGCCTTGGTGGCGCGATCGGTGCAATGGCCCGCTTCTTCCTGTCCGGCTTCGTCGCCCGCCGGGTCGGCGAGACCTTTCCCTGGGGCACTATGGCCGTCAACGTCTCGGGAGCGTTTGCAATCGGTGTCGTTGCGCATGCGGTGGCGCGCGACGGCATGCCCGCCATCTGGGTCTTTACCGTTACCGGCGGCCTCGGCTGCTACACCACGGTTTCTTCCTTCAGCCTGCAGACGCTGGCGCTGGCGCGCGAGGGCGAATGGCGGCGCGCCGGCGGAAATGTGCTGCTTTCGGTTTTTCTGAGCCTCGGCGGCGTGACGCTGGGCTTTGCTGCGGGAAGTCTTCTGATTGGCGGCGGGGCGCCGTGAGCGGCCCGCGGAAGCTCCGCCACGACGGGACGGACACTGCCGCGGCAGGGCATGCGGCGCGCCTCATTGGCCGTCGCAGAACCAACGAAACGGTTCGGCTCTATGCGACCGTAGCCGCAGGCAGCATGATCGGCGGTGTGTTGCGGGCGCTTGCCTCATCGACGAGCACTGCCCTGTGGGGCGCTGGATTTCCCTTCGGCACGCTCCTCGTCAACATTGTTGGCTCGTTCCTCATCGGCTTCTACGCGACATTGACGGGACCGGATGGTCGCGTCTTCGCCGGTCCGCTGCAACGTCAATTCTTCATGGCCGGCTTCTGCGGCGGCCTGACGACCTTCTCCGCTTTCAGCCTTGAAACACTCACCCTCGCGCAAGGCGGGAGGCTTGTGGCGGCGGGACTCAATATCGCGATCTCCGTGGTGGCCTGGCTTGCCGCCGTCTGGCTTGGCCACATCTTTGCAGTTCGGCTCAACCGGCTGAGAGGGTCCAGGCAATGAAGATACCAACACAGGCACAATTGCTGCGCATATTTATCGGCGAAAACGACAAGGCAGATGGCCGTCCGCTGTATGAGGTTATCGTGCTGAGGGCCCGCGAAATGCAGATCGCCGGCGCGACCGTCCTGCGCGGCGCGATGGGGTTCGGCCATTCCAGCCGGCTTCACACCACGAAGATCCTCCGCCTATCGGAGGATCTGCCACTCGTCATCGAGATCGTCGATGACGAGGAAAAATTGGCCGCTTTCCTGCCCGTGCTTGAAACAATCATGACAAGTGGTTTGATTACGCTGGAGAAAGTTCAGGTTCTGCAATATGGAACCGACAACGAATAACCGAGTGAGATTGCGGGTACCGGCGAATGCCGTTGCATGCCTGCAAAACGGCGATTGGAATCATGGCAGGCGTTGAACAGATCACAGTGGACGCCGGCGAGGCGGGCATGCGGCTCGACCGCTGGTTCAAGAGCCATTTCCCCGGTCTCGGTTTCGGTCATCTGCAGAAGCTGCTGCGTTCCGGCCAGATCCGCGTCGACGGCGGCAGGGTGAAGGCCGATACCCGCGTCGAAGCCGGCCAGACGGTGCGAGTGCCGCCGCTCGAAGTCGACAAGAAAGGTGAAAGCCCGCTCACCGGTCATTCGATCCGCAACCAGGGCGACGCCGACGTTTTGGCAAAGATGCTGATCCATGAGGACCCGAAGGTCTTCGTCTTCAACAAGCCGGCCGGCCTGGCGGTCCAGGGCGGCTCTGGCGTCACCCGCAATGTCGACGACATGCTGGAAGCCTGGCGCAACCAGAAGGGCGAGAAGCCGCGTCTGGTGCACCGGCTCGACCGCGACACGTCGGGTGTGCTGGTTGTCGCCCGTACAAGGCTCGCCGCCATGAAGCTCGCCGAAGCGTTCCGGGCGCGTGAGACGAAGAAAACTTACTGGGCGCTGGTCAAGGGCGTGCCGCCGAAGCGCGAGGACAAGATCTCGACCTGGCTGATCAAGGAACCGACGCCCGACGGCGATCGTGTGCGCATCGCCAAGCATGGCGAAAAGGGCGCCGATCACGCCGTGTCCTATTACCGCATCGTCGAGCAGGCGGCGCAGACCCTGTCCTGGCTGGAAATGGAACCCTATACCGGGCGCACCCACCAGCTTCGCGTCCATGCCGCCCATATCGGTTGCCCGATCATCGGCGACCCCAAATATTTCGAGGCCGACACCAATTGGGATTTTCCAGGCGGCATGCAGAACCGGCTGCATCTGCACGCGCGCCGCATCGTCATCCCGCATCCCGACAAGGGCTTTGTCGACGTCACCGCACCGATGCCGCCGCATATGCGCCAGAGCTGGAACCTGCTCGGTTTCGACGACGCGAGCGCGGAGGACTAGCGGCGGTGGGCGTCGCCACAGATACGCTCGACCGCCGTGACGCGGTCGATCTGGCGGCCGCCGCCATCATGGTCGGGCTGACCTTTTCGTTGGGCCTGAACTACGTTGCCGCCAAGATCTCGTA
>NZ_JAMYUM010000044.1:0-18244 GCF_040322975.1 Mesorhizobium sp. M0074
AAGGCCGCAAAACTCGATGAGCGTATGCCAGTCCCGGCCATTGCGGGCCAGCCGGGAGGCTTCAATGGCGAGGACCGCACCAACCCGACCTTCGCAGATCGCCGCCAGAAGCTTCTCAAAGCCCGGACGGCGGATGCCAGACCCTGAACGACCGAGATCTTCATCGATGACGATGGCGTCTTTCCAGCCAAGGGACCGCGCTCGCTCGGCAAGGCCATATTGGCGTCGCCGGCTCTCGGGATTTTTGACGAGCTGATCGGCCGTCGACTGCCGGACATAGACATAGGCACCGCGCGCGAGATGTTCAGCGGTGATCTTCATGATCTGCCTCCCGTCCCGTCTGGCTCACCACCGCTTCCCTCAGCAAGGTCTCGATCAGCGGGAGGGTGCGTTCCCGGACTTCGCCTGGAAGACTCGATGGCGGAGCCTTCTTGGAAAACAGGTCTGGCTGGTCGGTTCGGCATTGCCTGCGCTGCATGGTCGTCTCCTGGCTGGCGTGAGTCGCTCTGCAGAAAACGTAGACATGCATCGACCTCGCGGCGCAGGTCGCGCAGGCATGAAAGGGGAAAACGGGGCGCCTCGCGAACCGCCATCGTCAGGGCGATCTCTTCCGTCATCCAGATCGGAATCAGCGCCAGGCTGCCATCCGGTTGTCGCCCGACATAGGCCGGCTCACCGCAATAACGCTGACGGCCTGTGACGAAAATCTCCCCGCCCGAACGTGGATGAAAGGCGTAACGGACAATCTTCTTTGCCTCGCCATCCTGATAACGGGCATTATGAGCCCAGTCCGACCGGCACCGGAAAGACTTGGCTGGCCTGCGCCTTCGGACGTCAGGCCGCCCGGCTCGAATCATTCCGTGCTCTACCTGCGCATGCCGCGTCTGTTCGAAGATCTCGCCCTGGCGCGTCGCGACGGCCGCTTTCCCCGTCTCATCGACAAGCTGGCTCGGGTGCAACTGCTCATCCTTGACGACTGGGGCACCCACAGCCTGACCGACCAGCAGCGTCTCGATCTGCTGGAAATCTTCGAGGAACGCTATCGCCGGAAATCAACGCTGATCACCGCCCAACTGCCGATCGCCCAGTGGCACGCCATGATCGGCGAGCATGAGAAAGCAAAAAACACCGCCGCCCTTGACCGGCGCCGAAAACGGCGAAATCAATCGCAAATGACTTCAACCAGGCAACCGAGCGCCGACCCCATCCTGCTGTCCGCGAATTAGTGAAACTGCTGTCCCCGATTTAGCGGAACGACTGTCTCGTTTTTGCGAAATACGCACGTCCGACGCAGCTTGCGTTGACAGAGGCGGTTTTACGCGCAATAGCACTTCCGCTCGGCCTATTTTTGTGGAGTTCAATTGTGGTTCGGCCAAGGGCGCTGGGCGCCGGACCGGCCCCGTGTAAAGAGAGAGAGACCCTGCATGGAAGAATTCTTACCGCGCATCGCCGCTGGTGCCGGCATCGGCCCGGCTCTCGCAGAGAAGGCCGTTGGGTTAATGCTGGGTTTCCTGCAAAGCCACGCGGCCGACGGTCCCGTTGCCCGCATGATCGAGGCCATTCCGGGAGCTTCGGAATTAGTAGCGAAGTATCATGGCGACGACCCAGAGGGTGGCGGCCTTATGGGGCTCGGCCAGCAATTGATGAGTGAGGGTCTCAGCATGGCAAAGATCGCCGGCCTCGCCAACGAGACGATCGCCTTCACCAAGGAACGTGTCGGCGACGAACTCGTGGACGAGGTCCTCAATTCAGTTCCTGGCCTTCCCCAGTTCGTCTAATCAGCGGCAGCCGGGGGCGCATGACCTCGTGCGCCCGTACCGGCCGTTCTGCGCAGTAGGCATTCTCCGCCGAGCTTTCCGTACCGATCTCGCCAGACCACCAACCGCCGGGCACGCGAAGCGAGCGTTGGAGTACTTCATTCGTCTATTCCAAAATCGACCTCAGGCGAATCGATGTGTATAATTTCTGGCGGTAAGGGTTTATCCTGAACGCTTTCGATGAAGCCCGCGAGATAAGCAAACGTATTGTATTTCTCGAGGACCAACCGCTTCGCCTCTCGTATTGCGCCGCGACGCTCCTTCCAGAGGTCCGAGTTGATGATTTCTTGAATTTTTTGGATTACGTTCTTGTCCTCTGGGTCAATCAGAACCATTGAGTCCGAAGGGAAGAACCTCGTGATTGCCGGGCTGCCGTAATAGATCGGCATTGTTTCAGCAACGAAGCAGTCCATAAGCTTCTCTGTAAAATAGTAATCAGCACGAGTATTCTCGAAAGCTATACTGTAACGGTAAGGTGCGAGTGCGTTCCATTTATCTCCAATCAGCCGAAAACCTCGGCCGAACAGGTCAAAATCGAGCTCCTCTCTCAGCCGTTCCAGAAACGCCAGCCGATATCGATGCCCTTTAAGCAGGGCGATGTTACTGGTAATCCATGAGAGCCGAAGCGGCTTGTCCACGACTTCGCTGACCAGAAGTTGGTCATATGTCTTGTTTACAGACCAAGACCGAGTGATAGGTGGAGCCAAAACGAATCGGCGCCCTGCATTCTGCCGAGCAGCCAGCTCTGCGTCAGACGTCAGGACGATAGTATTTTTCCCCTGCCCTTCATGAAATGCGCGATGAGCTTTCGTCGGCGGTTCGCCGATTGCAAAAATTGTCCTGTTTGGGCTCGCCTCGATATCAACAGGGAGCCCAAAAAGAGAAGCAGAGTTAAAGACGATATGCCAATCGGGCACGAAGGATGTCGTGCGTACAAAAGCGACATTGTTCCAGATTCCACTGCCCTTTGGAGTGAGATGGTGGATTGCATCATCCAAAACGCCCCAAGAATCCAGACATGTAGCAACAATGGGCGCCGGACGTTCCGTCAACAATTTGGCCAACAAAGCAGTTCCACCCCATTCACTTCCGTTGGACCGGGAGCAACTTGTGCATCGGGCGCAACACCTCTCTGCGCCTGAAATAGCTCGCGATCCTGATCGATATCAAACACACGATTCTGTGCGACTTCGCGCCATTCGACAACTCATCTCTAAGACCGCGGGAATCCCTTCACTCGTGAAGGTACTCAATCGCCATTCCGGATTGCGGTAACATTGGGCAGCATAAACCTGCCGGGACCCGCCGTCGAGGCAATTGTCGCTTTGCACTTAACCAGGTTCTTCGTCACTTTGTGTGGTGATCAGGCCGGTTGAGTGGCAGCATGCGTGCCCTAAGGAGTTCGGAGCCCGCTCTGCCGTACATCGCACGCTTGATCGTCTTCAGGCGGTTG
Organism: Mesorhizobium sp. M0074; assembly: GCF_040322975.1. Taxonomy (NCBI): domain Bacteria; kingdom Pseudomonadati; phylum Pseudomonadota; class Alphaproteobacteria; order Hyphomicrobiales; family Phyllobacteriaceae; genus Mesorhizobium; species Mesorhizobium sp. M0074. The sequence goes on from NZ_JAMYUM010000044.1 coordinate 3,271, forward strand.
ATCTGCCCTTCCGCCTGGCCGTTGCTCCACCGTAATTCAATGGCATTGCGAACGGCGTCAACGTCACGGCGTAGGACCCGAGCGAAACGCGTGATGGCGACGAGCCCGGAGTTGACGGCATCCTCGATCCAAGTGTCGAGCTTGTCCAATTCACAGGCCCCGCAAAATGCCGCGGAAGCGCATGGCAAGCCTGCGCATCGTGGCAAACTCATGTGATCCTTGCTTCAGGACGTCGACCTTTCTCGCCTGGTTGATCGTCAGCATACCCCGGGCCTTCATGCAGAGGGCCGCGGCGACTACCGGCGAGATCACATGGCCGGTCGCCGGATCCTGGATGGGGACAGCATCGCGGGCTGGTTGATGGCGTATGATCGAAGCAGGCGACGCACTGTCCTCGCCCGTCCTCTCGGCGCGGCGCCAGCTTGGGAGAAGCCGCTCCAGATTCGAGAAACTGCCCGTGTAGCCGCGCTGTTTGATATCGTGGAACAGGTGTCGTCCGCAGCGATTGCCGTCTCTCCAGGACTGGCTAAGAAACGCCTCGAAATATAAGGGTGACGTCGGCTCGACGCGGCCCTGCGTCGGTCGGGTGGCGTGTCGAAATTCAGCCATTTGGCGATGCTGCGCCGGCCGTAGCCGGTACGACGGGCGATCTCGGAACAGGACAGCCTTTTCCTTGCGCAAGGCGTGAACCATTTCGAACACCGTCTGCCGCGATTGTCGATGAGCGTGGCGCACCCGGCGCCGATGCGTTGCGTCAACGTGCGGATCATCCTGCATCAGATCGACTTGCGCGCTCCCGATACCCTTATCGGGCAGCAATGCAGGCCCCGTGGCGCGGCCCGAAAGGCTCATCTGCTCCTCGATTGCGACCCGCAGATTCTACATGAGATGGAACCGATCAGCCACCTGGCGCGCTTGCGGTGCACCCTCGCGAACAGCTTGCGCATAGAGCCCGCATCGGTCTCGGCTCACGATCTCGACGGAAGGGTGCCGCTCTAGCCATTGCGACGCACTCGCCACGCTTCTGTCATCCAGGATGTCGACAACCGAATGGCGCTCCAGGTCCACGATCATCGTGCCGTAGCGCCATGATCGCCGCCAGCTCCAGTCATCGATGCCAACGACCCGAATGGTGGAGTTGCTGTGAGCGACCGCGGCATCTCGCTTCAGCTGCCACAGGATAGTGTCGTCGCAGACCGGCATGCCGAGCCGTCGCATCAAGCGCTCGCCGGGACGGCCGCCGGTGCTATGGCCGAGCAGACCGACAATCTCCGCGACCCTCCAAGGGGAAGCAATCGTCGGCAGACGGTCGGTGAATGTTTGTCGTTCACATTTCTGATGTGCGCACCGCCAGCGGCTCAACCGAGGCTTCACCGTCACGGTCTTGCCCTGGACCGGCAGATTCTGAAGGCTGCGGTTGGACCAGCCATGCCGACTTCGGGTCCGTCGTCCGCAATCTGGGCAAAATGCCGAACGCCGGTCCGGCAGCGGAAACAAGCCAACTGTCATCATCAGTGAGCGCGACACCCCGTATTTTAGCCCCTGGGCCGGGGGACCATTTTGTTTTCGTTCGCATGCCCGCACATAGCGGCATCCCTCGCCAACGGCGAATGAACCACACAAAGTGAGGCAGAGCCCCATTAACTGCCAAGCGACACGATCCTTGGCTGCGTACCCGTCCTCGACGATTCCCTCGGAGCATCATTCCTGGCTAGTCCTTTTACCCGGCCATACGCGATCAGCCACTCACGGCCCGGACGAAATGCGCAAAGCTGGCCGCCGCACGTCACAATGCGCAGCGCCTTATTTGGACGATGCTGATATTTTTTCTTCAACGATTGGTCTCAATGCGAAAGGGCTAGGCCGATCGTTGCCTGGCCGAGCGCCAGACCGCCGTCGTTTGCGGGAATGCTTACGTGCGCCAGCCCCTCCAATCCTGCGACTGTGAGCTCGGCAAGTACGCCTTTGAGCAGCAGCCGATTCTGGAAAGCGCCACCGGACAGTGCGACCGTGCCGACGCCGTTTTCGTTAGTGAGTCCGATGGCCTTCCGCGAGATGATCTCTATCAGCGTCCTGTGGAAGCGCGCAGCAATCAGCCCGGTTTCGGCGCCCAAAGCCTGATCACAAAGAAGCGCTTCCCACAGACCTTTCCAGGAGATAACCGGTCCCTTCCGCGAGGTTGCTGGCCAAGCCTCGGCCGCATCCATGAACGGGCTGGCGAGCGCCTCCATCCCCATGCCGGCTTGCCCCTCGTAGCTCTGGCGCTCCAAACAGATGCCGAGGACTGCCGCGCAGGCATCGAAAAGCCGCCCCGCCGAGGAGGCAAGCGGAGCATTGACGCCCCTCTCGATCATCCGGTCCAGCACCCGAAGCGGCTTTTCGGCCAAGGCGGGGACGAAGGGCCGATCGGCAGGAAGCTTGGCCAGGAAATCCGGACCGAAAGCCGCCCGCAGATGCGCATAGGCATTGCGCCACGGCTCGAGGCTGGCCTTGTCGCCGCCGGGCATGGCGACCGGCTCGAAGTATGCCAGCCTCCGGAACCCTCGATAGCCGCCGAGCAGGAACTCGCCGCCCCAGATCGTGCCGTCATCGCCGTATCCGAGACCGTCGAGGATAATGCCCAGCACCGGCGGTGCGTCGATTGCGCGGCCGTGCTGGGCAAGGCACGAGGCGAGATGCGCGTGATGGTGCTGGACCTGCACAAACCTCGCCGCGGTCTCACGGGCAAGCTCCATGGCAAGCTGGGTCGAACGGTAGCCCGGATTCCGGTCGGCCACAATGAGGTCCGGCTTCGTGTCGAACAGGCTTCGATACAGCCCCAACGCCTGCCTCCACGCGTTCTGGTTCTTCAGCTCGTCGAGGTCGCCGAGATGCTGCGACAGCAGCGCGTTGCCGTCGCCCGCCAGGCAGAACGCGGCCTTTAGGTCGCCGCCCGCAGCCAGCGCCCTGACCGGGCCATCGAAGCCCGCCGGCAGCGCCAGCGGCTCCGGCGCGAAGCCGCGCGCGCGCCGCAACACCGAAATGCCGTGCCCGTCGAATCGCACCACGCTGTCGTCGAGCCGGTTGACAATCTCGCGGTCGTGCATCAGCCAGAAGTCGGCGATCCCGGCAAGCTCCTGCCGCGCCTCGTCATTGTCCGTGCATTGCGGCTCGCCCGAACGATTGCCGGAGGTCATCACCACCGGACCGTCCAGCGCCCGCAGCAAGAGATGATGCAACGGCGTGTAGGGCAGCATGAAACCGAGCCGCTCGTGCTGCGGCGCCACGCCCGCCGCAACGCCGCAGCTGTCACGGCGCTTCACCAGCACGATCGGCGCCGCTCGGGCGGCAAGCGCCACGCGCTCCTCGCCCGACAGCTCCGCGAATTCGGCAAGCTGCTCCAAGTCGCGCGCCATCAGCGCGAACGGCTTACCGTCGCGCTTCTTGCGGGCGCGCAGCTGCGCCACCGCCGCTTCGTCCGTCGCGTCGCAGGCGAGGTGGAACCCGCCGATGCCCTTGATCGCGACGATCCGCCCTTCCCCGATCAGCGCCGCCGCCTCGCGGATCACCGCCTGCGGGCCGCCGCCGACCACGACGTGGTCTGGACCTTCCAACCAGACGCGCGGGCCGCAGGCCGGGCAGGCGATCGGCTGGGCGTGATAGCGGCGGTCGGCCGGATTTTCATACTCGGCCCGGCATTCCTCGCAGGTCGAAAATCGTGCCATAGCGGTCGAGCGGCGGTCATAGGGGATAGCCTTGACGATTGACAGACGCGGCCCGCAATGCGTGCAATTGGCGAACGGGTAGAAATAGCGCCGGTCCTTGGGGTCGAGCACTTCCGCAAGACATTCCAGGCAGCAGGCGGCATCGGGCACGATGCCGGTCTTCACCCGCCCGCCCGCGCTCGCCGCTATGGCGAAGCCGCCCGCCGGCCGCGGCCCCTCAAGCGTCGCCGTCTCGATCCCGTCGATCCGCGCCAACGGCGGGCATTGCGCCTTTAGCCTGTCCGCGAAGGTCTCGAACTCGGCATCGCTGCACCACAGCGCGATCTCCACGCCTGCAGCATCGTTGCGGACGTGACCCGATAGCCCCATAGCGGTCGCGATGCGCCACACTGTCGGCCGGAAGCCGACGCCTTGCACCAGCCCCGTCACCCGGACCAGGCGTCCCTCCACTGCGGGCTCGGCGAGCGGCGGGCCCATCAGCGCACCGTGCACACTATGCACGGGTCCAACGACCGCACGATGTGCTGGACTGCAACCGGCTCGGTCTCGCCGAGCCGCACCGGCGCACCTTCGAGCGCCAGCTCCAGCGGGCCACGATTGCCGGCCCAGTCGCGTGGCGAAAAGTTCTGCAATGCGTAGAGCAGGTCGATCTGCGCGTGGTGGCGGCGACGAACCGCGATCTGGAGAAAGAGCTGCACCCCGTTCTTCAGCGTGAGCGTGAGGTTTTCCGGATGACAGAGCTTGGTGATGTACTGGTAGATGCCGGCCTCGTTGATGCCGTCGATGGTGTCATGCGCGTCGGTGTAGCCCGAGATGATCATGCGCACGATGTCCGGCCAGCGGGTGCGCGCCTGCTTCAGGAACTCGGTGCGGCAGGTGCCGGCTATGCGCTGGTCACACAGGATGATCTGGATCCATTCCATCTCCAGGATCGAGCTGGCGGCCTTGGTGTCGCTGGCTACGTGGACATCGAAATCCTCGCTCAGGACGCGCCGTTGCGCCTCCAGCGAGCGGATTTCGTCGTCGACGATCAATATGCCCGGCAGGTCGCTCACGATGCCTTTTTCCTTCCCTCCCGGCCGGCCTGCCAGGCGACGTCGCGGTGGCGGGCGATCGTCACTGGGGTGCGCGACTTCGGCACCTTGTGCACGAAATTATGCCGCGCGACGTGGTAGCTTGGGTCGAAGCCATAGAAATTGCGGCGCATCCGCGAAAGCTCCTCCTCGCGATAGGCGCAAAGCGGCTTGGCCGCCTCGTCGGCTGCGCGCCGGGCTTGTTTTTCGGCGAGCAACCCCGGAAACTCTTCGCTCCCGGCCAGCGCGGCAGCCGACGCCCTCACTTGCGCCGTGAACAGCTCGCTTGCCCCCGCGAACACCCGGTTGGCCAGATTCAGATTCAGCGCCTCCTTCGCGCCCATCGGCAGGCGCGCTGCCGCGATCCGGCGGGCATTCTCAGTCCCGCAGCAGCTCGGCAGGAGATAGGTCCAGAACTCCGAGCCGTAGAGATTGCCCATGTCCTTGTAATGCGGGTTGAGGATGACGCTCGAGCGCATCCAGAGCTGGTCGGTGCTGCGGGCGAGAAACACGCCGCCCGCTGCCGCATTTCCGGCAAGCGCTGCTACGGTGATGTGGCTTGTCGTGCGGATGATCGCATCGGCGAGGTCGTCGATGGCATTGATGTTGACCCAGGAATCGTCGGCCGCGCTGTCGGCCGCCTCGATCCGGTTGAGGTCGAGCCCGTTGGACCAGAACTGCGGCCCTCCGCACAGCACGATCGCCCTGGTCGGACGCTCCGTCGCTTTTGTATAAGCGTCCAAAAGTCTTCGACAGGCGTCCTTTCCCATTGCACCGTTATAGAAGGGGAAGTGCAGATAGCCGACCGCAGCTTCTTCTTCGTAGGTGATGTCCTGATAACCGCCCGGTGAATTGAGCGGGATCTCCGGCAGGTCTGCAACTTCCTTCGCGAAGACCATGGTCGCCGGCAGCTTGAACGGGTGTGGCGAATTGGGATGCCGGACATGGCCGATCCACAACGCGCCGTCGCCGGTGACGATGGCGATCGCCGGCCCGCTTCTGGCGGCGACCACTCCCGGCTCGGGGAGCGATATCTTGCCCCGTTCACCCCGCGCGAGAGGCAAGTCACCCCCTGGTTCACGTGCGTCTCGCGCGTCGAAAAGGAAGACCGTTTCGCCGAAAAGTTCGTCCCGCACGCCGGGCGCGCCGTCGGCTGCTGCGATATTCTTCAGCACCGTTTCGGTCGTGTCGGCAGCCCAATCGATCCGCCGGTCCGCCTGTTTGATCGCGTCCCGCCACCGGCCCAGCGGCGCTACAGATTGTTCTTCCAGGGCAATCGGCTTTTCGCCCTGCTCGAACCGCGCGATCGCTTCGAGCACCGCCGTCACCGCCGCGTCGGTCACCTCGTTGCTGTAGAGGCTCGATTTCGTCGCCTTTCGCATCGCGAAGGTGGCGCTCGCCCAGACCGGCCCCGCATCCATTTGGGCCGCCGCTTCCAGCACCGTGACACCCCACTGCGTCGCCCCGTCCACCATCGCCCAGTCCAGCGCGGAGGGGCCGCGGTCGCCGACGATGCCTGGGTGAACGATCATACAGCATCGATTTTCATAGACTTCTTTCGGGATTGCCCGCTTCAGAAACGGGGCAATAACGAGGTCCGGCCGAAACAAATCTACCGCCTCCATGGTCCGCTCGTCGTTGACGTCCATCTCGACCGAGACCTCGTGTGCGTGCTCGCCAAGCGCCACGAAAATCCTCTGACTCAAGGCGTTGAAGGCGGTGACGAGAAGCAGAATGCGCATCTTCAGCAGATCCTCGGGAGCTGTTCCCCGGCGATCCAGTCGACCACGCGCATACCGCCAAGTCTCGTTTTCATCCGCACCAGCGCATGCTGGTCTGTGACGACTTCGCCAATGATTGCGGCATCCCGGCCCATGGGATGAGCGCGTATCTCGGCGAGCAAAGTCTTCGCGTCTTGCGCCACGCAGATGGCGATCAGCTTGCCTTCGTTGGCAACATTCAGCGGGTCGAGGCCGAGCAGTTCGCACGCCGCCGCGACCTCCGGCTTCACCGGAACCGCCGCTTCCCGGATTACCATTCCGACCTTGGACTGCTGCGCGATTTCGTTCAGCGTCGCCGACAGTCCGCCGCGCGTGGGGTCACGCAACACCCGGATACCAGGAACGGAGCCAAGCATCGCCGCCACCAGATCGTGCAGAGCTTGGCTGTCGGAGATAATTTCCGTTTCAAAATCAAGGTGTTCGCGCTTCGACAGGATTGCGACTCCGTGGTCGCCCATGGTGCCGGAGACAAGGATTGCATCGCCCGGCCGGGCATTGCTTCCGGAGATGTCTGTGCCGTCCGCCAGCACGCCAACAGCGGTCGCGGAGATGAAAACGCCGTCGCCTTTGCCCTTCTCCACCACCTTGGTGTCGCCCGTAACCACGGGTACGCCTGCTTCCCGGGCGGCAAAAGCCATTGAAACAACTATTCTTTCCAGTTCGGCCAACGGAAAACCTTCCTCCAGGATGAAGGACGCGGACAACCAGAGCGGCCGCGCGCCCATCATGGCGACGTCGTTAATCGTGCCGTGGACCGCCAGTGCTCCGATATCCCCGCCCGGAAAGAACAGAGGCGAGATGACATGCGCGTCCGTTGCCATCACCAGGCGTCCGCAGACGGTGCCGAGCAGGGCCGCGTCGTTAGCCTGGGCCAGGAACTCGTTGGCCAGATGTCTTTGAAAAATATCCCGAATCAGCTCGGCCATCGCGCGGCCGCCCGCGCCATGCGTCATGTCCACCGCGCCGCGGACCGACGAGGTGGTGACGGCTAGGCTGGGATCGTTCGCGCTCATTATTCCGCCGCCTCCAACAGCTTCGGCTCGCGGAAACGGCCATAGGTCCAGTAGGCCGCGCAGGCGCCTTCGGAGGAGACCATGCATGAGCCAATCGGGTTCTGCGGCGTGCACACGGTGCCGAACAGCTTGCAGTCGGTCGGCTTCTTCACCCCGCGCAGGATCGAAGGGCATTCGCAGGACTTCACCTGGCGCGAAGCCTTGACCGACAGCTCGAAACGCTTCTCGGCGTCGAAATCGGCATAAGCGTCGCGGATGCGCAGGGCGCTGTAGGGCACGGTGCCGAGGCCGCGCCAGTCAAAGGTCTTGCGCAGCTCGAAGACCTCGCTCACCAGTGCCTGCGCCTTGAGGTTGCCCTCCTCGGTCACGACGCGGGTATATTCGTTCTCGACCTCGTGCCGGTCTTCATTGACCTGCCGGATCAGCATCAGGATGGACTGCATGACGTCCAGCGGTTCGAAGCCGGCGATGACAACCGGCTTCTGGAATTCCTCGGCAAAGAATTCATATGGCTGCGAGCCGATCACGGAGGAGACGTGCGAAGGTCCCAGAAACCCGTCAATCTTGACGATGCCCAGTTCCCGCACTTCCGGCGATTCAAGAATGTGAGAGATCGCGGCCGGCGTGAGCACATGGTTGCAGAACACGCTGAAATTCTTGAACCCCTCGGCTTGCGCCGTCTTGATCGCGACGGCCGTCGGCGGCGTCGTGGTTTCGAAACCGATGGCGAAGAAGACGACTTGCCGCTCGGGGTTTTCACGCGCGATCTTTAGGGCATCGAGCGTTGAATAGACCATGCGGACATCCGCTCCGTCCGCCTTGGCGCGGATCAGGCTGCGTTGCTTGGTGCCCGGCACGCGCATCATGTCGCCGTAGGTGCAAAGGATGACCCCGTGCCGCTCGGCGAGCTCCACCGCATCGTCGAGGCGAGAGATGGGAAGCACGCAAACGGGGCATCCGGGTCCGTGCACGAAATGCACGTTCTGCGGCATCAGGTCCTGCACGCCGTGGCGAAAAATCGCATGCGTGTGCCCACCGCAGAACTCCATGAAATGGTAGCTCTTTTCCGGATCAGCCTCGATCGCGATGGCGCCGGCGATGGTCTTCGCAAGCTCCTGGTCGCGATATTCGTCGACATATTTCACGCCGAAATCTCCTCCAGCCCCTCCTCCAGCACGCCCGCTTCGGCCATCAGCTGCAGCGTGCGCTCGGCCTCCTCGGGGCTCACCTTGTGGAGCGCATAACCGACATGGACGAGCACGAAATCGCCAAGCGAAACGTCTGCCACCAAAGCCAATGAGATGCGCTTCGTGACCCTGTCGAACGCGACCACGGCCATGTCGTCATCGAGCAGTTCAACGACGCGGGCGGGAATGGCCAGGCACATCAGGCTGCTCCGAGCTCGGCCGCCCGCCGATGGCCGACTAGCGCCATGGCGCGGACCGCGCCGATCCAGGCCGTCCAGTCCGACATCCCCTCGCCCGTGCGCGCGGAAACCCTCAGCACCTTGATCCGCGGGTTCACCTTTCGGGCGTTGGCGATGCAGGCCTCCACGTCGAAGTCGAGATGCGGCAACAGGTCAGTCTTGTTGAGGATCATGAGATCGGCGGCGGCGAACATGTCGTGATATTTCAATGGCTTGTCCTCTCCCTCGGTGACTGAGAGCACCACCACCTTGTGTGCCTCGCCTAGGTCGAAGCCCGCCGGACAGACGAGGTTTCCCACGTTTTCGACGAGGAGCAGGCCTCCTTCGGCAAGGTCGAGGTGATCTGCGGCATGGCCGACCATATGCGCGTCGAGGTGGCAGCCCTTGCCGGTGTTGACCTGGATCGCGGGCGCGCCGGTGGCGCGGATGCGGTCGGCATCATTGGAAGTCTGCTGGTCGCCCTCGATCACGGCGATCGGCAACTTGCCCTTCAGTGCCTCGATCGTGCGGCAAAGCAGCGTCGTTTTGCCAGAGCCGGGGCTGGAGACGAGGTTGAGCGCAAGCACGCCGCGCTCGGCGAACATTTTCCTGTTCGCATCGGCATACTCGTTGTTCTTGGAATGGATATCCTTTTCCAGCTTGACCATCCGCGCCTGGCTCATGCCCGGCGCACGGGTGCCACCGGGGCCCGAGCCACAATCGTGCACATGATCGTCATGATGGGGGCCGTGATCATGATCGTGGTGGTGATCATGATCGTGGCCGTGATGATGGTGATGGCCATGCGCCTTGCCCTCGATCCGGACGGCGCCCTCGCCGCATCCGCAAATAGTGCACATCAGCTCACCTCCAATTCCCTGATCTTCATTTCTTGGCCGCCGGTCACCTGCAGCTGATGGCTTCCGCAGTCCGGGCATGGATCAAAGCGTGCCGCGATCGGCACGCTCTGGCCGCAAGGCATGCACCAGGCCCTGCCTTCCGTCTCGACGATTTCCAGCCTTGCGTCTTGCGCCAGAGAGCCACGCATGACGACATCGAAGCCGAACTTCAGCGCCTCGACCTCGACAGCGGATAGCCGCCCGATTTCCATGCAGACGCGGCCCACCTTCCGAAAATCCTGTCTCGCGGCCTCTTCCTCGATGATGCCACGGACGCTCTCGCATATCGCCATCTCGTGCATCAGCGGAGCCTGATATCGTAGCCGACGCAGGGGTCGATGGCCCGGACCAGGAGATCGGCCTGGACCGCCAGATCTTCACGTCTGGATGCAGCGAGCGCCGAAAGCGAGCTCGCGGCAATGCCGCTCTCGGCGAAATGAATGCTGGTCGGAGCCGTGATGGCGTAGTCGGCGATTCGGTCGTCGTTCAAAACAATCCGATGTTCCAGCCGGCCGCGTGCTGCCTCGGCGAAGGCAGTAGCAGAGCGGCCCCCGTTCTCGTCGCGAAAGACTTCGCGCGTAGGCACTTCGGACCCCTCCGCGACATCCCGCAGGGCCGCGAGCCCTCCGGCGATCTGCGCCGGCAGCGTCGATGCCTCGACCACGCGGGCAGCCAGCCGCGCGGCCAGGCCGGCTCCACCGTTTTCGGAAAGGAAAGCGCGAACGAGCGGCGCACCAGCCTGCCTGGCGAGGCAGCTCGTGTCGGCCGACGTTTCCTTCGGCAAATGTTCGTTTCCCCCGTTTGTCGTTTCGGGGTGGCCTATCATGGCCCAGCCCCTTGCCAAGACCGGGGCGATGAGACGGGCCGCAATCGTGCCGCGCTCCATAGCCCACTGCGCGAAGGCATCGCGATCCATCTCGCCAAGCGGCTTTTCGCCTTCGTAGACCACGGACTGCGTTAGATGGCTCGCTTCGGCGGCCGTTTCGGCAGCGTCCGCGCCCGGAATCCCCACGCACACGCCGGGAACGAACGCATTCCCGCCTGGAAAAAGTGCCTGCTTGAGGCGCTGCGGCAGGCGCATAGACCGGCGCAGGGTTTTACCGTCGGCAGGCTCGCCCGCGAGACTGGCAGTATCCAAGCCAATGCGCAGCAGGTGCTCGCGCAGCGTTTCGGTAAGCACAAGAAGCCGCCGCGCTTGCTTCGTGCGCCGGTCCGTCCCGATCTCCAGGGCCGCCTCGGCTGCCTCAACGCTCGCCGCCGACTGCGCAATACTACAGACACTGAACAGCGAACCGATCGCCGAGATGACCTCCGTCACCGGCCGGGCTCGCACGATCGGGCCAAGCGCAACCGGGCGCGGCGGCGTGACGATGGCTTCCATAACGCGACCGCCATCGCAGACGAGATCGATGGAGACGCGGCCATCAACGCTCATGCAGCGGTCTCCTCCTTGTCGCCCAAACCGAACAGCCAGCGGCGGGTCAATTTCGCCGGCTGGGAGCTCGCGGGTGTTCCGGCTGTCTCAACCTCGTCCAACGCGCTTGCCTCTTCCTCAGGTAGCCGGCCTTCCCAGACACGGATCATCTCGCCGTCTTCGTCTTCTTCCGCCTCACGGTTGAACAGTTCCGCAAGCACCTGCCGCGCGGCCTCTTGCGCACTCTCCTGGTCGGCGAATTCGAACATCGGCGAGAACAGCGAGCACATGCGGTAGCAGCCGAGCTCCTCTTCATAGGCCCGGAAGAACTCGAACCGGCCCGCCGGGAATGATGCATGCTCCTTCGTGCCCGTAGGCACGCGCGGGCGCGCTTGCCCGTCGCCAAATGGTAGAAGCACGAGGTTCATGAACCAGGGCGTGACAAGAACCGCGAGCCATTTGCCCTGCCACTGCCGCACGCCCACCGCGCTGACGCAAAGCGCCGGATTGAGGATCGGAATTCCTGCCATGGCCGTCCGTTCGATCCGCTGAAACACGAACTCTAGATGGGCAGCGACGGCTTGCGAATGATCCATGTCAATCGCTCACGACCATGAAGCCCTGCTTGGAGCCGTCACAGGTGGGGCAGCTCCAGTTGGCCGGCAGTTCGGCGAAGGGCGTGCCGGGCGGGATCTGCCAGTAGTCGTCGCCCTCAGCCGGGTCGTAGACATGCCAGCAAATCCTGCATTCGAGCCGCGACATCGGGCCGATCTTGGCATTGTCGCCGCCATATGAACCGGCAAAGAAGGAGTCGTTCACCGGTAGACCTCCAGGATTTCGAGGAGCCGCTGGCGGCTGTCCGCAATATCCTCGGGCGCAGCGCGGACCACCCCCGGCAAGGCCGTGACCTCGATCGTGTTGAGGATGAGATCGTCGGTCGAATTGAAGAAGCGCACCCACCAGACGCCGCGCGTCCCCGTCGTGGTCACGCGGCAATTGCCGTAGCCACGCGACAGCACGACCACCGGCCCGTGGCCAAGCAGGCCGTCGAGGAAGGTCAAGTCCTCTTCAGTGTGCGGCAGCAGCGACAGGTTTATGGCGTGCGGCCCGACGTCGGGCCCGACGAGCGGGATGCGGCCATTGAGCTCCGAAATCAGCGGCGGCGCGTTGAAGACGCCCGTCGGATAGGTCGCCGGCGCAGCGAGCGTATTGCGGCAGCCGGCGAAGGCCCTCTCCAGCACGGCCGAGGGAAAGGCGCCGACCTCGACGAAATCGCGCACGAGCCTGCCATCCGTTCCGGTCTGGCGCACGCGCCAGATACCGGCGAGCACCGACTCCTGAGCCTTCAGGTCGTCGCCGCAGATGATCAAGACCTCGCCCTCGCCCAGCGCCTGGTCGATCAGCGCAAGATTGGCGTCGTCGAGGCCGGAAAGATCATGCACCGCGTTTTCGCAATCCGGCGAGGACCGGCCGAGGCTTTCAGCCAGCGCGGAGAGCACCGCCAAAGCAGCTTCGAGCCCGGCGACATTTTCCTTCTCCGGCAACATGGGTGACGCAGAGGTCGCCATGCCCTTCGGCATTTCCATATACTGCAAGTCGCTGCCGTCCCCTTCGCTCGGCTGTGAACCCGGCCCGATGCCGCCGAATAGCGATGCTGCCATGATGCGCCCTCCCGGCCGCTTTCGCTCACTGGAAATGATCGTGGTCGTGACGGTCGTGGGTCGCGCAGGCTTCGGGAAGCTCGAAACGCGGCGGCGCGCTCGGCCCGCGCCTCAGTTTGCCGTCGATCTGAGTGAGGTAGTCTTCCCAGTCGAGCACGCGCTTTATGGCGCCGAGATATTCGCCGTTCCTCAGGAAGACAAGCGCCGGGAAGGCGTCGAAGCGATAGCGGCTTTGCAGCTCGCGTTCGCTCTCGCGCGATACCACGGCGGGCTTGAACACGCCCTGGAAGGCCTGCACCAGCTCCGGGAGGATCACCGCCACATCGTTGCTCTCGGCGAGCCGCAACCAGTCACCGGGAAAAAACAGCGCGGTGAGGTCGTGGGCCTCGGCGAATGCGTCGATGTTCGCCTCGTCAACCACCGGGATGCGGTGGCGCTCCATCATCATGGTGAGAACGGGTGAAAACATGGACTCAGGCGTCCTCCGTGCCTTGCGGTGAAAGGGCTTGCCCCGGCCGCAAATGCTCCGGCAGTTGCGGCTCGCGGCCGACCAGGTCGGCGAAGAGGTGGTCGAGGTCGGTGTCGCCGGCGAGCGCACGCTCCGTCGCTTCGATCGCGTCGGCGATCAGGCGCGCCGTCTCGGCAGTGACAGTCTCGCGCGCGGTGTCGAGGAAGGCGAGTATCCACGTACCCGCTGGCTGGTCGCCCACCAGGGTCATATCGAGGCGCCGCGTGCCGCTGCGACCGGTGCACAGGGCAATGCCGCCGCTGCATTCAACCACCTGGAAGGGAACGCCGACACACATCAGCCCTGCCTTCCAGACGATTGCAAAAGCGCGTCGACCTCGCACTCGAAATTCGCCGGACCAGCGAAGGCACCATTCTCGAGAAGCCGCGCGCCGTGACGACAGGCCTCTTCCGGTCGGGGTCGACCGCTCTCGTAGATGCCGATGCGCATTTCGCGCGAGGCGAGCGTCTCTTCTTCGGCCAGCGGTTCGGTGCGCTTGGCGATCGTCGCGCCGAGCCAGGCGAGCCACTCGATGGCGATCTCGATTGCAGGCTCGATCTGAGCCTTCACCGCGGGCCGGAGACTGCCGCCGTAGTCGTCCAGCTCGACCGGTTGCACGCCGACGAGAAGGAGATGGGCGGGATAGTCACCCATCATCTCGGCCATGGCGAGAACTTCCTGAAAGCCAGTCTGGTGGAGCGAAATCTTCTTCACACCGAGGAAGGCCGGCACCTCGCTGCCTTCGACGAGCTTCAGCGTGCCGGGCGCCAAGCCGTAGTCGACCGCGTCGAACACCACGAGGATGTCGGCCTCGCGGATATGTTGGAGGAGGTAGATGCCCTGCGTGCCGCCATCCATGGCCCGGACGTTGTCCGCCGTTTCGCAGAGCCGGTGGAACTCCTCCACCACGCGGATGCCGAAGCCCTCGTCGGCCCATAGCAGATTTCCGATGCCGAGCACGAGCACCCGTGGCGCGTCGTTCATTGGGAAGCCTCCTTTCGACCTTTTTCTTCCAGCAGCAAGAGGCGGGCCAATTGGCCGGGGGCCGGCAAATGGTTGCGAAATAGGTTGATCTCTGGATAGCGAACGACGCGTATGGAAAGCGCGATGACGATTTTACCGCACAAACGGAAAGTATCCTTCCATTGACGGATACGGCAACGGCCGGACTGAGAACCGAATTCCAGGCCGATGGAAAGTTTGCGTTCACTCGCCCTCCCCACTCCGCCTCGCTCCGCACCTTTGCCCTGAAAGGGATAGAGGAAGGGCGCCGGGCGTTGCGGTTGGCACTTCCTCTCCCCGTCGAACGGAGGAGAGGTGTCGAGGCAAGCCGAGACGAAGTGTGGATCGACTTGAAGGCAACCCGTCTTGAAGAAAAGAGCCGGGGGGGGGGCCCCCCCCCCCCCGCCGGGGGGGGGGGGGGAATGCGTGTGGGGATGACCAGGGGGGGCGGTGGGGCGCAAGGTCGGGCCCCCGCCGGACAGAGAGGCGATGGTTGACGGGGTGGGCCATATGT
>NZ_JAMYUM010000045.1:0-18127 GCF_040322975.1 Mesorhizobium sp. M0074
CACGCCACTCATGAAGAGCGGCCCCTTTTCGCGGTTCGGACACCCATAGTCAACCCGGCAGCGTCTGGATTCCCGCTGTGCTCTTTCAGAGCGGCGATGCCGGGCATGTCGGCCGATCCTGCCCAGGATCGTGGGCCACTCTCGTCGGCCGAGTTGATGCTCCAGCAGTATAGCCTTGCCGACCAGCATGAGTTCGCCGTTAGCAATCCATCGTCGTGAGCTGATGCTATCGTGCACGTGTCGCAGCACTCCGGGCGGCTATATCGCCGAAGACAGCATGACGCGTAAGGGGCATGCGGCAGGAGCCGAAAAATTCCCTCCACCGCGTCATATTCAAACGCACCATAGCGCCGGTAGCGATAGGTCCGGCCGTCACGCATGTATTCATCAAGAAGCAGTCGATTCCAGTGGTCAGCAAAGTTCTTCCAGCCAGCATCAATTTCGATGCCGAAGCCGGCTTCGCTGGATCGTGTCCCAGGGAGTGGTGTAGCTGACGGCTTGGTCGCCGCGCTCTCCGGCATGGGGCCGGGATGATCAGCGTGCCACGGCTGGCAGGCTGATGAGAGGATCATCGCTCATTTGGCTGATGGTTTCCAGCGTCATGTATCTGGCGCGCTGGACGGCCCATTCATCATTCTGTTCAAGCAGCAACGCGCCGACGAGGCGGACGATGGCATCGTCATTGGGGAAGATGCCGACGACCTCGGTCCTGCGCTTGATCTCGCCGTTGAGGCGCTCGATCGGGTTGGTGCTATGCAGCTTGGCGCGGTGCTCCCTGGGGAAGGTCATGTAGGCCAGCACGTCGGGCTCGGCGTCGTCCATGATGGCGGCGAGCTTGGGCACCTTCGGCCGGATCTGGTCGGCAACGGCGCGCCATTGGGTGCTGGCGGCTTCCGGCGTCTCCTGGGCGAAGGCGGTGGCGATGAAGGCCGAGACGACGCGGCGACCGCTCTTGCCGGCATGCGCCAGCACATTGCGCATGAAATGAACCCGACAGCGTTGCCAGGTGGCGCACAGCACCTTCGAGACCGCCGCCTTGATGCCCTCATGGGCGTCGGAGACGACAAGCTTGACGCCGCGCAGGCCGCGGCGGGTCAGCTTGCGCAGGAACTCCGTCCAGATCGGCTCGGCCTCCGAGGTGCCGATCTCCATGCCGAGCACCTCGCGCCGGCCGTCGCTGTTGACGCCGACGGCGATGATGACGGCGACCGAGACGATGCGCCCGCCGCGGCGCACCTTCAGGTAGGTGGCGTCGATCCACAGGTATGGCCAGTCGCCCTCGATGGGTCTTTCAAGGAACGCTTTGACCTTGCCGTCGATCTCCTCGCACAACCGGCTGACCTGGCTCTTGGAGATGCCGCTCATCCCCATCGCCTTGACCAGGTCGTCGACCGAGCGCGTCGAGATGCCCTGGATGTAGGCCTCCTGGATGACGGCCGTCAGCGCCTTCTCCGCCATGCGCCGCGGTTCGAGGAAGCCCGGAAAGTAGGAGCCCTTCCTGAGTTTGGGGATGCGTAGCTCGACGGTGCCGGCCCGCGTCTCCCAGTCGCGCTCGCGGTAGCCGTTGCGCTGAGCCGTCCGCAGCGGGTTCTTCTCGCCATAGGCGGCGCCGGTGGCGGCGCCCACCTCCAGCTCCATCAGCCGCTCGGCGGCAAAGCCGATCATCTCGCGCAAGATATCGGCGTCGGGGGTCTTCTCCACGAGCGTGCGCAGGTTCATCATGTCGTCGGTCATCGGTGGTTCCTTCGAATCAGGTTGGTGTCAGCAACCCGACCTTACCGGGGAACATCGATGACCGCCGCAAAGCCGCTCGCTCGCTTGTATGGGCTAATCTTTGTCAAGGTGATCTTTCAGTCGTTCCGTCTCCTTGTTCAGCCGTGTGCGCCCATTTGTTCCTGCTTTGGCTCCGGGGTCCATTGGGGCGCCGCGCGCAGTGACGGTCAAGGGTGGGCCTTTGGCCATCGCGAAGCGACTTGCCCTTGATGGTCACGAGCACGGCGGCAGCGTTACATTGAGCCGGCAGGTGCTGTTTGTAGAGGTCTACAACTTCAAACCGAGGGGAGCTCGCCATCAGGCGCCCGTAAACGCGCCGCAAGCTTGTATGCGGTTGATCCTCGCGGATCAAAAACCATGATGCAGCCATACGCATCGGCGGCGAAGCTCCGGGCGGTGGGCCCATTCTACAGCGCGGCGTCGTAAGCCATGTGAGCGACCGGGATCACCACCACCTCGGATCGTTATTGGCAGACGCTATTGCAGCTGCCAAACTTCAATGCTCGTCCTGTCGAACGCTCCTCCATGCTTTATACCGGACGCAGGGCTACTCCCGTCGGGATCTCGCCGGTCGTGACAAGTCGCCAGAAGGCAATCAGTAGCTTGCGCGCCAAAGCCACGATCATTGTCTTGCGCGTACCGCCACGGCCATCGGCCGTTCTCGCGCAAAACCAGTGCGCCAGCGCGCTGTTCTTTTGGAATTGGAGGAACCGCCAAGCCAATAGGATCATGCCGTAGCGGACGCGAGCGTTGCCGGCCCTCGCAAGACCTTTCTCGCGCCTGCGTTGGCCGCTCTCATCCGGCGCCCCGGTAAGTCCGGCATAGCGGGCGACGGCTCGCCGATCACGCAGGCCGCGTGAGAGAATCTCATTCACCAGCATGTCCGCAGTCTCGATACCGACACCGATGATCCGCGCAAGAAGGCGAACCATCGCGAGCGGACCCTTCTCCGTGTCCGGAACCACCGAGAGCTGCCGCAACCGCTCCTGTTCGATCTCGTGGATTTGTTCACGCAACAGGTGAAGCCGTCCGAGATTACGGCGCAACTCGGCTCGGCTTCGTTCCGGTAGGGGCATACCTTCCGCCGTATGCAGAGCCTCCAGTTTCTCGGCAGCTTTGCGCAGATTGGGTTTGAAGGCGCGAATGCCGAAGCGAGCGAGGATTGCCTTGATGCGGTCGACGATCCGTGTACGTTCGCGGACGAGATTGTCTCGTTCACGGTTCGGACGGCGGGCCTCCTCCTCATTGATGGTTGGGATGGCTGCCATGCTGCAGTGGCGCTTCTCGCCCCGCAGCCAGCCAAGAAAGGCGCGCATCAGCAGTTCGGTATCGAGGCGATCGGTCTTGGCACGCCGATGTTCACGGGAAACCGCGACGCTCGATGGATGTATGACATAAGCTTCGACAGCGCGCGCCTGGAGCCAGCGCGCCAACCAAAAGCCGTCGCGTCCAGCCTCATAGGCGACAACGATGCGCCGGACTTCACGCCCGGCTTGGATGGCTTCGCTGCGCCAGCGGCGCAACAGCCTGAACACCGAATCCGGGTCGGCATCGAGCTTCTTGAGAGGGTTACGTTCAAAGCCAGGGACCGTCGCAGCAATGAGCCACTTTGTCTGGCTCATCTCAATCACTGCGACCAACGTGCTGTCCTGATCAAGGGCGGTAAGGGATTTGCTTGCATCAAAGGATGGTGACATGGGGCGCTCCTTAGGTAGCTGCTCAACAGCGTCGAGGGTGCCACACGCTCGCCGCCGCCCATAGCATCTACGGCGCTGTTGAGGGCGCGCTCGCGAGCGGCTTCGCTACCGCCGAGCTACACCACGTCTGGGGACGCGACCCTCTGGCTGCCAGACACACTCGTCGAACCTGATGAAAACCTGACTTGTACACCCAGCCCAAACCGGTGCGAGGGGTCGGTCTATTACCAAAGGCTCTGAGGGCTGATTCTCTAGGGTTCCCGCCTCGATTGATCCGTGACCCCTTGTTGCGAGGAGGATTCGGTGCGAGGTGAAAATACGGACGGACTATTCGGCTGCGGTGCTTCGGCGATTGGCGAAGGCGGCGAAGGACATCAACCAGCGCGGGCGGTGGTTGTCGCTGGCCGGGGTCATGGACGGGGATGAGCCGGGAAGATGCTGCACGGATCGGCGGCATGGACCGCGGGACTGGGTGCATCGCTTCAACGAGGATGGCCCTGACGGACTGAAGGATGCCTGGTATGGCCGACCCACCCCGCGCCTGTCGCCGGAACAGAAGGCCGAACTGGCGCAAATCGTCGAGACAGGACCGGACCTGGCGGTTGACGGCGTGGTGCGCTGGCGGCGCATCGATCTGCAGCGCGTCATCGCGGATCGTTTCGGTGTCACCTATCACGAGCGCTACGTGGGCAAGCTGCTGAAGGAACTCGGCTTCTCGCATATGAGCGCGCGCCCGCGCCATCCGGCGCAGGATGCCTGGATCGTGGAAGAGTTCAAAAAACTTCTGCGCACGCTAGACGCCCAGCTCGCCGACCTGCCGAAGGGCAAGCCCGTCGAGGTGTGGTTTCAAGATGAAGCCAGAATTGGCCAGAAGAACGGCGGGTTCTCGCAAACTTTTCATTTGCTGCATGACGCTTGCTCTTTTTTCCGGGAGTTTGTCATGTTCACAGGCCGCCATTTTGATCGATCCGTGATCCTACTGTGCGTTCGCTGGTATCTTGCCTACAATCTCAGCCTGCGCGATCTGGAAGAGATGATGGCCGAGCGCGGCATTCACGTCGACCATTCCACTGTCCACCGCTGGGTCGTGCATTTTTCGCCTCTGCTGCTTGAACGCTTCAACCGGCGCAAGCGCAGCGTCACTGGAAAATGGCACATGGACGAAACCTACATCAAGGTTCGAGGCCAATGGATGTATCTCTATCGTGCTATCGACAGCCTCGGCGATACGGTCGAATTCTTTTTCAGCGAAACCGTGACCTGCCGGCGGCCAAACGCTTCTTACGGAAGGCCCTGCAGCGCCATGGCAGGCCGGAACGTATCGCCATCGACGGCAGCCAGACCAATCACGAGGCCATCCGATCTTGCGAGCTTGAAAATCGCCTGCGGCATCGATCGCGACGAGCACTGAAGCCGATCAGAATCCGCAAGAGCCAGTATTTCAACAACCGCATCGAACAGGATCATAGGCGCATCAAGCGCCGCGTCCGGTCCATGCTCGGCTTCAAGTCAACCACAACCGCCAAATTATCCTCTCGGGCATCGAGATGGTTCATATGATGCGCAAACGACAGGCCAGGTTTGCCTACAATCCCACGCCCTCCATTGCCAAGCAGTTCGAAATGCTCGCCGCATGAGCGCCGCGTGACGCTCAACCTGCCCTTGCGACCTCAGCTGGAGTTTGCGACGGAACCTCATGCAGCAAATGACCTTTCCGAAAAGTTTGCGACAGAACCATATAACTGGACTGATCTATGTATTCAGCAGAGTAGGACTACACGATGCCGATCGTCTGCCGCTTGATCTCGCACTCCGGCGCAAGGCTCCTCAGGCCTCTCTCCAACATATCCCCCGCCTCCTCAAGCGCCTCCTCGGGCATGGTCCCCAAGCTTTCCAAAATGAACCACATGCGGCCGCCAATCGCGTCCAGCCGGGTCCGGGTTCCCTGTCGCCAGTTCCAGCGCCGGCACGTTACACCAACATCATCGCGCCAGATCACCTCGCCCTTCGACGGGCGTTCGATGATCGCCTCGCCGTTCATGGTCGTGTCGAACTGTTCGGTCCCGTCTGAAACCGACAAGCGCGGCACCCCGACATAGGCGTCAAAATTCTCGCCGCCGACCGGAATTGCAAAACGCAGGCTAACGGCATTGTAGAGATCGACGATCGGGTTGATGGAGGGAAGTCGTCCATCTCTCTCGACGCGTTTCTTCAATGCCTGGGCAGAGCAGGGTGTGCGGTTCGGCTTTGCGCCAAAACGGGTATAAACCTCCCCCCAGCTCGCCAAATGGGCCTCCGACCATTGCGGTCCGCCTGCACGCGCAAAATCACAGGCTTCTTCCAGGATGTCCCTTGCCATAGTGCCTTGCGTCGCAGCGTTGGCATCGACGATTATGCTGACCGCCCGGAAATCCGGGGCAATCGGGGCAATCTCTTTTTCGATGATCGGAAATTCCAACATGCCACTAGCTCTCACTGACCAATTTAGTCTATAATAACGACCATGGAAAAGAAAGTCAATATATCGACCGAGACGGTAGCCGATGTTGAACGCGTCAGCGCCACGGTGTCTCAAAACATGAAATTATTCCGTCGCCAGAACGGCTTGACCCTCGACGAGCTCTCCAGAAAATCCGGTGTGAGCAAAGGCATGCTCGTTGAAATCGAAAAAGGTTCGGCCAATCCGAGTATC
The DNA here is from genome assembly GCF_040322975.1 of Mesorhizobium sp. M0074. Lineage (NCBI taxonomy): Bacteria > Pseudomonadati > Pseudomonadota > Alphaproteobacteria > Hyphomicrobiales > Phyllobacteriaceae > Mesorhizobium > Mesorhizobium sp. M0074. Next base: position 6,163 of record NZ_JAMYUM010000045.1, read on the forward strand.
GCCACGCTTTGCAGGGCCGCCACGGCGCTTGGCGTATCGGTCGCCGATTTCGTCGGTCTCGCGTCGAGTGTGCCGGTTCGAATTGTTCTTCCGGAGGACGCCTCGACGCTGTGGCATGGTCCAAAGGGGGGAACCGCGACGCTGATGGTCGGTACGCATGGGCCTGACGAGATCGAGCTTTGGCGCTGGACGATCTTTCCCGGTGAAATCTTCGAGTCGCCCGGCCATTCACCAGGAACGCTTGAGCTTCTGAACGTGGAAATTGGTGAGCTGACCTTGCGGCTCGACGAGAGTGAACATGTGCTCCAGGCAGGGTCGTCGGTTCTGGCCCGCACGGAAGACAGGCACGCCTACCTGAATTGCGGAAACAGCGAGTTGCGGTTTGTGATGGCGGTGGCAGAGCTGCAAAGACCGCGTGTAAGGACAAGCCTCTAGACGCGTCCGATAGCGGGCAAAGCGTTACGTGTCATCTTCGCTCCAGACGGGTCTATGCATGGGTGCGATAGACCCCGGAGTGATGGGGGCAATCCCGGTCGCGCTTGGCCGGGTGGCCCATCAAGACAAGATCCATGGTCCGATAGTGGCATAAATCAGCCGAACGCCTGCGATGACAAAAAAGGCTGCGAGAACGCCGTCGATCCATCGCTGCGCTTTCTGATAGACACGCGAAACCGATGGGAGCGAAAACACGATCGCGTATCCCCCGAAAATCACCACGGCCAGAAACGCACACCCCAGCATGATGACAAAGGGCATGTAGGCGGGCGTACCCGGCTGCAACCCGAGAGAAATTGTTGCAATCCAGCCCATGATGGCCTTCGGATTGGCGATATGCAGGGCGATCCCGCGCCGATAGATCTTGCCCAACTCCGTGCGGGACAGCGCCGCCTCCGGCGGTGCAGAAAGGTCTTTTCCGGCAAGCGCGGAGCCGGCAAACCGTGCACTGAGATAGAACAGATAGCAGCCTCCGATGAACTGCATGACATTGAGAGCACTCGGCCAGGCTTTCAATACCGTTGCAACGCCGGTCGAGGCGAGCACTGCCCACATCCAGGAGACAGAGACGACGCCGGCAGCCAGTGCAAGCGCTGCGACACGGCCCCGGCTCATGGCAGTATTCATGATGGCAAGATTGCTCGGCCCTGGACTGGATGCGGCCAGAATGTAGGCCGAGAACGCCATTATCAGGGGAGTGCCCACCGAGGGATCGATGATCATGGCTATCTGCTCATCTGGATAGGCTGATCACATCGGCTGGAAGCTGCTTTAGCACTGCCAAAACCTCTGACCGCGCGTCCTCGGAAAGTGACCTGATGGGCAGGGGAGGTGAAGCATGGCAGATCTCCAATGCCTCCGCCAAAGCATAGACAACCCGCAGGCTGGAATACCGTTTAAACAGAGCCCAGAGCGGCTCGAGGCTGGCATTGATCCTACGTGCCTCGGCCGCGTCGCCCCTTTGTGCAGCTCTGACGATCTTCAAACAGGCATCGGGAAGAAGTCCGCCAATGACACTGTACCAGGTATCGGCACCTGCAATCATCGCCTCGGTGCACTGCGCGTCTCCACTGTAGCCGATCGAAAAGCCGTCTGGCACCTGTGAGCGCTGGTCCTCCAGATGGCGCTGGGTTTCAGCCGGGCCAAAACCGGGGTTTTTGATGGCGACGATCCCGGGCACCCGAGACAGCCTTTCGACCAAGGCGGATGAGAACCGGAAATGCGTTGTTCCGGGATTGTCATAGATGCAAATCGGCAAACCGGATTCCAATGCGTTTGGAAATGCTCGAACACTTCATCCTCGGTCAGAGGTGCGTACGACACTGCAGACAGCAAGCCGGCTGTCGCACCGATCGCTTTGGCATCCTTGGCATGTTGCACGGCTTCGTCCGTCCTCAGCGCTCCAATCCCGACCAACAAGGGAATATCAGCACCGACTTTATCGACGGCCACCTCAATTGCGTATTGGCGCTGTTGGCGCGACAGGAACATGTAACTGCCCGTGCTTCCCAACAGGCCGATAGAATCGACCTTTGCCTCCATCAAGCGCGCAAGAAGTTTTTCCAATGCGGGCTCATCGATATTACCGCCGCGATCAGCGGGGGTGATGGGAAAAGCGGACAAGCCGCGCAGGAACGTCATTGTGTCTCCAACTCTTTGGCCGATGAACTGTAAGCCGACGGTCCGGCATTGATGTCATTTACATTGCCGACTGGCCTTGGATATAGCGCCAGTTCTCGTCAATGTTGCCAGTCCAGGTAGCTTTTGGCGATGCGAGGTCCGGCCTCGCAAAGGGGGAGGCGCGGGACTGTTAAGTCTTTTCCGACTTGGAATTCACGCTAACGTCATGCGAAATGATCTCTTGCAAGATTGTAGAAAAAAGCGGCGCCACGTACGAGGATGTCATCGTTGAAGTCATACGTCGTCGAGTGCAGCCCGGAACTGTCACCGTTCCCGATGAGCACATAGGCACCGGGGACCTTGTTCAGCATGAACGAGGAATCTTCGCTGAACATCATTGGTACAGCAAGTTGGGAAACCGCTCCCTCGCCAAAATGGCGCTTGATGGACGCGACTGCGACCTGGACGGCAGCGTCATCGTTGATCGTTGCGGGGTACCCGACCTCCGAGGTGAACGACACCTGTGGGCATCGTAAACTTAAAGAGCGCGAGGCGGTCGTAGCCCGCTTGCCCCACGGCGGTTCAAGCCCGCGCGATTTTTGCCCAGAGGTTCATTGCCTCTGAACGCAGTTCGCGATGATGGCTGGAGGAGATTTCGTGGCGGGGGATGTGGAACAGGTTGGCAATCGGATCATGGATGGAGACGAAGCGCTGCAAATGGCGTTGTGACTTGAAGCGTTTCATGATCCGTTCCCGTCGCCGGACTGGCTGATGGGAATTCTCCGCCCGATTGTTCAAGCCTTTATGCGAACGGTGTTCGACCCCCGGCATGATCTCTCGCTTTGCAGCGTCGTAAGACCGAAGCTTGTCGGTGATCATCACGCGCGGCGCGCGGCCTTGGCCCTTCAACAGCTTGCGCATCAGACGCTTGGCGGCCTTGGCATTGCGACGACTTTGCACCAGAACCTCCAGGACGAAACCGTCCTGATCGACGGCGCGCCAGAGCCAGTGCTTCTTGCCGCGGATCGAAACGACGGCCTCGTCGAGATGCCACTTGTCATCCAGCCGACCCGCTGAGCGGCGGCGGATCTCGCTGGCAAAGGTCCGCCCGAATTTCTCTGCCCAAAGCCGGACCGTCTGATGCGAGACAATAATCCCTCGTGCCGCCAGCAAGTCCTCGACCATTCGCAAACTGAGAGGAAAACGGAAATAGAGCCAGACAGCATGGGCGATGATCTCGGCGGGGAAGCGATGGCGGCGGTAGAGTGGGTCACGCTCTGTCATAGCCCGTCATCGCACATCGGTATCCACGCTTCTTAAGTTGACGATGCCATCCGGCCTGTGCCGTGGGAGCACGTCATTGCGAACAACAAGCTCTCGCAAGCTGTGCAGAATACCGAGACATCGAACCCCGGCATGTCGACGTCGCATTTCCAATATAGCGCGCTCATCAACACTCCAATTCGAGCGACGGCATATAAGGAATATGATGAAGGCAACGGCAATGCCCGGCTTGTCGTTGCGGTCTCCACCGACACCGGCATGAATTTCACCAATCATGTGAGCTCTACCGCCGACGAATTGGCCAAGCAGGGGGTGCAGGCGTTTGGCGAGGAGGCCATCTTCTCGTCAAGTCAATGTCTCTTTGAAGACCGGAACGGCGATGTCTATCTCGACCTTTTCGTATCGCAGGGCGGCGATACACACTATGCTCGCGTGCCAATAGGCGTGAACGCGAGCCAATACAGAGGATCAGGCCGTTCGTAAGAACTGCAACCGAGAGCGCGACCCGACAGGGTCGCACTCTGCCTTTGATTGAGCAACCCTTGGTAGTTCTGCTTAATTCCTGCGAGAGGTAACGAATGCTGCATCATATCGAAATCTATGTTTCAAACATCGATGCTTCGTATGCGTTTTGGGAAACGATTCTGGCGAGAATCGGTTATAAAGAAACGTCCGCGTGGGACGATGGATTTACCCTTCGAAGAAAACGGGAAGCTTATCTGACATTCGTACAGGTGTCCGATAAATACAAGAATCATAAATATCATAGAAGCGGGGTCGGCCTGAATCATATTGCTTTCAAAATCGAAGAGCGATCAGAAGTAGACTCGATGCGACAGTACTGCATCGAAAATTCTATCCCCATGTTATATGATGATCGATACCCATTCGCCAGCGGTATCAAAGATTATTATGCCCTGTTTGTAGAGGATCCGGATCGAATAAAGATTGAATTTGTTGCAGGCCACTGACCTGGTAATTTCACAATGTCCTCCCGTGTTAACGCCGGCGCGTGAGAAGGCGCAGTGGGGCCATGCGATTTCCTTCTAGATCCATCAAAAATGTCGTCGCTTGTTCACTCGTTTTTCTAGCGCTTGCTCCCTTGGTCTCATTCGCGGGTGACGACTGGTACGACGCGAAGAAGACCGGTGGGGCGCTGACCGTATATTCATTCGGGGAGTCGCCCTACAATCATGCCGCTCCTTTCCTCGAGCTCGAGGAGCGGCGCGTCTTCTCCAATGGTGCGCTTGCCTTCAGGAATAGCCTCCGATCGACGGGCTTTCGAGCGTCGAAAGCGGCCCGCCTATCGAAGCTGATTACAATGCCCGTTCCTGCGAAAGCTGCCATCCGAGCGACGGCCGAGGGATTTCGCACACAGAGGCGTTCGATTCGACTGGCTTTTCGGTCAAGGCATCAAGCCATCACTCTGTCCCGCCGGTATTCCGAAACATACTCGTCCCAAGCGTTTCCCAGAAACTTCAAGGCGTGGAATGGGAAACGAAGCAACGGATCACGCTAGGGGGCCAGCTCGTCGAGCTCGTTGCACCTGTAGCAATTGTCGATAGCGAGAAAAGACTTGTCGATCTGCGCAATGCGCCAGGAGTCTACGGTTTAGGCTTGCTCGAAGCGATTTCCGACGACGAGATTAGAAAAGCAGCTGAAAAACAAGAATTCTCGGCATTCGGTGTGAGAGGCATCGTCGGGACGGCATGCGAGCAGCGGGCCAGCAAATCTTGTGACAAAGTCGGCCGTTTCGGATGGAAGGGAACTGTTTCCAATCTGAATATGCAGACGCGCTCGGCTCTCGCCGGTGAGCTTAGCATTCATCAACCTATCCCCAAAGAGACCGCACCTAACGCCCGATCGGAATATGATCGATTGGTGACGAACCTTGCCGAATACCTCAAAGTGCTGGCCGTGCCGGCGCGACGGCTCGACAACGCAAATGAGCATGCGCGAGGCGCACGCTTATTCGAGGAAGCGGGCTGCGCCATGTGCCACAGGCCGTCTTGGCAAACAAGCTCGCGGGAAGACACGGACAAGCGGGTTCGTGGTCAGCGAATTTATCCGTTCACCGACATGCTGCTCCATGACATGGGTGAAGCTCTTGCGGACAGTAATGATGACGGCCTCAGCCGATATTGGCGAACGCCCGCTCTTTGGGGCATCGGCATGCAAGGCACTGTCTCGGAGAAAGTCGGCTACCTGCACGATGGACGGGCGCGCAATTTCTTGGAGGCAACCCTTTGGCATGGCGGAGAGGCGACCTATTCCGTGTCCCGCTTCAAGGACCTCCCCAAGGACGACAGGGACCGGCTGGTGGCGTTCCTGTCGTCATTGTGAGGTCCGCAGCCAGCGGAAGGTGTGGAGCGGTTCCCAATCGCAACTGCGGAAAGCATGCGACCAATATCGAAGTGTGGAGCTAGATCGTGCGCAATCTCAATTATGACTTCCAGTTTCGAAAAGCATGGAAGTCCTTGGCGACGATCATCGGAGTATTTATACTTTCGGTTTTTTCCGCGAAGGTGTGTCTAGCGCAGGAGGCTCCATATTTTGCCCAAAATCCATCAGGGTATGGTTCCAGCCTTGTCTTTGAATTCAATGGCCGCATTTGGCTCCAGGAACGGGGGAAGTTCGCGCGCCGAATAACTGGTGGCCATACTGACGAAACGTCGCCAATGCGTTCCCCGGATGGAAAGCATGTCGCATTTTCCGCATTGGAGGGCCGATCATCGGAGATTTTCTTTGCCGCACCGGCCACGGGGGAAATCGTCCGTCTGACCTATGACGGCGGCCTCGATGCAAAGGTAGAGGGATGGCTTGGCAACTCCCAAGTGCTCTACTCAACGACGATAAAATCGAAGAAACGCGGGCCGCTGCTTTTCATCGTCGATATCGCGACACGTAGGGTGAGACCTGTTCCATTGGCAGAGGCCTCAGAGGGATGTCTTTTCAATGGAAGCGTCATATTCGTCAAAAACGAGAAGCTCATCGACAATAACAGGCTGTATCGTGGGGGGGTATGCGCAATCGATATTCCGAATCTCGGCCGATATCCTTGCCGACATCGCGCCCGGCGCTGTAACTCCTAGAATCCAAGCGGTTCCGTTGACCTCCTCCTACTCGGGAATAAGCCGTCAGCCGCTATGTGCGCTCAATCGTATCTATTTTCTGTCTGACCGCAGCGGCCGCTTCAACCTATGGTCCATAGACCTAAACGGCGCGAATCTAAAGCAGCACACGTTTGAAAGTGTCTACGACATCGGTTCGATTTCGTTGCTGGGCGACGGGTCAATCCTGTACCAGCAACTGGGCGACGTCTATTCTTTCGACCCGACGAGCGGCAAGACTGAGAAGGTTGAGATACGTCTGCCTCCGCATGCGGTCAGCACCGTCGAATTGATGACGTTCAATACGAACGACGCGACCGAGCTGCAGCTGTCCAACGACGCGAAACGTGCAGTGATCGTATTGCGGGGGAATTTGTGGTCAGTCGACGTCGCCGCCAAAACGGCGTCGTGCCTGGAATGCAGCCCAGCTGCCCGGGTGAAATCGGTGCGTCTTGCAGCCGGGGACAATCTCTTTGCACTATCGGACATGAGCGGAGAAGACACAATTTATCGATTTGACCTCCGCAGTGGGGACGCGAAGGAAGTCCACAATGATATTGTGGAGCCACTTGAAGATATTTCGGTGTCGCCGGATGGTTCGATCATGATCGCCATCACGATCTCCGGAAAGTTGTACCGGCTTGACTCTCAAACGGGCCGCGCAGCGATCATAGATGTCGCCTCAAAAACCATGCCGCGATGGTTAAGCTGGGCTGCGAACAGCATGAAAATGGCATTTGTGACCTACACGCCGCAAGACATCGGCCGTGTGTCCATATTTATGTTGGCTGCAATACCGTCACTCACGTAACAAGCGGTCGGTATGAGTCCTATTTTCCGGCTTTTTCTTCAGACGGTAGGAAGCTCTACTTCATTTCGGAAACAAATTTCCGTTCGACGGTAACCGATCCTTGGGCACCAAGAAACTACTGGCCGGACTATCAACACCGCGGCCTTATCTATTCGATCGATTTGGACAGGGTTGGTGATTCCAGTGCCGGTCTCAAGACATCTACGGCGCAGAACAGCTCTTGGTCCGAGTGCGCCGAACCTGGCCGTGAAAATCGACAAATCGGTTGAGCGTGTTCAGATGTTCAATGAGATGTGGCGGCTTTACCGGGATTATTTCTGGGATCCCAAAATGAACGGGAAGAATTGGGAAGATGCCCGGCGCAAATACATCGGATTCTTGTCAAGGGTGTCGAACCGAACCGAGTTCAACGAGGTAGCATCCGCGATGGTTGCCGAGCTCGGCGTAGGCCATACATCGATGCGCTCACCGATTGATTTCCCGGACAAGCAGCGCGGCCTAGGAAGATTGGGAGGGGCTTTTTCCGATGGCGACGGCGATGGCGTGATGGTCGTAGAAGTCTATGACGGCGATATCGACCTGGCGGAAGACAGATCGCCATTGAGCTTGGCCAATCCGCCGATAGTCCCCCGGGGACCAAATTACGCAGATCAACGGCGCACGCGTTCGCAACCAAAGCTCTTTTGATGAACTTCTCGATGGGCAGGAGGGACAAACGCTATCGATAACAGTCAGCAAAGCGGATGGTCGCGTGCTGCACAATGCGGTGAAAACGATCAGCCCAACCGAAGAGGCATTTTTGCGCTACAGGCATTGGACCTCTTCAAATCAGGAGATGGTGGACAAATTAAGCGGCAGAAAGGTCGGTTATCTGCACCTCTATGCATCCTATGAAAGGGATTCGGCAACTATCGTACAGCAATATCCATCCATGCAAGGTAGAAAAGGCATAATAATCGATGTTCGCGGAAATAATGGCGGGAACATGGATGCGTGGATATTGAATTTTCTACAACGAAAGACGTGGATGTACTTAAATGGTCGCTACGACAGCGTTCTATTTAAGAATCCAAGGGATTCTTTCGAAGGAAAATTTGTTGTTTTGGTCGATGGTGACACATACTCCAATGGCGAATTGATCGCTGAAGGCGTGCGGCGTATGGGTTTAGGCGTTCTGATTGGCACGCGAACGTCAGGAGCAGGCATTTGGGTCAATAGCGGCAGAACCCTAGTTGTTTGATCCCGGCATTTGCTGGAGCGGATTGAGTTTGAATCGTTCCGGTTGTGACGCCCACGCCTTGCAGATGAACTCGTAGGGCGTGAGACCTTTGAGGGTTTTGAGTCTGCGAGCGAAGTTGTAGGCGGCAACGAAGTCGGCGAGATGGGTGCGGAGCTGGTCATGGCTCTCGTAGTAGAAGCGCTTAACGGTGGCATCCTTGATGGTCCGGTTCATTCTCTCGACCTGGCCGTTGGTCCACGGATGCCTTGCTTTGGTCGTGCGGTGCTCGATGTCGTTCCTGGCGCAGGCGTATTCGAAGGCGTGAGCGCGGAAGATCTCGCCCTTGGCGATTGCCTCCTTGATCAGCGCCACCGCCGAGCCACCGGCGCCGGGGGTGGTGAACTGGATGCCGTTGTCGGTGAGCACGGTATGGATCTTGTAGGGGACGGCCGCGATCAGCCGGAGCAGGAACTCTTTAGAGACGGCGGTGGGGGCTTTCTCGTGCAACTCGACGAAAGCGAACTTCGAGGTGCGGTCGATGGCGACGAACATGTGCAGCTTGCCCTGCTCGGTCCTGACCTCGGCAATGTCGATATGGAAATAGCCGATCGGGTAGCTCTTGAATTTCCTCTTCGCCGGTTTGTCGCCCTCGGTATCCGGCAACCGGCTGATGCCATGGCGTTGCAGGCAGCGATGCAATGAAGATCGCGTCAGGCACGGGATGGTGGCCTGAAGCGCATAGAGGCAGTCGTCGAGCGGCAGCAGCGTATAGCGCCGGAAGGCGACGATGACGGCCTCCTCCTCGGGCGAGAGTACCGTCGATCTCGGTTCCTTAGGACCCGTCGGCAGATCGGCGACCGAAGCTCGCCCCTTCCACTTCGCCACCGTCTTCTGGTTGATCCCGTGGCGCTTGGCCAGCGTCCTCAGGCTCTCTTGACTATGCTGTATCGCTCGACGGACCGCCTCTGTCGTTGTGGCGCTCCCATGAAGAACCTGGCCCATAGCGCATCCTTTGATTCGGACGACAAGGATGCCCCATCAAAGCCCGGGATCAAACACCTAGTTGACGGCGGCCCGGTCCGGATTCCTGAATCGGGTTCCTACGTCAAGGAAAACGGGGTTTCTCGATGGCTTATTGAGGGCGAGGGTATCAGACCCGACATATACGTCGAGAATGACCCTTATCTGTTTTATCATGGCTACGATAAGCAGCTGCGTGCCGCTGTCGACTATCTCATGCACTGACGTCGTACTGCTGCCGACCAGCGATGAGAAAGAGGACGACCAAGACGATGACTCCGAGCCGGAGCCGGTGGAGGATGCCGATTGGTTTTGTTGCAACGGCTGAATAGGGGCGCAGAGAGGCCTGATGCGAGGTCAATCAGGCGGCGAGGATTTCGAACTGCTCGGCCAGGGACGGATTCGGATTGAAGGCGTACCTCGCCTGTCGCTTGCGCATCATATGGATCATTTCGATGCCGGAAAGGATGGTGGAGGCGGTGGCCGTCGATTTGAAGCCGAGCATCGGCCGGACCCGGCGCTTGATGCGCCGATGGTCCTGCTCGATCCGATTGTTCAAATACTGGCTCCGGCGGATGCGGATCGGCTTCAGCCGGCGTCGGGTGCGATCCTGCAAGCGATTTGTGGTGTCGCAGGAAACGATCGCCTCGTGGTTGGTCTGGCTCCCGTCGATGACGACGCGGCCGCGGCAATCTGAACGACCAGATGATGCAGACGATCGCCCAGAACGGCAACGGCACCGCGGCCTATATCGACACGCTTGCCGAAGCGGAAAAGGTGCTGGTCGAGGATGCCTCCTCGACGCTGTTCACCATCGCCAAGGACGTCAGGATCCAGGTCGAGTTCAACCCGGACAAGGTCTCGGAATAGCGGCTGATCGGCTACGAGACCCGGGCGCTGAACCGCGAGGATTTCAACAACGACCGCGTCGATGCCGGCGATATCGGCTCGGGCCACTCGGTCACCGCGATCTATGAGATCACGCCCAAGGGCAGCGGTGGCGAGCAGATCGATCCGCTGCGCTATCGCCAGGCGGCGGTGGACAATGGCGGCGTCGCCAATGCGGATGAATATGCCTTCGTCAAGATCCGCTACAAGCTGCCGAACGAGGACGTCTCGAAGCTGATCACCACACCGCTGACATCGGCCAGCGAGGTTGCGTCCTTCGACCAGGCCAGCATCGACCAGCGTTTCTCGGTCGCGGTCGCGGCCTTCGGCCAGAAGCTGCGCGACGAGGATGCGACCGCGAAGTTCGGTTACGACAAGATCATGGAGATCGCCACTGCCGCTCGAGGAGCCGGCCCGTTTGGGTACAGGTCCGAGTTCCTCTCGCTTGTGCGCCTTGCCTCGGCGCTCGGCGGCAACCGGTAGTGGTGATGACGGCCGGGTTCCTTCAGATGGGATCGTTCTGACAGGGGAAACCGACCCCACGGGCGGGTGAGGCGAGGGGTTCATTCCAGGGATATGCACGTTGCTCGTGTTTATCTGCGGGTCAGTACGCAAGGGCAGGATCTTGATCGCCAGGAATCGATCATCGTTGAGGCGAGGGATGCCGGGTACTACATCGCCGGCGTCTACCGCGAGAAGGCATCCGGCGCTCGCGCCGACCGGCCGGAGCTGCTTCGTCTAATCGCGGACCTTCAGCCGGGGGAGGTTGTCGTTGCGGAGAAGATAGACCGCATCAGTCGCTGGCCGCGATGTCGCTAAGATCCACAACACCAGGTACGGCAAGACAGCACCCTTATTCCGAATTGTTTCGATCAGCTTTTCAGCTTCAGGCAAAGACAGACGCCGACGGCGTTGCCAAGATCGTGCTCGAGTCCATTCAGGAAATGTTGCTGAAGCTCGCCCTGCAAATGGCTCGGGACGACTTCGAGGATCGCCGCGAACGCCAGAGGCAAGGCATCGAATTGGCAAAGGCGGGCGGGAAATATGCCGGACCAAGCTGACTGATGACACACGAACGCATTATTGTCTTCCGGTCTGGCGGCAACAGTATCGGCAGGACGGCAAAGCTGACCGGCTGCAGCGAAGCGCAGGTGAAGCGCGTCTGGGCTCGACATCAGTAGGAAAGCGGGAAGCAGGAAATGTTGTCGCAAAAGTTGAGTTCTGCGACGGTGCAAAAGTCGCAAAATCGTCGCGACAAAGGCTCGGCAGCTCCCCGAAGTAGCCATTTCAGATTGCTTGCAGGCGCGGATAAAGTCCTTTATGCATTGGCACATGATCAAGTCCGCGCTCATCGCTGCAATCTATTATGCGACGCTTCCATAAGGAGCGGCGCGTTTCGATCATGCCTTGAAACAAGCCGCCGTCAGGCGGCTTTGTTCATTGAGAGGACCCCCTGGCGGCAATACCAGGAGGATTCCCTATGGCACTTCCCGATTTATCAACCGGTCATTCCGAACC
>NZ_JAMYUM010000046.1:0-17468 GCF_040322975.1 Mesorhizobium sp. M0074
TTCAGTGAGACTGTCCGAGTGACCGAGAACGGCGCGAAGTCGCTGAGCAGCATGTCTCGCGACATGCTGGTAAATTGCTGACTTTTCGGGATTGCGTCGTTTTCGGCGATGACGCAAAGTCGGAGCCTAACGGCGGCGCCAATTGTCACTGTCAAAACGCTCGTTCCCAGGATTGGAGAACTGACGGGAGAAGTGCACCAGCGACTGTTCCTCCCGTCATCGCGGCACCATCTTTGCCTTGAAGCGAGCTGTTCCGGCACGGTCGTCTCATGGGGATCCGCGCGTGAACAGTCTGGTCAGGCGCTGGTTGAAGGCGGGCGTTCGTGATGAGGTAGCGGAAATAAACGGCGTCCTGCGCGGCCACTATGCCTGTTACGGCGTCCCGGGGAATCTCCGGTCGCTGATGGTGTACCAGGTCGTGGAGCGTTACTGGCGCAGAATGCTATGCAGCCGCAGCCGTGATGGCGGTCGCCTTAGTTGGGGCACTTTCAACCAGATCAAAGAACGGAACCCCGCTACTGAGACCCAAACTGCGGCTCCCGCATAGGGAACTGCAGGCGCTCGCGGTGCTGTGAGGTTGCGGTAGCTCCGCACGCCACGTTCTGTGGGAACCGGGGGGGGCGACCGCCTCCGGTGACCCGGTGGAAGAGAAACGGAGCGATGCCAACACGGCCCAAGCCACCGCGCCCTTCCTCGACTCTACCGGTGGGTTGGTGGATGTGGCGCAAGCCATTGAAATGACGAAGGATTTGGTTGCTTAAGCCGATCCGAACCATTTCCCGGAGACCACACCCACCATGAACGATCTTGCGCTGCCGCTGAGCGGTTTGTCATCAGTCGGCGGCAAGTCCGTCGTCGCCCGTTTCGACGGCGGCATGCTGTCGTCCAACAGCGGCGTTCTGGCCTTGGCCGAGGTGGAAAAGCGGTTGCGGTGGCCGATCGGCTGGCGCGTTGCATCGACGATCCGCGCTGCCCGGACCAGGTCGTCCACAGCCTGGCGGACATGATCGGCTTTCGCATGAAGATGATCGCCGCCGGCTACGAGGACGGCAACGACGCCAACCGGCTAGCTGCGATTCGGTCTTCAAGATGGCCCAGGATGCGCTGCGTCGGGTCGGGATCTGGCGTCCCAATCGACGCTGTGCCGGCTGGAGAACCTGCCCGGCGTGCGGGAGCTGGTCGCGATGGGGCGGGCGATGGTCGATCTCTATTGCGCCTCGTTCCGGCAAGAGCCGAAGCGGATGGTACTCGACATTGACGACACCTTCGACGCTGTGCACGGAGGCCAACAGCTTCGCCTGTTCAATGCCACCATGACGAGTACGGCTTCCAGCCGATCGTAGTGTTCGATGGTGCGGGACGTTCGTCAGCGCGATCCTGCGACCGGCCAAGCGGCCGAGTGGGGCTGAGATCCGCCCCCACCTGCGCCGTCTGGTGCGGGCGATCCGGATCAACTGGCCGAACATTCGAATCCTGCTCCGCGGCGATAGCCATTATTGCAGCCCGCAGGTCATCGACTGGTGCCGCGCCAACGACGTCGCACGACCCTGCGCAAGCATGTCGCGGATCTGGAGGCCAGCACGACGGCGCGCTTCGAAGCGTCGGCCAAGACAGGCAAGGTCCGCAGGTTCAAGGAGTTCGTTGACGGCGCCGCTAGTTGGAGCCGCGTCGGGCGCATCATCGCGCGGGTCGAGGTCGGCGCCCAAGATGGCGATATCCGCTTCGTCTCACCAACCTTGCCGGTGGGAAGGCCAAGGCGCTCTACGAGGATGTCTACTGCCGGCGCGGCGCGGCCGAGAACCACATCAAGTCGTGGAAGACGCATCTTGCCGCCGACCGCACATCCTGCACCAGAGCGACGGCCAACCAGTTCCGGCTATTCCTGCATGCCGGTGCTTACTGGTTGATGTGGGGCTTGCGGGCCGCGATGCCGAGGCGCTCGAGCTTTGCCGTCGCCCAATTCGACACGCTGCGATTGCGCCTCATCAAAATCGCTGCGCGGGTGGTCGAGATGAAATCGCAAATCCGCCTGCACCTGCCGACATCGTGCCCCGACCAGCGCATCCTGCGCATCGTCCTCGATCGCATCCCCCAACTCGCGACATAACGATGGGGGCAGACGCCCCGAAACGAACCCGTCGACCGCAACCTGCAAACCCCCGCCTGCCATCACGACGGAGCAATCCCGGCGCCTGACGAGGCGCGTGGAAAAGCACCACAACGGCGACCACAGCGTCGCTTCAGGCCGTCAAAAGCTTATCGCCGTACATCAAGGCGGCTAGTTCGCCCTGAAAAACTCTTTGACGTTGCCCCCAAGTTTTATCCAATCCTGAGTTCGCTCCGGCGATCAATGTTGCCCTGTTGGGCGGTTTGAGCGACGGGCAGAGGCGCGGAGCTGACCTTAGTGCGCAGCGCTGTGTCCCGTCGCCGGGTAAAGGTGTGGGCGAACTCGAAGGGGGGTCTGCCATCCGAGCCGCGAATGTGGGCGATTGAAGTTATAATCTGTCCGCCAACTGGCCAAGACCGCGCGAGCCTGTGCCAATGAGGTGAACAGCATCTCGTTCAGCAGTTCGTCACGGAGGCGACCGTTGAAGCTCTCGATGAAGCCGTTATCCGGCATGTTGTTCTCGGTGTCATCGTTTGTTCGGTCGTCAGGTTCGTTAAGCTTGGCGCATCCGGGCCACGGGGCACCGGGAGCACGCAAGTGCGGGCAGGCCGTCGTATGCAGATGAACTGCGAGTTCGAGCACGTTATCTGGCCGCCCCTACGACTCGCCCGGATGCGCTGCGAGCGCGGATCCGTATTTGTCGTGTTGCCCGCTGGCTCCCTGTTCGTGACCAACGATGGAGGGAACCGTGCGTATTATCGGCATGGACATACACCGCGTAGCCGCCGAGGTCGTGTCGTTGCTTGATGGCGAGATCGTCAAGCTCGGCCGCGTTCAAATGCTGCGCAATAAGCTCGAGGAGTTCGCCAGGAAGGAACTCACCCACGATGATCATGTGGTGATCGAGGCGACAGGCAATGCTGCTGCCGTCGCTGAAGTGCTGTCGCCCTACGTCCATCGGATCGTGATCGCCAATCCCAAGCAGGTGCACATGATCGCGCACGCGAAGGTGAAGACTGACACGATCGACGCACTGTCCTTGCGAAGCTCTACGCCTCGGGCTTTCTGCCGGAGGTCTGGGTTCCGGATCCGGGGACCCTTGCCCTCTGAAGACAGGTCGCCAGGCGGACACTGCTGGTTCGCCAGCGTTCGCGGCTGAAGAACCTGATCCAGTCAATTCTCCACGCCCACCTAATCCCGCCGTGTCCGCATGGGAACCTCGCCGGGATCAGCGGGCGCAAATGGCTGACGAGGCAAATAATGCCTGCGGATGAGCGCGCCGCCATCGAGCGCCACCTCGGCTTGATTAACCAGATCAACGAGGCGCTGACGGTGGTCGAGGCGGATATCGCCGTACATGCCCTCCAGGATCCGACAATCCGCCGCCTGATGACGTTGCGCGGCCTCGACGTCACCGGCTGCGAGCATTGCCGCGGCAATCGGCGACATACGGCGCTTCAGCGATCCACAGAAGCTCGTTGCCTATCTTGGCCTCAATCCGAGCGTGCGGCAGTCCGGTGAGGGGCCAGCCTATCACGGGCGCATCACGAAGCAGGGCCGCGGCCATGCGCGGGGGATGCTGGTCGAGGCGGCATGGGCGGCTGTGCGATCGCCAGGACCTCTTCGCGCCTTCCACAAGCGGATCGCCTCGCGCCGCGGGAAGCACATCGCGGCCGTCGCCACTGCGCGCAAGCTTGCAATGATCATCTGGCATGCTGAGCAAGGATACCGACTACATCTGGGCCCGGCCGGCCTTGCTCGCCCGCAAGTTCAGATCGGTCGAGCTGCGTGCCGGCCTCCCGACCAGCCATGCCAGACGCGGCACCGCCTTCGACTACAACATCCCGGCCAAGCGCGCCGACAATCTCAGGTCGAGAAGGCGGAAGCTGCCTACGCAGCAGCGACTTCCCGATGGCGAACGAGGCCGAAGACGCAGAAGGCTGTGGAAAAAGCCGCCGAATGAGAAGAAGGGGCTAGACGCTTGTCATTGACCACATAATCTTCCCGCCGCAGCAGCACGTGCAGGCGGCGGTAACCGAAGCGTCGGCGGTAACCGAAGCGTCGGCGCTCATGCGCGATCGCCTTCATCCGCTCCCGCAGGTCACCATCGTCGCGACGGCTCGCCTTGTGGCTAACCGTCATCCTGCAGCAGCTGATTGTCTTGCACTCACGCCGCTCGCTGATCTCGAATGCAGTTCGAAGATGCGCGACAGCCTCTCGCTCGGCAGCGGGCGTCACCATTTTTTTCCGAGAAGATCTTTCAAAGCGGCATTGTCGAGCATGGCGTCCGCCAGGAGCCGCTTCAGACGAGCGTTCTCATCCTCCAGCGTCTTCAGCCGCTTCGCTTCCGACACGTCCGTGCCGCCATACGTCGCCTTCCATTTGTAGATGCTGGCGTCGCTGACCCCGTGCTTGCGGCACAGATCGGCCACCGAAACTCCGGCCTCGTGCTCCTTCAAAATCCCGATGATCTGCTCTTCACTGAAACGGCTGCGCTTCATTGTCTGGTCCTCGCGTTGGGCCAAAACGAACTTCAAACCAGATTAAGCAAAAGGGGCGACGTCATCTTGTACCCCTTGCGTTGCAGGGATTCCCATCGGGTTTGAAGTATTGGAGAATGCCGGAAACCACCTTTGATTCCGTCGTTTTCCGGTGATTTTGCGCAACTTCCTCCTCGGCCATTGCTATCAATGCCCTACTCGTCGCCGCAGGCCAAAATCTGCGCCTGATCCTCACGGTTCTCGCTGTTTGGCTTGCCTGGTGCTTGCAAGCACTCCAGCCGAAAACGGCGAAATCGGATGCTTCCACCAGTCTTCACGCGTTCGGAATATCAACGCCTTAGCCGTTATTAAGGCCCAGCTATTTAGCCCTAGGAGGTGCGGGAGGCCGCCGTTCGCCGTTCCAGTTCTTGTGAAATCGAGCAGCGGTCGTTCCACCAAGCCGGGGGCGGCCATCTAAGAACGCGATGGTACCGTCCGGGACATTATATTGGCAAATTGAAGACAGGTTGGCGCATACTTGCAGAGCGGAGAAACGCGATCCCGGCGCCACGGTCGCCCGTTACTCACAAATAGGTTGAACAATGAGCAAAGCACCACATCTTACGTTCGATCTTGATACGCCCGGCGTGAGCAGGGGGCATTTTGTTGTCCCGGGAGGTGCCGACCGTGGGAAGCTTTCGCTCCCGGTCTTCAGTCTCAATAAAGGAGAGGAGACCGCATCGCTGGAGAAAGCTCCACGCGTATGCACGGGGATTTGAGGGATGCTTGATGCTCCGCAGGTAACCGTGCCAGCGCTGATCTCGGTGCACGCTGCCAACCATCCTCGCCAAGTTGCGCTGATCGAAGGGACGACGACACTCGACTGGCAAGGGTTCGACCAGGAGACCTCTCGCATCGCACATGCGCTGAGGCGGGCAGGATTTGGCATCGGCAGCAACGTCGGCGTGCTCGCGGTGAACTCGATGGAAAGCATTTTGCTCGTCTTCGGTGTGGCCAAAGCAGGTGCCTGCTACGTGCCCGTCAACGGCTTCCTTTCAGATCAGCAAGTGGTCACGTTGATCAAGGACGCAGAGGTGGATATTCTTTTCGTCTCCGCGGAATACGCCGCTAAAGTCGATTCCAGTCGGGAGGCGCTGCCGCGTATTCGGTCCGCTAATTGGGTCGGCGTCGGCTTCGAGGGGTCGGGATGGAAGTCCCTCGAGAGCTTTGTCAAGGGGTGCCCAACGGACCCGCTTCCGCCTGCCGATCCGACGAGCCGAATGGTTATTTGGTACTCTTCGGGCACGACCGGCAAGCCCAAGGGCATAGTCAAGTCGTTCAATGCGCTGCAATGGAGTGCGATACTCTTCGGCACCGAAATGGGTTTCCGGTCAGACAGTGTGGCACTGCTTGCGACCCCCGTGTCGGCAGCGGCGACCTGGCTAAACATGCTCAGCGCAGTCTTCGTGGGTGGAACGATCGTGGTGACGCCCAAGTTCTCACCGACAGATTTCCTGGCGCTCGTCGCAAAACATCGCGTCACGCATGCGCAGCTTGTGCCAACCCAACTCGATGCCATTATTCAAGATCCTGCCCTCGACAAAGCGGATTGTTCAAGCCTCCGCGCGGTTCTTTCTGTCGGCTCTGCGTTGGCCGCACGCACTAAGTCCGAGATACGCGCGCGCATGACGTCGAACTTCTTCGAATGCTATGGCTCTAGCGAAGGCTCGGCAACTCTTTGCAGGCCGATGGATCATGACGAAAAGCCAGGCTCGGTCGGGCGCGCGCTGCTCGGCTGCGAAGTTTGTATCATCGACAATGATGGTGTTGAGGTCGAATCAGACGTGGTCGGCGAGATAGTGGCTCGCGTGCCCTTCATGATGGAGGGATATTACGGGCGACCGGAAGACACAGCAGAGATCGTCTGGACGAAAAGCAATGGCCGGACATTCCTCAAGACCGGCGATCTGGGCAGCAAGGATGAGGAGGGTTTTGTATTCATCCGCGGTCGGAAGAAGGACATGATCATCTCGGGCGGGTTCAATATATACCCCGCCGACATCGAAGCCGTAATTCTCGAGCATCCGGCGGTCGAAGAAGTGGCGGTAATCGGCATTCCGCACCCTAAGTGGGGGGAAACGCCGGTTGGTTTGGTGCG
Organism: Mesorhizobium sp. M0074; assembly: GCF_040322975.1. Lineage (NCBI taxonomy): Bacteria > Pseudomonadati > Pseudomonadota > Alphaproteobacteria > Hyphomicrobiales > Phyllobacteriaceae > Mesorhizobium > Mesorhizobium sp. M0074. The sequence continues at coordinate 6,746 of NZ_JAMYUM010000046.1, forward strand.
CATGAGGCAGGCCGAAAAAATCGAGATCGAGGAGCTTCTTGGATGGGTAAATGGCAGGCTGGGAAAGCACCAGCGCCTACAGAGCATAGGTATTTGGTCGTCCTTTCCCCGGAACGCGCTTGGCAAATTGCTGAAGAACGACATTCGCGATGAATTTCTCTCGGCAGGACAAAGCGCACCTCACGAAATTAAGCCCCATCAAGATTCGGAAAAGTAATGGGTTCTGTTTCACAAAATGCTTATATTGCAGGGATATACGAGCACCCCACGAGGAAGGCTGTGGACAAGTCCATGGGGCAGCTTTACTTCGAGATCGCGCAGGGAGCGGTAGCAGATGCCGGCTTGTGGCTATCCGATGTTGATGCTTTCTACTGCGACACAGACGCCCCAGGCCTGGGTCCGCTGTCGATCATCGAATATCTCGGCATAGAGGTCCGTCACTACGATAATACGGATGTGGGCGGATCAGCGCCCATGGTTCATCTGTCGCACGCGGCCCAGGCAATCGCTGCTGGCAAGTGCAATGTCGCTCTCGTGACACTGGCCGGCAAACCGCGCACCGGGGGGCGAGGGCTAGACAAGCAGCCAAACTGGGGCGTTCCCGAGATGGCTTTCGAGTCGCCCTACGCTAGTGGCGTGGTCGATCAGTACGCTATGAGCGCCATGCGGCACATGTACGAATTCGGCACCACCGCGGAGCAACTCGCCTGGGTAAAGGTGGCAGCTTCCCATCATGCGCAGCACAATCCACATGCGATGTTGCGCGACGTAGTCACCGTGGAGCAGGTTCTCGGATCGGTGATGATCGCTGATCCCCTGCACAAGCTCGACTGCTGCGTTGTCAGCGACGGCGGCGGTGCGTTTGTCGTTGTTAGTCAGGAGATCGCGCGCCAGCTCAAGCGACCGCGCGTAAGGCTTCGTGGAGCAGGCGAGGCGATCCGCGACCTGCGGGGAGGCACCGCCGACATAACATCATCGGGCGCCGTCGTGTCGGGTGCGACGGCGTTTGCCGAAGCGGGGGTGAAGCCTTCGGATATCAAATATGCGTCGCTTTACGACAGCTTCACCATAACGGTCCTCATACAGCTGGAAGATCTGGGGTTCTGCGGACGAGGCCAAGGTGGTGCCTTCGTGGCCGACGGCAAGCTGATTTCCGGAGTGGGTAAGCTGCCCATCAATACAGACGGCGGAGGGCTGTGCAGCAACCATCCCGCCAATCGCGGCGGCATGACCAAGATATTGGAGGCCGTGCGCCAGCTTCGCGGAGAGGCCCATCCCGCGGTGCAGGTCCCGAACTGTGATCTGGCGCTTGCTCACGGAACCGGTGGCTGGTTGGCCAGCCGCCATGGCAGCGCGACAGTGATCCTGGAAAGGGAATAGCTGTGGATGTGATGACATGGAGCCCGTTAACGCCAGTCCCACCGGCCAGTCCTGAGAGTGAGGCGTTCTGGAACGCCACAGCGATGGACAGGCTGCTCGTGAAGTTCTGCAACAGCTGCAACCAGGTCCACGTCTATCCCCGCGCGCATTGCCCGTTCTGTTTCAGCGTCGACACCGAGTGGAGGGAGTCGCCAGGAGGGGGAGAGATTTATTCCTATACTGTCATGCGGCGAGAAATGCCGCCGCGCGTCGTCTCCTATGTAAGGCTGGATGAGGGGGTAATCTTGCTTACCAATATCGTCGGCTGCAATCCGGACGAAGTTCACATCGGGCAAAGAGTGAAAGTGGTGTTCCCGCGTGCTGAGGATGGGCCGTGCGTACCGGCTTTCGCCCCTGCTTCGTCGGCACGGGAAATAGCTTACCGCAGCGAAGTGTCAGGGAGCAGTAACTCATGAAGAAGATTGATCTCACTGGGCGGGTTGCCGTCGTTACCGGTGCCGGCAACGGCTTGGGCCGTGCGCATGCTCTGATGCTCGCGAAGCGCGGCGCCAAGGTCATCGTTAACGACGTAGCCAGCGGCGGGGAGGCCGCGGCAAGCGTTGCTGCGGAGATTGTTCGCAGCGGCGGCGAGGCGGCAGCCGATTCCAGCAACGTGGGCGACGTGGCGCAGGCTCAGGCGATCATCGCTACCGCTATTGAAAAGTTCGGTCGGATCGACATCTTGGTGAACAACGCCGGCAACCTGCGCGACCAAACCTTCCTCAAGTTGGATATGAGCGACTTCGACCTAGTTATCCGTGTCCATCTGCTTGGATCCGCCTACTGCACGAAGGCCGCTTGGCCGCACATGAAGGAACAAGGCTACGGGCGTGTGGTGATGACCACATCGGGGTCGGGGCTATATGGGAATTTCGGCCAGTCGAACTACGGCGCGGCGAAGATGGGGCTCGTCGGCCTAATGAACGTGCTCAAGTTGGAGGGGCTTCGTCACGGCATTCTAATCAATACAGTATCGCCGACCGCCGCAACGCAGATGACGGCTGAGATGCTCTCCGGCGAAATGGCCGCCATGTTGATGCCAGAGTTCGTTTCGGCGGCGGTTACCTATCTAAGCAGCGACAGCTGCACCCTAACGGGCCAGATTCTGAGCGCCGGGGGAGGACATTTCGCAGTTGCCCGCGTTTTAGAGAGCCGTGGGATCTACGTCGATCCTGCTGCCGATCCCGATCCTGACATCATAGCGGAACGTTATGGCGAGATTTCGGATTTCACTGACCCCGTATTCCTGGGTTCGAGCCAAGACCTTATCAAAAAGCTGACGCCGGGTGCGAATTGACGGCAGTCTCAATCAGACAGTCCGGCAACTAGTGCGTAGAGCTGCGTTGCCGAGTTGCTTGATGGACTTGCGGGCAAGAGCGTCGGTGAATCGCTGTGCCTCTCGTGACGCAGGCGATGGTGAATGGCGTTGTCACGTTGTTTGAAATGTGGCCGCGTGAGGCCGACACCGCGCTTTCAGGCAGGCCGTGCACTCACGGCTTCCCACGCGACCTGGCATGGCGTCGATGGGTTCGAATTTGGGCTGCGGAGCGGTTGGTCTGGGACGAACAGGTTTCGGACGGCGGAGAAAATCGACACGAAATGCTGCAATGAGCCGATCGACCGGAAACCCTGTCGCGTTCGCTCTCACTTTCGAAACGAGAATTCTCCGCCCGGTTGTTCAAGCCTTTATGCGAGCGGTGCTCGGACCGTCGGCATGACCTGGCGTTTGGCCGCCCCATAGGAGCGCAATTTTTCGGTGACCATACGATTTGGCTGTAGACCCTGCTTCTCCAGAAGTCGCGTCAGCAGGCGCCTAGCGGCCTTGGTGTTGCGGCGCGTCTGGACGACCTCGTCGAGCACATATCCGTCCTGATCAACCGCTCGCCACAACCAGCATTGCTGACCGTTGATGCACACCACGACTTCATCGAGGCGCCAGACATCGTCTTTCGTTGGTGCCTTGCGGCGTATGCTGCGCGCATAATCAGGGCCGTGCTTTCGGCACCACCGCACCACCGGCGGATGGTCTCGTAGGAAACGACGATCCCGCGATCGAGCAGCATTTCCTCGACATCGCGCAAGCTCAGATTGAAGCGGAAGTAGAGCCAGACAGCACGGGGCACGATTTCCATCGGATAGCGGTGGTTCTTGTAGGTCGGTGCACTCACGGTCATGGGCGCGCTGGTACCTCAATTTCCTTACCGCTCAATCAATGTGACAGCACCTCCTGTCGAGGCTAGCCCAAATGGCGTAATCCGTCTGCTTCAGCCAATCGTTGCCAGTTCAGCGCCGAGACTGACCGCCTTGCCAGCCTCGACCTTGATGCAAATGCGGCCAGCCTTCGACGCGAGGATGCGGGTTTCCATCTTCATGGCCTCGATCAGCGCCACGGCCTCGCCTTCAGCGACCTCCGCCCCATCTTTGACCAGCCATTGCTGAAGCGTCCCGGGAATTGGGGCCGTCACCTCCCACTCGCTCGCGGGCGCTATTGCCGGGGCCGCTGGCTGCGGCGCGGAAAGACCGGTAAACAGCGCGGCCGGCAGGCTAAGCACATGCCGCTTCCCGTCGATTTCGATGAAGCTGCGAAAGAGATTGCCGTCGATTGGATCGACGCGCGGAGCGGGTTCGACACCGCGGAATGCCGTTTCGATCCAGTTGGTGTGGACGCGAAAAGCGTCCTCCCCGGTGAAGTCCGGCTCCTGCAGCACTGCACGGTGGAAAGGTAACACGGAGGCCACACCCTCGATCCGGAACTCGGCAAGCGCCCGACGGGCGCGGATCAGTGCCTCCTCGCGCGTAGCGCCGGTGACGATCAGTTTCGCCATCATTGAATCATAGAGGCCGGGAATTTCGGAGCCGGATTCCACGCCGGCATCGAGCCGTACGCCGGGTCCGGAAGGCGCGCGAAAGCGGGTGATCAGCCCCGGCGTCGGCAGGAACCCGCGGCCGGCATCCTCGGCGTTGATGCGGAACTCGAAGGCATGGCCGCGCGGGACGGGCGTTTCCGATACCGAGAGGGGCATACCATCGGCGATGCGCAACTGCTCAACAACGATGTCGACGCCCGTCGTCTCCTCCGTCACGGCATGTTCAACCTGCAGGCGTGTGTTGACCTCAAGGAAGGAAATGATGCCGTTCTGCGACAGCAGGAACTCTACCGTGCCGGCGCCAGTGTATCCAACCTTTGCGCAAATGGCACGCGCGGCGTCGTGGATGCTGGCGCGCTGCTCGGCTGTTGTGTAGGGCGCCGGCGCCTCCTCTACGAGTTTCTGGTTACGGCGTTGAAGCGAGCAGTCCCGGGTACCCAGGACTACGGTGTTCCCGCGGCTGTCAGCGATGATCTGCGCCTCAATGTGGCGCGGCTTGTCAAGGAATTGTTCTGCGTAGCATTCGCCGCGGCCGAAGGCGTCCGTTGCCTCGCGCACAGCCGATTCGAAGAGTTCTCCCACCTCTTCAATTCGGCGCGCGACCTTCATGCCACGTCCGCCGCCGCCGAAGGCGGCCTTGATCGCGAGCGGCAGGCCCACTTCCTTCGCGAAGGCGACCGCTTCGGCCGCCGAGGCGATGGGTCCGGCCGATCCCTTGACCAATGGCGCGCCGACTTGTGCTGCGATCCGCCGGGCCTCAACCTTGTCGCCGAGTGCGGTGATGACCGCTGGTGCCGGGCCGACCCAAATGAAGCCGGCGTCGAGAACCGCCTGTGCGAATTCCGCGCGCTCGGAGAGGAACCCGTAGCCGGGATGGACGGCATCAGCCCCGGCCCGGCGGGCGATGTCGAGGATCTTTGGGATATTCAAATAGGTTTCTGCCGGTCGGCCAGGGCCGAGGCCATAGGCCTCATCGGCAAGTTCGGCATGGAGCGAACCGGCATCGGCGTCAGAGTAGATCGCGACCGAGGCGACCCCGTAGTCGCGCGCGGCGCGGGCGACGCGGATGCCGATTTCGCCGCGATTTGCGATGAGCAGCTTTTTCATCCGTTGGTTTCCCTGATGAGCGGGTCGAAGGCGACCACGGCGTTGAAGCGAATGTTTGCGCCGATCGGAATCTGGCCGGCGAGGTCAAGATGATGTCGTGCAACGACGCCGATCACTGGATAGCCACCAGTCAGCGGATGGTCGGCGAGGAAGAGAACCGGCTGTCCGCTATGCGGCACCTGGATCGAGCCGAGAGTGGTACCTTCCGAAGGCAGTTCAGTTGCATTGCGTCTTTCCACGGGCTCCGCCCCAGCAAGGCGCATGCCGACACGGCTCGATTCCGCCGTCACCTGCCATTCCTGAAAAAGAAGCGTTTCGATGCCCTTATCGGTGAACCAGTCCGTGCGCGGGCCGAGCACCACGTCGAGCGTCACTGTCCCTCCGGCCTTCGGCAGGGAAACCTGCACCGAGCGGAACGGATCGACAGCGGCGGCGGGTTGGTTTGCCGGGACCAGCAGATCGCCCATAGCGATCGGCGCAGGTCCGATCCTCGCCAGCGTGTCCGACGATGCCGAGCCAAGCAGGGATTCGACGGCAAAGCCGCCGCGCAGTGCCAGGTAGCTGCGCATGCCTTCCGGCGGCAAGCCGAGCGTCAAATCGTCGCCCGCGTCGAGCGCGAAGGGCCGGCCAAAGGGCGCCGGGACGATACAGCCGTCCGCGGCGTGGATCACAAGCTGTACTGGTGCACCCGTAACGGCAAGCGTAACCGGCCGGTCAGCCTTGAGGCCAAAGCCACCGAAGGTGATCTCGATGGCTGCCGCATGACACGGATTGCCGACGCAGAGGTTCGCGCTTTTGAGGCTTCTCCGGTCGAGAGCGCCAGATCCAGTGACACCCTGGTCGGCCCGGCCGGGACGACCGAGGTCTTGGTAGAGCGCCGGACGGTCGGCGCGGGTGACGACAAGGCCGGCGGTGGGGCCAGCCGTGTCCGACTGTTTTTCCAGGCTAATGGCAACCGGAACCACGGCGCCCTTCGCAATTTCTCGAAAACGGACGCGGTCGCCCGGGGCAAGTAGTGCTGCGCGAGGGCGACTCCCGTCCCACATCTTCAGCGGCGTGCGGCCGAGAAGCTGCCAGCCGCCGGGGCTATCGGCGGGATAGACACCGCCGAATTTCCCGCCAAGTGCCACCGAACCAGCCGGAATGCGCAGCCGCGGCTTCTTGCGTCGCGGCACGTCGAAAGCGGGATCGTCGCATGTCAAGTAGGCGAAGCCGGGGGCAAAGCCGGTGAAGGCGACGGTGTACATCGCGTCCGCATGTCTGCGAATTAATTCTTCCACTTTCCAGCCGAAGATCTCGGCGACGTCCACCAGATCTTCGCCGTCGTAGGCGACGGGAATCTCGAAAGTCTGCCCCTGCCGCGTGCTACGGACGGACAGGTCGATTCCAGAAATCAAAGCCACGAGATGCGCCTGGTCTGTGACAAAAGGATCGAAGCGGACCATCAAGGTGCGGGCGGCCGGCACCAGATCGATGACACCCGCTGGCCGGGCGGCGAGCAGTCCATCAAGAAGCGTCAGCGTTCTGCAGAGATCATCGAGCTCGACCAAGAAAGCATCGCTGCCCGCGGGCAAGAAGCGCAGACCCTCAGCCATCGATAAAGGACTTCAGTTCAACGCCGTGGCTCAAGAGCATTTCGCGCAGCGCGTGCGCAATGGCGACGGCCGCCGGCGTGTCGCCGTGGATGCAAATCGACTGGGCTTCGAGCGCGATTTCTGTTCCGTCAATGGCGGTAATGCGGCCTTCGAGAACCATGTGCAACATGCGCTCAGCAATCGCGTTCGGATCGTGAATGACCGAATCCGGCGAGCGCCGGTTAACGAGCCTGCCATCGGAATTGTAGGCGCGGTCGGCGAAGGCTTCGCAGACGACCTTAAACCCGGCCGCACGAGCCTGTTCGACAATCGGTGCGCCGGCGAGCGCCATCAGGGCAAGCGAAGGGTCGACTGCGCTAATGGCTTCGAGGACGGCGCCCGCTTGGCGGGCATCATGCGCAATCGTATTGTAGAGTGCGCCGTGCGGCTTGACGTAGCGCACGCTTGTGCCGGCGGCCTTGGCAAGCCCCTCCAGTGCGCCGATCTGATAAATGGTATCACCGATCAGTTCCGCGCTGGTCGGTTCCATGTTTCGGCGGCCGAAGCCAACAAGATCGCGGTAGCCGATATGCGCGCCGACCGCGACGCCACATCTTGCCGCTTCCTTCAACACTGAAAGAATACCGGCGGGATCGCCGGCGTGAAAGCCGCAGGCAATGTTGGCGCTGGTGACCATCGAAAGCATCGACACGTCGTCACCCATCGGCCAGGGGCCGAAACTTTCACCGAGATCGCAATTTAGATCAATGTGTGTCATATCATAGCTTGTCTACAACGTCGTCCATATTGTTCCATACCACGAGTAAGATTACTCAACAATCTTATTCCCAGATGACCTTCAACCTGCAGGCAATTCGATGACGAATGAAAAGACCCTGGACACCAATGATCGATCGCTCGCGGAGTCAGTGGCAGCTCGTATACGTGAGCTGCTCATCGCGGGCGAGTTCGCCCCAGGAGAGAAGCTTTCAGAACAGCAAGTTGCCGCCAGGTTCGGCATCTCACGCAACACACTAAGAGAAGTCTTCCGACTGCTTACAAGTCAAAGGCTGCTCACATACGTTCCCAATCGCGGGGTTTTTGTTGTCGCGCCTGATGAAGCAGCAGTCATCGATATTTATCGGGTGCGCTCGGTAATTCAGAAAGGAGCCGTTCAGGTCGCGACCTGGGGGCATCCGGCTATTTCGCGAATGCGGTTGCTGGTAGAGCAGGGGCGTGAGGTGGGCTCTTACGCCAATTGGCGGCAGGTCGGAACGATCAACATGGAATTTCACCGTGCGATGGTGGAGCTGTGCGACAGCACGCGCCTTAACGCCATCTTTGACCTGGTGCTCGCGGAGCTGCGGCTTGTCTTCGGGCAGCTTGAAGAAACAGCGCATCTCCACGAGCCCTATATCGGACTGAATGCATCTCTTGTCTGTGCACTTGAGGAAGGCAACCTCCCCGCTGCGCTTTTGCAGCTAGATTTATATCTAGTCAAATCGGAAAGGGCGGTACTCGCAGCACTTCAGCGCGCAAGAAGACATTCGAGGAGGGAGTGGCCGAGCTAGCAGACTCCGTGTTGGCCAAGAAGACTCTGGTGGCACGAGACCGCCTTGCAACGCCCAAGCTGACTACGGGCCTGTCAGGACGCGACGTTCGAACGATTGGGCCTGGGCCAGGAGTATATGGGTGACAACCGCATTACCACTTTTGCCGCGGAGACCACCCACACAACCTATCTGCCTGAACTCCGGGTGAGGTGTCGGGTAACCGCGACGCTCCTCGGTCTGGCTAGGCCGCTGGAAAATCGATCGGAATAAGGCGCGGATGACGCTGGCTACCGACCTCGCCGCGCCAGGTTAATTCAGGCCTGAAAAGGGTATCACCTGTGCGCTCCGAGCAGGGAAGTGCATTCCGGCCCGTCACTTTATAGAGATGTCGGACGCATTGTTTCGACGTAGGTACAGCATGAGCTATCGGCCGAATTGAGAAACTGACCCCCTGACGAAATGAAGAACTGACCCCCTCGGTTATGAGAGGAGGCATGGATGACGATTGGGATTTCGGCGATTCCTGCATTGTCGAGAACGATGCAGGGAGAGGAGATGCTTCAGCCTGAAGAAGTGACAGCGATGCTGCGGCTGCATGAGCTTGGCTGGGGAGCGAAGCGACTGGCGAAGGAATTCGGATGCGCGCGCAACACGGTGCGTCGGTATCTGCGCGAGGGCGGGACTGTTCCGTTTCGCAAGCCTGTGCGGCGGACCGCGTTTGACGGGCTGGACGATTGGCTGCGGGAGCGCTTCTTCCGCCATGGCGGCAACGCCGATGTGGTGCGCCAGGAACTGGAGAGCGAACATGGGATCGTCATAGGGCTTCGGTCGGTGGAGCTTCGGGTGCAGGGTTGGCGTCGGGAGTTGAGGCGCAGAAGCGCGCGACGGTTCGGTTTGAGACGGCGCCGGGACATCAGATGCAGATCGACTTTGGTGACACGCGGGCGTGGATCGACGGCGAGCGTGTTCGGGTGCATCTGTTTGTAGCAACGCTGGGTTACTCGCGTCGGCTGCATATCCGTCCCTCGCTTCGGGAGCGCCAGGTGGACTGGTTCGAGGGGATGGAAGGAGCCTTCCTTCGCTTCGGCGGGATTCCAACGGAAGTGCTGTTCGACAACCCGAAGGCGCTGGTCGAACATCACGATGCGATGACGCGGGAGGTGCGGTTCAATGTGAGGCTGCACACCTTTGCCCGCTATTGGGGATTTACGCCGCGGGCTTGTGCGCCCTACCGGGCGCGTACGAAGGGGAAGGACGAACGCGGGGTCGGCTAGGTCAAGCGCAATGCGATTGCCGGCCGCCGGTTCGAGAACTGGGCGGCGTTCGAGGCGCATCTGGACCGGTGGACGCGCGAGATTGCCGATCAGCGTGTGCATGGCATGACCGGCGTGGCTCCTGCGGAGCGCTTTGCCGAAGAGGCTGGGGCGCTTCGCCCTCTGGACGGACGGGCGCCGTTTGGGCAGCTGCGGGATCTCGTGCGCAAGGTCGAGGCAGACTGCGCAATCGACCTGGACACGAACAGTTACTCGGTTTCGTGGCGGCTGATCGGGGAGAGCGTCCAAGTCGTGGTGCTGGGCGGCCGTGTTATCGTGCGTCACGCGGGCGAGGTGGTGGCGGATCATGCCTTGTGCCGGGGACGTCGCCAACGGATTGTCGAGCGCGCGCATCTTGCCGGCGTGGTCGGCGCTGCTGCGCCGGTGCGATCGGCGCCGGCGGAGATCGTTGCGGCTTCCGCTCTGTTGCGGCCGCTGGCCGAATATGAGGCACTGGTGGGAGGCAGCTGGGGATGACGACGGTCGATCACGAGATGCTGGTGGCTCAGCTCGACCGGCTGAAGCTGACCGCGATCCGGGATCAGCTCGATACGCTGCTGGACGAAGCGGCGCGTTCGCAAATGACCTTGCGCGAGGCTTTGGCTTTCCTGGTGACGCGCGAGATCGCGCGGCGCGACGAGCGGCGCATCTCCATGGCAGGCCAGATCGCGCAGTTCCCGTTTGTGCGCGAACTCGACGGCTTCGACTTCGACGCGCAGCCGTCGCTGGATCAGCGCCAAATCCGGGGAGCTGGCGACCTGCCGCTGGATCGCTCATGGCGACACGGTCCTGTTCCTTGGACCTCCCGATCCCACGACATAATGCACACCTCGCTATGTTATTGAAAAAGCTGGATCTGCTGATCCTGTGATTGTGATAATGGACTGTGT
>NZ_JAMYUM010000047.1:0-16654 GCF_040322975.1 Mesorhizobium sp. M0074
GCAGGCACGCGTTCCTGTTGACTATTTGTGGGCATAGCAGCTCTCCTATCTTGAAATGTCGATTGCACCAGGCAATTAAGTGGTTTGCTTTCTTCGAGGACGCCGATCGTACATTTGACTAGGTGGGCAGCCCTGTCCGACCGGTTCGTGGGGTAGTTAATTGACGGCCGCAGAGGCGTCGGCAAGCCACTCCGTCAGGCCCTTACTGAGGCTGCGCGGGACGAGAAGGTCGCATTCGAACCCGCTCCTGCGCAGCAGCAACACTGGCGTTCGATCGAGCTTGGTCTGGACTGCCCGTCCATCTTCCAGTGCCGCCCAATCAATCGCGACGCACCGCTCCAGCACATGTTTGAGGCCCCTGCCGGAAAGCCGGAGCCGAGCCCTACCCTCGCCGAGCGGCAGAGCGCAGCCGAGTTCCGCATCAACGTCGACACTAGGCGGCGGGCCGTCGCAAAGCAGCCAGAACCGGCGCGGCGCAATGCGGATAACTAGCCAGTCGTCATGACGTGCAGTGTCGCCGACCATCTTCGGCAGCGGTCCGCCCAGCATCTGATTCAGTACCGCCCCGAATCGCGCCATCGCGCCATCCCAGCCCTCGAATTGAAGGATCGAGCAGTCATAAGCGACCATCTCGAAGATAGCCATGTTCGAATCGTCAGCCATGCAGCCGCTCTCCCTTCGGGTCGAGGAACATAGGCGATACTATCTGGGCCCGAACCGTCTCGCCCTTTATCGGACAAGATGCGACGATCTCGGAGCCTTCCTCAGCCGCATTCCTGGCAAGCAGTCCGAGTGCGACCCACGCCCCCAGCGTGGGGCTGTAGGTGATCGAGGTGATGTGGCCGAGACCGTGGCCGTGTATTCGCTCGCCAGGCTTGAACAGAATCGAGCCTCCGCTCAACCGCTTGCCCGGCTCGAGGCAGCGCAGCCCGACCAACCGCGGGCGAGCCGGCTCGCTCAGGGCTTCGCGGCGGCTGAGCACATCGCCTACATAGCCGCTGCGCTTGCCCGCCATGCGGCTGAGCCCGAGGTCGTCGAGAGTCGTCCTGCCGTTGATCTCCGGTCCCGCGACGTGGCCTTTCTCGATGCGCAAGGCGCCCAGAGCTTCGACACCGTAAGGCCTCAGGCGGAAAGGCGTGCCAGCCTCGATCAACCGGGACCATACCTCCTCTCCTATACTCGCGCCGACATAAATCTCGTAAGCCTGCTCGCCAGAAAAGCTGAGGCGAATGATCCGCAGAGGCGTGCCGCTATAGTTCGCTTCAAGCAGCCCCATATGCGGCAATGCCTCATTGGAAAGGTCCAGATCGGGCAACGCGGCGGCGAGGATATCGCGGCTCTTCGGACCCGCCACAGACATCGCCGCCCATTCGTCGGTGACCGAAGTTGCCGAAACGCGAAGGTCCGGCCATGCGGTATCGAGCAGGAATTCAAGCCGGGACAGCACGTCCGCGCCCTTCGCGGTCGATGTCGTCATAAAGAAGTGCCGCTCGCCGAGCCGGGTCGTCGTCCCGTCATCGAAGACGATGCCGTCGTCGCGCAACATGACGCCGTAACGCGCGCGGCCGATCGGCAGCTTGGAAAAACCGTTGACATAGACGCGGTCGAGGAATTCAGCCGCGTCCGGCCCCTGGACGTCGATCTTTCCGAGCGTGGAGATGTCCATGAGGCCGGCTGCCGCGCGCACCATTCGCATCTCCGCGAGGTAGGCCTCATCCACATCGCGACCGGAAGCAAGGTAGAACCAAGGCCGCATCCAGACGCCCGTTTCCAGCATCTGCGCGCCGTGGGCGACATGCCAGTCATGCATTGGCGTGCGCCGAAACGGCTTGTAATGATGGCGCTGGCTGCGCCCAGCCAGCGCTCCGACGGCGACTGGGGTATAAGGCGGCCGGAACGTTGTCGTGCCAACGTCTGGAACCGTCATCCCGCGCAGGCCGGCCATCGCGGAAAGCGCGCGGAAATTGCTTGTCTTGCCCTGGTCGGTGCCCATCCCGAGCGTCGTATAGCGCTTCAGATGCTCGACCGACTCGTATCCCTCGCGATGCGCCAGCGCGACGTCACTGACGGTTACGTCCATCTGCAGGTCGATGAAGGCCTTGCCTTTGGTAAGTCCCGCTTTTCGGTTCCCGAACCACCTCTCGCCCGACCGACGGGAGAGAGAATGCTCCGGCCGCGTCGCAGGGCTACCATCCTTTGCCGCCCCGAAGTGGTGGGCGACGTGAGGGCTCTCATTATTTCCCGCATTGATCTCAGCAAGGTCGAGGCTAAGAGACGGCTGGGCTAAATTCGTTGCGCCGCAGAACGTAGCTGCCTCTGCCCCCGCACGATACCCCTCCTCGATGGCGCCGGCTGTGATGAACCCTCCTGTCACAGCGCCGGCCGCGAAGTGCCCCGCTCTGAGCTTCCCGGGTACGAAAGCGTGTATGTCCTCGCGATATACCGGCCTTACATCAAGATGAGAGGTCAGATGCACCGTTGGCGACCAACCGCCCGAGACCACGACCAGGTCGCACTCCAGTGTAATCGTACCGCCCGGCTCGGAAAGCGTAACAGCGCGTACGGCCTGCCCCCCCGAAGCATTGGAGATCAGCGATTTCCCGCGGACCGCAATGCCCAAGCGACGCGACTGCTCCAAAAGTTCACGCGTCGGTTCGGCACGGCTGTCAACTATCGTTATTTCCACTCCAGCCGCAGCAAGGTCGAATGCTGCCGGATAGGCGCTGTCGTTGTCGGTTGCAACCACCACCCTCGTACCCGCAAGTACGGCAAAGCGGTTCAGATACATTCGGGCCGCGGACGCCAGCATGATGCCGGGCCGATCGTTGTTGGCGAAGGTAAGCGGTCGCTCGATCGCGCCCGTTGCGTAGACGATCGTTTTCGCGCGCAAAAGCACCACCATCTGACGCGCCTCGCCTTTTAGCGGATCGGTGTCTCCTGAGCCGCGTCGCTCCACGAGGCCTAGCACATTGCTGTCATAGGCACCGAACGCGGTAGTGCGCGTCATCATCGAAACGTTCGGCATGTCGGCGAGCCTTGCGAGCGTTCCGGAAAGCCAGGCCTGGGCTTCGCCGTCCGCCGGTTTCGACAAAAGCGTACCGCCAGCCAGAAAGTCCTGCTCTATGACAACAACGCGGGCGCCCGCCTCGCCCGCCGCCAAGCCCGCTGAAAGCCCTGCCGGTCCGGCCCCGATCACGGCTACATCGGCGAACAGATTGCGCACCTCGTACCGATCCGGATCTGGCTCCTCGCCTGCTCGGCCCAGCCCAGCGGCATTGCGGATGAAATGCTCATAGAACATCCATGCCCGCCGCGTCGGGCCCATGAAGGTCTTGTAGTAAAAACCGGCCGAAAGAAACGGTGCAAATAGTCCGTTAACACTTTGGATGTCGAACTTCAACGACGGCCACCGGTTCTGGCTCTCGGCAACCAGTCCGTCGGCCAGTTCCACCGTGGTAGCCGTTAGATTCGGCTCGCGGCGACCGGCCGTCCCCACCGTCACCAGAGCATTCGGCTCCTCCGGGCCGGCAGAATAGACTCCGCGGGGCCGGTGATATTTGAAGCTGCGGCCTACTAGGCCGATTCCGTTCGCCAGCAGTGCCGAAGCGAGCGTATCGCCTCGGTAGCCGGCTAAAGCTTTGCTGTCGAAGGTGAATTCGATCCATTGCGATCGGTCGATCCGCCCGCCTTCGTGAAGCCGCCTCATGCGCGCGGCTCCCGTGCGGAGCGGACTGCGGCGATCTCGTGGTTGCGTGTATCACGCCCGACCACCAACCATTGACGGCAGCCCATCACGTGCTGCCAGTATTCGCGATGCGGTCCGGCGGGGTTCTCGCGCACGAACACGTAACGGTACCAGGCCTCGAAATCCGCGTCGTCGTGGGTAGGACGGACGACGGACGCGTCGCCGCCGTAGCGGAACTCGTCGTGGTCGCGCGGGCCGCAATAGGGACATTCGATGCGTAGCATGGTCTTGGGTCTCTCGGTTACTGCAGCCAGGCGAACGGCCCGACACCGGCCTCGTCGATCGTGCGGCCGGTGCGGAAACGGTCTAGGCTGTAAGAGGCACTCAGCGGATGGGGCTTGCCGGTCGCGATCGTGTGCGCGAAGCACCACCCTGAGGCCGGCGTGGCCTTGAAGCCGCCATAGCACCAGCCACCGTTTAGGTAGAGCCCGTCGACTGGCGTAGGGCAGATGATGGGACTGGCGTCCGGCGTCATGTCCATCACCCCGCCCCAGTGGCGCAAAATGCGCAGGCGGGAAATGCTGGGCATTAGCGCGACTGCCGCCTCCGCGACTTCGCGAACCATCCCGAGATTGCCGCGCTGAGCATAAGAATTATAGCCGTCGAGCCCGCCTCCGAAGACCAGCCCACCCTTGTCGGACTGGCTGACGTAGAAATGCTCAGTGCCGTGGGCCACGATCTGGTGGACTAGGGGCTTGACCGGTTCCGTCACGAAAGCCTGCAGGACATGGCTCTCAATCGGCAGTTCCAGGCCCGCCTTCCGGCCGAGCACCGATGTGTGACCCGCCACCGCAAGCCCGACTTTCCCGGCCCCAATCTTGCCCTTCGTCGTCTCCACGCCGACGATGCACTCGCCATCACGAACGAAACCCGTCACCTCGCAGCCCCGGATGATGTCGACACCATGAGAGTCGGCTGCGCGCGCATAACCCCAAGCGACGGCATCATGCCGCGCGGTCCCGGCACGGCCCTGCAAGATAGCACCATGGATCGGGGAACGCGCCGTTTCGGAAAAATCCAGGTAAGGGACGAGCCGCCGCACCTCGTCGCGGTTGAGAATGTCGGCGTCGATGCCGTTCAACCGCATGATGTTGGCGCGGTGGCCGAAGCCGTCGAGCTGGTCAGCCGAATGGGCCGTGATTAGCATGCCGCGCTGCGAGAACATGACATTGAAATTCAGCGCCTGCGACATGCCTTCCCAGAGCTTCATCGAGAATTCGTAGAACTGGGTGTTGCCGTCGAGCAAGTAGTTGGAGCGAATGACAGTCGTGTTGCGGCCGACGTTGCCGCCGCCAACATAGCCCTTCTCTAGCACGGCGACGTTGCGTATCCCGTGGTTCTCGGCGAGGTAGAATGCGGTCGCGAGGCCGTGCCCGCCGCCGCCTACAATGACAACATCATAGGCCGGCTTCGGATCGGGAGCGCGCCAAGCGCGCCGCCAGTACCTTTGGCCGGCAAGACCATTGCGTATGATGGAAAAAACCGAATAGTCGCGCATACGTTCCCTTATTTTGACGGAGCAGAGGCGGGACAAGTTGCAGAAGGGTTCCGCACCTTGTTCGAAGATAGGGAAGGGTTTGAAGATTGCGGTGCCGGGAAAAGAAAGCGCCGTGTGTCGTAGTCGAGGGAGGGTATTATTGCGCGGAACGGCTCCAGCGCGAGGAGTTCGCCATCGACGCCAGAAAGCTCCATCGCGCTGCCATATCCTGCGACGGCATCATCCTGAGAGTCAGACTCGAAGAGGTTTCGCATTCCGTGCCGGTCGTCACAGAAAAATGCCAATGGCGAGAGGACATCTCTTATCTGCACTACACCTTACTCTGAGTTGGGACTGATACCGATGGAAACACTGCCCGTGAAGTATGCGCGACTTGGTGTTGGATGCGCCAACATAGAGTCGCGAACGGTACCATCGCGCTTTGAGATGACAGTAGGATAGCCTCTTGGGATGCGCTCGCGTTGAGTTGGTTTCCGCGCTACCCGATACGCTTGGCGGGATTTAGCGCAGGGCAACTTGCACGTGACAAGCCATCACGGACATTTAAGGACAGGGATCGGCGATGCAGGGCGCCTCGACGGCTAGTCGCCGCGAATGACATTCCCGCCAGCAGCGCCGAGATTGAGACTCAAATCCTTGTCCTGATGCACAGATCAAGAGCACTTCACCCTACTGGCTACCGTCTCTGACACTCAAGGAGCCGTCTCAAGCCGCAGGTGCTGGACCCGCGCGCTGAAGGCTCGGCGTCGACCGCCACCCTGCGACGTAGAGGACGATTAGACAAAATACCGGGATGAGGATCAGTAGCGACGAGACTGCAGCAATTGTCGGGTCGATCTGGTTTCGAATATTCTCCCACATCTTCAATGGCAGTGTGCGGATTGAGAACCCGGCTACCAGCGATGTGACGACTACCTCATCGAAGGAGGCGAGGAACGCGAACACGGCGCCGCCGATAATCCCAGGCCTTATCAACGGCAGCGTCACCCGAATAAAAGTCCGCAACGGATTAGCCCCCATGCTCATGGCCGCCCGTTCCAACGCGGTATCGAAATTCGCCAGCGTGGCGGATACGATCACGACGACATAGCCGATAGCGCCGATGGTATGCGCTAGGACAATGCCGGTCATCGAGCCAAGCAGCCCGAGTTTGAGTAGCCCGAGATAGGTCGCTATTGCCACGACGATGACCGGAAAGGTGATCGGCGTCAGGATCACCATGGTCAAGGCACTGCGCAACCGCGGATGACTGCGGCTGAGGCCGTAAGCCGCAAGCGTGCCTAGGATGGTGGATAGCATCGTAGTCACAATGCCGATCTGGATGCTTGTCAAGGCGGCGCCATACCACCAGGGATCGCTGAAGAACGCGCGATACCACTGCAGCGAAAGGCCTGGGGGCGGAAATTGCAAAAACTGTCCTGCGCTAAACGACATGATGACGACGAGAAGTTCCGGAACCAGCAAGTAAAAAACGACTACCACTAGGAATATAATGCCGGACTTCTTCGGCCAATTGCTTTTTCCGGCGGCTTGGTAGAGATTCATCGTCCAACGTTTGGCCAGACGGCGAGTAAGAGCCTCGTCTAGATGACGTTTAAACCTACCGAAAACCGTCGATCGATTGACCCAATACTTCCGCGCAGGTTGCGCCGATTGTCGCTGTGTACCAGAAAGATCAAGGCCGAACGTGGACAGCACGACGATAGCGATCGCCAGGAGGATAAAGGCAGATGCGGCGACACGCCCGATGTCAAAGAACGTCTGGACCTGCGACGCGATGAAGGTGGAAAGCATGGCGTCTCCCAACCCACCAAGGGCTGCGGGCGTGATGTAGAAGCCGAGGCAGATTACAAAGACCAACAGACAGCCGCTGCGCACGCCCGGCATGCTGAGTGGGAAGAATACCCGCCAGAAGGCGGTGAACGGCCGCGCTCCCATGCTACGGGCGGCCGCCATGAGGGACTTATCTATTCCCATCATGACGCTAACCAGCGGCAGGATCATCATCGGCAGCATGATGTGTACCATACCAATATACAAGGCTAAGCGGTTATAGATGAGTTGGAGAGGACTGGAGATCAGTCCAAGTTCGAGCAGTAGATTGTTGATCAAGCCATTGTCGCCGAGGATCACGATCCACGCATAGGTGCGCGCTAGCAAACTGGTCAGGTAGGGGATGACGACGACCAGGATGAGGGCCATGCGCAACCTCTTCGATGCCGCCACGATCAGATAGGCCGTAGGGTAGCCGACGAGGAGGCAGATTGCCGTGGCTAACCCGCTGATCTCGAGCGTCTGGTAGAGCACATGGACATTCGCCGGCTGGCTGAAAAACGACTGGTAGTTGGTGAGCGAGAAAGCCGGGGCTTTGAGGCTGGCCAGGAAGAGCAGGATGCTCGGAATGCCGAATACGACGAGCAGCACGGCGAGGGCGGGGCCAGTGAGCATTACGGGCATTCGGCCCAGTTTCTGAAACGTCTTCATCCCGATTCCCTCGTTCGGCACCTCACGCACTGACAAAGCGAACGTCCGAGCGCAACCAGTCGAGGCGCACCTCGTCGCCAGCTCGAAAGATCTGTTGGCCGGCGCCAACGTGTTCGCGCACAATCAGCACACTGTTCCCGGCGCGCACATGGTATTTCCGCAATGGGCCGGCATAAATCATGTCTGCGACAGTGCCCGCGATAGACTGTCTTTGGTCAGAGTCGGCTCGCATTGGAGCCGCGCGAGCGGCGACGCAGATACGTTCTGGCCGAAGCATCGCAACGGTGCCCGAGGGCGGCACGGCATCGGACTCAACTTTGAATCCGCGATTTTCGAGGATGTTGGCCTCGCCCAAGAAATTCGCCACGAACCGCGACGCAGGCCGGTCATAGAGAGCCTCCGGTGTATCGGTTTGCTCGATTCGACCGTCGCGCATGACGACGATGCGGTCCGACAGCGTGAGCGCCTCCTCCTGGTCATGCGTGACGCATACAGTGGTCTTGGCAAACTCTCGGTGCAGGCTCTTGATCTCGCCCTGCATCTGCTCGCGAAGATTGCGGTCAAGGGCGCCGAGGGGCTCGTCGAGGAGGAGAATCGGCGGATCGGCTATCAGCGCACGCGCAAGCGCCACGCGCTGCTGCTGGCCCCCGCTTAGTTGCGACGGCATCCGGCCGCCATATTCCTTTAGGTGGACGCGCTCAAGCATTCGATCGACATGGGCTGCCCTCCCGGCCGCCTTGACGCCGCGCATTTCGAGTGGAAATTCCAGATTCCGGCGGACCGTGAGGTGCGGAAAAAGTGCATAGCTCTGAAAAACGATGCCTTGGTCGCGCCGGTAAGACGGCACTGAGGCGACGGAATGCCCATCAATCAGGATGTCTCCCTCAGTAGGCGCTACAAACCCGGCGAGCAACATCAAGGCTGTCGTCTTGCCAGAGCCGCTTGGCCCGAGAATGGTCAAAAACTCGCCGCGACTAACCGCAAGCGATAAGTCCTTGACCGCAGCGACCGCCCCGTACATCTTGGTTACCTTGCAGAACTGAATCTGCGCCGAAACCGAACTCATTTTCAATGCTTCATCCTTGGCCATTGGTAGGGTGGTGCCTTTAAGATGCAGGTCATGATTGATCCCTCCAACACTCGACCCGAAAGCGGCTGTCCGGCATGCTGGTTCGAGATCGCAGAGTGCTAGAAGAGGCGGCTCAATCCATTCTCCCTTCTGAAAGGCGGCCGTCTGGCCGCCTTTCCCCTGATCAGCCATCACTGAAGAATCCACTCGTTCCAACGCCGGACAAGCCGTTCGCTGTTTGTCACGCCGTCTGATCCTGCCTCAGTGTACCACTTGGCGTCACTTAGTATGCTGGACTTTAGGTAATCAGGATGGCTGGCAAATTTTCGCCCGACATCGACTGGCAGCAGTTTATACGCATTTCGGTTCGCGGGACCATAGGGAATGAGCTTTGCAAATGCGGCCTGCCTGTCGGCGCGGGTAATGAATTCAATAAATTTCTGTGCGTTCTGCAGATTTTTGGCACCCTTTGGGATAGCCCAGCTTTCCCAAGTCACTTTTTGTTGATTTCGGTTGACCTCAATCGGGGCGCCTTGGTCCATCAACGCAATCGCCCGGCCGTCGTAGGATAGCGCTACGTCAACAACCTTGTCGTGCAGCAATTGTTGGTTCTCAGACCCGGTAACAAACCATTTGCGGATATGCGGCTTGATCCTGTCCAAGCTGGCGAAAGCTCGGTCGATATCCAAGGGGTAGAGGGCGTCAGCGGGCACGCCGTCCGCGAGCAGTGCTTGCTCCCATGGGCCGGCTTCCGCGTACACGCCGCTGGTCAACGTGCGAACCCCGGGATACTTGCTGACATCCCAAAATTCCGCCCATGTAGCCGGCCGCGGCTTGCCAGAGGGGAACTTCTCGGTGTTGTATACCATACAAAGCCCGTAGATGATCGACCCTATACTGTAGGGAGTCTTGGTGACGTCTACGATCGCATCCAACTCGTCCTTCTTGTAGATGGAGTAATCTATCTCCTCTAAGAGAAGCTTTTTAGAAGCTAGTGCAGCGCCTCCTGCGGTCACAGGAATCACGTCCACCGAAACGCTGTTGGTGGACACCATTAGCTCAAGCGTGGACGATGGGACTTCTTCAGCGATCGGGGTCACTTTAACTCCCGTCTCGGCTTCGAATGGCTTTACATAGGCCTCGATACACGCCTTTGCATAGTCACCGCCATTGAGTGCGACCTTGAGTTCGCCCGAGGACTGAGCAACAGTGCGGCGGGGTTGGTAAGACAACGCACCTACTGCGATAGCGGATGCTCCATGCATGAAATGTCTACGGTTTATTGGCATGCTCATTGTTTGTTCCTCCTCAATATCCTGTCCCTTACAGGATTCCTTTTTTGGATCGCAAGTCAGGCTCGTATCGATCAGGTTCACCCAATTTCGCGGGGTTGTGCAGAGTACCTGCAACACACTGCTTGCTCCGTGCGGAGCAAGCATGCCGTCGTCGAAAAGTTGTTGCTGCAAACAGAAGACTTCTGCGCACAATAACCTTCTTCAACGGCCAGCTAACCAATCCAACAGACGCACCGGAAGCTAAACTCCTTTTTCTGCTAATGTAGTCAGAAGTTCTCTGCGTATCCGATCCTCAGAGTTTCAACGGTCGAGCAACGATGGCTACTAATTTGTTGGCGTCAACATGCGCCCCCGATGCTATACCTAAGACGATAGATGGCCCCGGTGCGCAGATGTCAATGGACTCGGCGGCTGGCGAATCCATCAGATGCAGGATGCCTATAACATCTCCCTGCTTCACTTCATCGAACACCGAGCGGCGAGGTTCGAAGATGCCTGTTGCAGGCGATTTCAACTCGTCAGACGGATGCGTTTCGAGTGTTTGGCAGGACTTCTGTTCACGGAACGTTAATGACTCAGCCTCACCCTCGACCAGCCCGAGCGCGATGATCGCGTTGCGTACTCCAGCCTCGTAGATCGCCAGATTATTCGCGCCGACCGTGCCGCCGCCGAATTCGGCGCAAACAAATACCTTGCCCCGGTTTTGGGCCACTATATCGAACATTCCAACCGTGTCGTTGTGTTGCCAGACCAATGTCAATGGCAATTTAAACGCTTCCGCCATTCTCACAGTCCTGGCCATAAGATCGGGATCGGCAATGGGGTGCGTCGTAGCCGCCGGTGGAAAATCCCACCTTGGTCCAAAGCTGTGCAGATCAAATACTGTGTCGGCCATTGGCAACAATACGCGGGAAACCGCATCCGCGATTCTTTGTGTTACCGACCCGTCGGCGCGCCCCGGAAAGATGCGATTGAGATTTAACCCGTCGAGCGGAGTGTTTCGGCTCCAAGCCTCTACGGCCAATGGATTGAGCACCGGTAGGACGATGACCCTTCCACAGATTTGCTCTTTTTGCAGCCACTCGATAAGCCGTCGCGCGACAAGTGGTCCCTCCAGTTCGTCGCCATGATTGCCGCCGGTTACAAGAAGGCGAGGCCCCTCTCCTTTATTGAGACTGAAGACCGGGAGCAAAAGCTCTCCGCGGTCAGAACCTCCGGGGACGACTAAATGCCCCCTGCTCACGCCGGGCATATCCAGATCAAACGTGAGATGTGGTGCTTTGCTCATTGTCAGCCTTATTCTGAGTGTTCACGCGACCTTAGCCGGTTGCGTCCTTCGCTCTGCGAGTATGCGCCAAGTTATCGTCAGCTTGCCAATATAAAGTCCCGGACCGAGCCATCGCGTTTTCAGATGGCTAGCCGGACGCGCCGTGGATGTGGTCCGAAGTGGCCGCTGTTCCTCCGCCGCAGGACCTACTCGGCTGCACACGCCAGAGTTCGACCTTAAGGACGATCCCGTCCAGATGCATTTTATCACCGAATTGCGGGACGCGACGGCGTATCTTTCCGGCAAAACCACGGCCGAATTTCTCGAACCGACGCCGCACCGTCTCATGGCTGACGACGATGCCCCCAGCATGTCCTCCACCAGGCACAGGCTGATCGGAAACCGGAAATATAGCCACACGGCGTGGGCAATCACGGCGCCAGAAAAACGGTGGCGAGGTAACGAGCGTGTCGCGCAGTTCTGGTATTGCCGCCACAACGCACGTCTTGTCGCTAGGCCTTCAACCGCACAGAGCTCCCGCCGCACAGCGATAAGCAGTGCTTCATCGCGATAAGACTTGCATAAAATCATGCGCGATAGAGCGTATGCGGTATGCGGCTGAGCACCTCGCTACCATGCTCGGTTACCAAGACGTGGGCGCCAGCGCCAAAGAGGTAGCCGTTTTTGCTGCGCAGTATATTTGGCATGTGCAATGTCATGCCGGCCTGAAGGACATCTTCAACGCCTGGCTCTAAACTCAGGTCACCGCGTTCAGTCCAATTCATTCCGGTTTGGTATCCGGTTCGTTGGCGAAAAACTCCTTGCCACCCAGATCTCTTTAGTACCTCGCGACCCGTAGCGTCCACCGCCGCCGCGGTAGTACCCGGCTTGATCGCGGCGATGAGTGTTTCGATGACCTCCTCGGCCAGGTCGTGCAGGGATTCGGTCTCCGGATGTCGGCCAAGTACGGCGCACCGAACCATTCCAACGGCGTACCCGTGCTTCGATGCGCCGACTTCTAGAAAGGCTGGCTCATTATCATTGATTGGATGATGGCTTGGGGGGCCATGCGGCAACTTTGTCCGCTCCCCGAACAGAATCGTAGGAGGAGCC
Organism: Mesorhizobium sp. M0074; assembly: GCF_040322975.1. NCBI lineage: Bacteria > Pseudomonadati > Pseudomonadota > Alphaproteobacteria > Hyphomicrobiales > Phyllobacteriaceae > Mesorhizobium > Mesorhizobium sp. M0074. The sequence goes on from NZ_JAMYUM010000047.1 coordinate 12,472, forward strand.
ATCCCGACTTCTCCGCCAACGTTGCTGGCATCAGCTTTGATCGCCGCCGCCATGGTCCCCGCCATTTCCAATTCGGTAACTCCTACCCGCAGAGAGCTCTGGAAGGTCCTCAACGCCAAGTCGGTCATGCGCATCGCGTCGCGCATGCAAAGGAGTTCTAGCTCGGTCTTCACCGCCGCCACCGAAGAAACCAGCCGAGTTGCATCAGTTATCTTCAAATCGGGAAGCTGCCCCTGGAGGGCACTGATATCGGCCGGTGCAAGATTCCAGCAACCAAGCTCAAATCCGACCCGCTTGCTCTGCAGCCCATACCGCCGGATGACGTCGGCGCAAACCGTCCCGAAATCAGGCTGATGAGTATAAGTAACGACTTCATCAATGCAACTATTGGCGCGAACTGCGTACTCATCGTATTCTCGAACTACATAAGTTGGTGGCCGACCCGGGACCAGAATCAAAGGAAACGGCGCAAAGTATCCGCCACTTCCATCGTATCCGCTGAGATACCGAAGATGGCCATGCGCACTTACCACTAGTGCGTCCAGCCGCGCGCTTACCACGGCCTCCAACACCTTAAGCTGCCTTCGCTCATATTCTGATCTCGGGAAAGGGACACCTGTCAGGGGAATCGCCGAGGATACCGTTGTCATATTTAACCTCAACCAAATGCCATCTTGACGGTCCGATGGCGCAAACAGTAAACTGGACCGTCGCGGCTCCGCGTCTCTATTCCAGCCAGACCATCAGTCGTGCGGGCGGCTTGCGTCAAATGCAGTTTTTGTATCGTCCCCATCTAGCGGCGAGATATCGCGAATGTGCGGGAATCAGAAGCCAGGTGCGACCCACCGCGTCACTGTTGTTCGCCCCAACCGTGTCGCCAGATGGCTACGGCCTGACCACTCAGACTTTTTGCATAGCGCCCCACGAGCTTACGGATTGCCTCTTCGCGCCGCAATTCCAGCGCGCTCGCTGCTATCCGCACGCTCGCGGCGGAGGGAAAAGCGTAGGCGAACATCCCGCCGAAGAAAAAACGGACCGGCAATTTTCCTTCAGCGCATCAAGCGATACTTCGACAAATCAAGACTTCAGAGGCTCGTCTTCACAATCATGTTCTGCGGCATGTCAACGCTCCAGCCCACATGGACTCACGCCCGGATCCCAATCGCAAGATGGCCAGCAGAAAAATGGCTGCCGCCGAAGCATGTTCGATGACAGCCGGTTGCCCTGGGAGGACGGGCGAACGGCAGATGAGGTTCGATGCGTGTCGGTCAGGCCGAACGCCGGGCCATCAGCCATGACAAGGCCTCCAAGGTCGCCATGGGGCGCGGTCGCAATTGCGCTTGCGTCCCCCAAGACAGCAGTGGCATGCACGCTGTTGCAGATCGTGGAAGGAGCGGCGGCCGTTGCATGAAGTGCAATCAGAGGCCAACCGGCCTTGCGGGCCCGGGGTAGAATGCTACTGGCAGGTCAGGCGCTTCTCCGGCGGGCCTCGATCTGCCGCGATCGCCGGGATCCCGGGCAGCACCTCCGGGTCGGCAGACTTGGCGGGGCCGCCGGAGGTCGCCCGCAATTGTCCTCGCGATGTCGAAGGAGAACAGGCTGAGAACGCTCACTAACCAAGACCCCTGTGCGGACCGACGCTGCCTCCGTATGCTCTCATCCCATCCGTTCCGAAGCGTGCGAGCCCGGCGAAGCGGGGAAGACCACGGTTTTGTTCCCGTTCAGGAACACGCGGCGGTGGATATGGGCATGTACGGCGCGTGCGAGAACCTGGCTTTCGACGTCGCGGCCGAGCGAGACGTAGTCGGACGGGCTCTGGGCGTGGGTGACGCGTACGATGTCCTGCTCGATGATCGGACCCTCGTCGAGATCGGCGGTGACATAGTGCGAGGTCGCACCAATCAACTTCACGCCGCGTTCAAACGCCTGCTTGTAGGGGTTTGCCCCTTTGAAGGACGGAAGGAACGAATGGTGGATGTTGATGATGCGGCCTGACATCTTCTCGCACATCTCATCCGACAGAACCTGCATGTAGCGGGCAAGTACGACCAGCTCTGCGCCGGTCTCCTCGACGATGCGCATTTGGTGCGCTTCGGCTTCGCGTTTGTTCTCCTTCGTCACCTTCACGTAGTGGAACGGAACATCGTGGTTCACGACGAGCTTCTGATAGTCCAGGTGGTTGGAGATAACCGCCACGATGTCGACGGGTAGCGCTCCGATGCGCCACCGATATAGGATGTCGTTGAGACAATGCCCGAAGTGCGAGACCACGATGATGACCCTCATCCTGTCGGTCTCGTCATGAAAGGCAGATTCCATTCCGAACGCCCGGGCGGTGTCGGCAAACCCGCTGCGCAGCAGGTCAAGGTCAACGCCTTCTTCGGAGATGAAGCTCACGCGCATGAAGAAATTGCCCGTTTGCACATCATCGAATTGCGAACTGTCGGTGATGTTGCAGCCGTTCTCGGCGAGGTAACCTGCGATAGCGGCGACGATCCCGCGCTTGGACTTGCAGGTGACAGTCAGGCAGTATTTTTCCATATCGAACTTTCTCGTGTGTGCAAAGCAGATCCGTTCGGACGTATCAGCGAGACTACCCGATGGGAAGGGGCTCATAAAGTCAGCCCCTCGGGCGCGGGCAGCGCGTGAGAACGGCAACTGGCCGTGACCGTGTTGGCGAGCAGACAGGCGATGGTCATGGGACCTACACCTCCCGGCACTGGCGTTATCGCGCCCGCTCTCTCCGCCGCGCTGCTGAAGTTCACGTCGCCCACCAGGAGTTGCTGGCCATCCCGCACGATGCGGTTGATGCCCACATCGATTACCGCCGCGCCTGCCTTGATCCAGTCGCCGGAGATCATCTCCGCGCGGCCGACGGCGGCCACGAGGATATCGGCCCGACGGCAGATTGATGCCAGATCGCGTGTACGGGAATGAGCAATGGTTACAGTACAGCTGTCGTTGAGCAGGAGTTGCGCCATCGGTTTTCCGACGCCGGATCGTCGCCTACCAGAACGACAGCCAGCCCCGGTGTAACGCCATGCTCCTCCTTGAGCCGCGTCACATGGCCAGCCACCCTCGAAAGTAGCTGCGTCGCGAGACGCCTTGCCGTCGATGATCTGAGCGGTCATATGATCTTTTCCTCCAGTCGCAACGCATCCCAGAGCGATCCGGCGGACGAGCGCGCGCCCCGCACGGCGACATGAGCGTCGCCGCGGCGGATGACGAAACAACTCATATGCTCAAGGCCGGTACGCGTCGCGCGGCCCGGGCCGAAGTCCGCGGGATCGATGTTGACAAGCTTCGACAGCAATGCCTCAAGAGGCATCGAGCCGGCCCGCGAGATAATCTCGAAAGCGATCCAACCATCGGTCTGCTCGGTCACCGAGCAGCCGCGGGCGACCTGCTTGAGCTCCGCGTCAAAATCCGGCTCGGCGCGACACTCGGCCTCGACCCGGTCCGGTCCATAGGGCGGCAACCCCCTGCCCCGCAACCCAGCGGCCGGGTCCAGGAAAAGTGAGCCCGAAAGGCGTGGGCTCAACGGTTCCTAAGCGTAGCGCCAGAGAGGTAAGCGCCAGAGCCGTGTTCTCGCGGATCTCCAACGCCCCGAACGATTCGAGGCGTGGTAGTACGGCACCAAGCGCCGTGATGGGTCTCAGCTCACTCACGAAGACGTGCTCCTTCAGGATCGACAAAATGCGCCGGCACGACACGCAGGTGCGCGCTTTCGCCTTCGAGCGGGTTCGCGGCCATGATCACCTCGCCCAGCCGTTCATCGCCTTTTTCATAGGCCGATCATCGAGCCCACATGCGGGCTGTAGCAGGCCGACGTGATCCAACCCTGATCGGTATCGAGACTCCGCGGCGCGTCCTCGGCAAAGAGATGCGAGCCGCTGACCACCTTGCCGGCCGGATCGAGGGGCTGCAATCCCACCAGCCGGCGTTTATCGCCTGCCAAGCCCTCACGCCGCGACATCACGGCGCCAATGGAATCCTTCTTCTGCGACACCATACTGCCGAGCCCGACCATGGCGGCCGTCGTCTGTCCGGATAGTGTGCTGAAGGTTCTGCAAAAAGTTTTGGAGAGAGAACGGCGCTTGCTCTGAGGGGCGAGCGGCCATGGCACGGTGGTGACATTGCGATCACCGATTCCCGTGGAAGGGGAAGTGCCATGACCAATCGA
>NZ_JAMYUM010000048.1:0-15274 GCF_040322975.1 Mesorhizobium sp. M0074
TCGAACCTTATGATTGCCTCAATCCAGGACTGATGGACTATATCGCCACCTGGACGGCCAAGAGATCCGGCGCGTTGCCGGCCTAACGACTGATCAGACACTATCCTTGGGGGCCGGACGAAATCGCCCGGTCCCACGCGTTGGAACGAACGCAGGCGAGCGCGTAGACGATTCGTAAGTCATTGCCGACGTGCTGTCAGCCTCGGGGGGCGTTGGGCTCAACGGGAATATGCTGAAATTGGTCCAACCGGATCGTATAGCTTCAACATCAGCGACTGCGATCAGTTGGTTCTGGCTTGGCGCGGCCCAGATCGTGGACTACAGCTTGGATATCGCGGGCAAAGTCGCGCCCAAAGCGCGATGGCGGCAAGGTGTTACCAGTACGGCATCGAGCGCCTGGCGGGGCTTGAACGGCAGCACTATCAGCTTGCTGCGTTTGTCCAGGAAACCAGCCCGTATACCAGCGCGACCCCAGACCAGCCGATACCATCGGTGCGGCCGCGAACAAGGCGGGCGTCGGGGAAGCGTCGTGTGGCGGCCGGCAACAATGCGAAAGCCGGCGGTCACTGGCTGTCACGCGAAGCCGGAAGTCGGTCACGACCTGTCTCTGTTTCAATGGATCTGTCGCCGGCACATTCGGCCGATTTGGGCCACCGGGCAAGGCATTGCATTTCAGAACGGCCACATCTGCCGCATGGCGCCGCGGAAATCATGGGCACATTCTGCTTTAGCCGGCCAAGATGGCAATGTACTATTTGCCAATAAGCTGGCCATGGTTGCAGGACTATTCTAGGCCAGACCAAACCGAAATGAAGCTGATGACCGATCGCGCCAGGTTCCTGATCATTGACGACCATCCGCTGTTTCGCGAGGCGCTGCACAGCGCCGTGCAGATGGCCTATCCGGAGGTCGACACGGTGGAGGCGCGCTCGATTGCCGAGGCGCTCGAGCTTCTGACGGATGCCAAGCCGTTCGACCTGGCGCTGCTCGATCTCAGCATGCCCGACGTGCATGGGTTTGACGGGCTGCTGCAGCTCAGGACGCGTTATCCGCGCCTGCCGGTGGTCATCGTCTCCGGCTACGAGGAACCGAAGATCATTTCCGAGGCGCTGTCCTACGGTGCGGCCGGCTTCATCCCGAAATCGGCGCGCAAGAGCGACCTTGCCGCCGCCATCCGCTCGGTGATGGAAGGTGCGATCTATGTTCCCGAGACCTATGAGGGCCGGCCGCGCGACGCCGACAGCACCGACCGCGCCGAGATGGTGCAGCGCCTGGCTACGCTGACGCCGCAGCAGCTCAAAGTGCTGCAGATGCTGCGCCAGGGCCTGCTCAACAAGCAGATCGCCTATGAACTGCAGGTCGGCGAGACCACAGTCAAGGCGCATGTCTCGGAAATCCTGCGCAAGCTCAACGTCTACAGCCGCACACAGGCGGTGATCGAGGTCTCGAAGCTCGACAATGCCGAGCTTTTTCGCGATCCGGCGGGGTTTTGAGAGCGCTCGCTAAAAAGCGCACTGTCACCGTAGTCGACCGCACTCGTGTCACCGCAATCGGACTAGACTAGCGACGGCTCTCACGTTCCTGACACCAGCTAAGCAACCCGCGCCTGTCTAGTCAGATCAAATTCACGCGGCGATTGCTCTGCAGCAGTTAGCCGCTTTCCCTCGTCTAGTAAAATGGCGGCCCCGGGTCCAACGTAGAATGCTTTAATTTTACTAAATTGCTTTTTGAATGCTCTATTAAAAGTCTTCATTAGCTCCTGAGCGAGCGGCGTGTCGGAGACCGTTGCCACGCGGCCATTTATCACAACATCTTCAGCCCATCGCCCACCAGGGGAAAAAGTTACTGTGTCCGGATTGCCAAGCTGATCTAACGAATACCGGATGCCGGAAGGTGTTTTTATCGGCCTCACCTCAATGGGCACAGCGTGGCCAGTGACAAGAAATGATCGACCGCTGGAAGCCGATTCAGTGGTTGATTGCCCAAGAGTTGGAATTTGCATTCTATTGCTAAAAAAGTCGAATTCCATCTTGGGAAAATGACCCATAAGGATGTATTTTATCGAAATTTCACGTTCTACTGCCTCCAATACGGGAAGAAGATCGTCCTTTAGCGCGAAGAAGTGAATCTGCTTCATATGAATTACCGCCGAGGCACAAGTAATGGCTGGAATACGGTGATCCGTGTGCTGGGAAGATACGACCAGTTCAAGCCAGCAGATGTGCCAGCAACGCCCTCAGTTGCGCCGGCTTCAGCGGCTTGCGCATCAGCTCGATGCCGGCGGCGCGGGCGGCCTTGGCGACACTTTCCGAGCCGTCGGCGGTGACGATCAGCGCCGGCACCGCGCGGCCGAGACAATCACGAACTTTGGCGATTGTGGTGGTGCCGAGGTCGCCGCCGTCGAGATGCTGGTCGGCTATGACAATATCTGGCAACCAGTCGGTATCGCCAAGCAAGTCGAGCGCGTCACCGGTCGAGGTGGCGGGGCGCACCAGGCATTGCCAGCGCTCGAGCAGGGAGGTCATCGCCTGCAGCACGTCGATGTCGTTCTCGACCAGCAGCACCCTTGTGCCGAACAGACCGTAGCCGCGCGGCCGCTCCATGTCGACGGTGCTGGCGATTGGATCGGCCGTGTCGCCGATCCCGACCGGAACGTCGATATGGAAAATCGTGCCATGTCCGACCTTCGACGAAAACGTGACGGGATGGCCGAGTGCCGCGGCGATGCGGCGCACGATGGCCAGCCCCAACCCCAGCCCGCCGGCGGCAAGCCCGGCATCCGTCGGGATCACGCCGCGATGGAATTCCTCGAACACCGCCTCGCGCTGGTCGTCGGGGATGCCGCAGCCGGTATCGGCGACGTCGATGCGGATCGTGTCGCCGCGATGCCTGGTGCCGACCAACACGCCGCCCGAGCGGGTATAGCGCAGTGCATTGGACAGGATGTTCTGCAGGATGCGGCGCAGCAAGGTTCGGTCCGAACGAACGAGCGCATTGACCGGCCGGAACTTCAGCGTCAGCCCCTTCATCTCCGCAACCGGCTGAAAATCCGAGCGCAGAGACGAAAACAGCGTCTCCAGGCTGACATCGGTGATGTCGGGCTGCACGACGCCGGCATCGAGCTTGGAAATGTCGAGCAAGGTGCGGAGCAGGTCCTCCATCGTCTCCAGCGATCGCTCGACCTGGCGGACCAGCTTTCTGCCTTCCTCGCTGGTCTGTACTTCGGCAAGCGCCGAGACCGACAGATGCGCGGCGTTCAGCGGCTGCAGCACGTCATGGCTGGCGGCCGCCAGGAACCTGGTCTTGGACAGGTTTGCCAGCTCGGCGTTTTCCTTGGCTGCGTTCAAGTCGATGTTCGACTGCTCCAGCCGGCGCAAGGTCGAATGCAGCTCTTCGGTGCGGCTGCGCACCCGGCTCTCAAGCGAAATGGCGGTCTGGAACAGCGAAAAGGCATTGCCTTGCTGGTCCATGGAACGCTCTACGCGGCTGATCAGCGCGGCGTTGATCTTCTTCAGCTTTTCCAGGTCGTCGATGTTCCTGAGCGGCATCCCGGATTTCCTACTCCGCCGCTTCGGCCGCATTGCGTTCACCGAAGGCGATGCCGGTGAAGGTCTGGTTCAGATGCATCGAACGGTACTGTTCGCCATAGGTGCCGAAGCCGAGGACGTTGTTGACCTTGTAGAGTTCCGAAATCTCGCGATAGACTTGGCGGTTGCGCGCGTCGAGCCGGCGCAGCACGCAGTCGAAACCGAGGATCAGGTCGATGCCGCCAAGCCTTTCGCTGACGTCGCTGAGCGCGGCGCGGGTCGCCTCGACCATGTCCTTAGGCTGGGCGACGGCAAGCACGACACCATCGTCGATGGCGCAGAAGAACGACAGCGAGCCGTCCGCGTGCATCTTCTGGATTGAACGGCAGTAAAATTCGCCGCCGACTTTCACCACCACCGGGTGCGAGGCAAAACTCAGTGGCGTCAGCATCTGCGCGACGACGCCGACCGAGGCGGCATATTCCTCGGCGGCAATGGTGGCGTTGAATTCGCGCACGATGCGGTGGTCGGGATCGGATGCCGTCACCACCAGCTTCTCGTCGGTGGGAACGAAATTGTCGGTCTTGAACACGTGGAAAGGAATTTCCGTGGTGATCAGCACGATGATGGCGCTGTCGGAGGTCACTTTGCCGTTCGAGATCAGCCGCGTTGTCTCGAATTTCAAATCATCGCCAGCCGACCCGCCGATCAGTGGGATGTCGTCGAGCCCCCAATGGATGGCGGAGGTCACCGCTTCTTCGGCATAAGACAGGCCGTCGATCAAGCAGAGCGCGAAAGTGGTGTCGGCTCGCTCGTGCCCGAGGCGCTCGTGTAACGAACGCCTCAGCGCCTCGACTTCGCCGGTAATCCCGTCCATGCCCGATGAGGACAGATTTTCGACCATGGTGCTGGCTGCCGAAAACGATGCGGAGGGAAGCAGCATAGCCAGGATCTGGCCTTCCTCCAGCCCTTTGGGCGTTATCTCACCGGCCGTCGAGCAGCCGGCATAGTGGAGCGCCGGCGCGTGGGTCTTCAGCGCTTCCGACAGGGCGACGGCCTCTATGAGGCTCTGCGAGAAAAACAGGAGGGCAAACCCGGCGTCAATGGCCGTTGCTTCCGCTGCCACCGCCCGGGCGAACGCATCCGCGTCAGATTCGTCGGTGGTGAGCACCGAAAGGCCGCATGCATAGCGCGTCCGTGACTTGGCCAGCGGCTTCCTCCTCCATTTCCTCCAACGCTCTTTTTTGTGCGCGTCTGGCGCGCCGGCGTCGAGGTCATTGTTGTCTTGAAGCGGTGCTTTGGCAATGAGCCAACATGATGGATTTGAAGTTTCTGCCGTTTGACGGCGTCCGCGCAGCCACTCGCAGACGAAAGGCCGCATCGCACCGCCATCGCGTTCGCTTCGTTACGCCGTTTCCTGCCTTTGCGTGACAACTGAGTCATCCAGCGGGCAGTGCAACATCACGACCGATGCGGAATCCGCCAAAGCGGTGCGAAACTTCGTAGGAGCAAGGTCTTCGCGAGTGCCGAGCAGGGGATATTTGTCACCACCGCCTCTCGTTCTCGAAAGTAGCGCGAGCGCTACCGAGGAAGGCCCGAGAGACGAAGTCAAAGCTGCACCTGGAGCTGATCGACGGAGAGCAGTTGCTTGAGATGCTTTACACAACCAACGCGCCGAAGCCTGCCCTGCCTCCGCCGCAAGTCAAACTCGACCAGGAATGGCGGGACGTCCATGGCCCGGGCCATTCTCGCACTCGACTTTTTACTGATTCCATGAGCGGATGGCCCCGTTGGGGGAGCCGCAGACGCGCTCGGCCGAAAGTGTCTGGCATGTGGTCTGAGATCGATCGGGTCGAAGCCAATTTCCGCCTGCCGCGCTTCACGCTATTGCAAGACATTCAAATTTGAGCTTCCGCACTCATGCTTTGTCGAGAGTATCTCCGTAGGTTTTAGCCGTTCTGAATCGCCGTCGGCGACGATGAAGACGAAATAGGAGAACGCAATGGCTCGCAATCACGTTGAACGTCTTGGAGAGTTTAGGGAAATCTTGGTCGCGACGCGGCGCGAAGGAGTCCGTAACGTGCACCATACTCGCGACGCAATGCGGGCAAGTGGCTTTCAGATCGGGGACAGCGACGGCTCCAGCTACGGAGCCGAGCTGAAGGTGCTCCAAGAGGAAATTGAGGCAGTCGATCGCGCCATCGAAGACGAGAAGCGGTTGGCCCTGGCCCTCGAGAGCGCGGCTCAATCCCGCCGACCGACTAAACCGAGAATCGTGAAGGGAACATAGAGTCCGGTAAGGCCCTTGGCGCCCGTCGCGTCGATCGCCTTCGGTACAGTGTCGGGCTCGTCGCCGCCGTGGTGTAGCGCCCTAAAAGCGGACGTTTCACTTTCGGCTCCTAGCGCAATGTAGAGCATTTGCTCGGCAAAAATCGCTCCTGTGAACTCGGACGTCGCATGGCGGACCAACAGGTTCGGCCAACATCAGGTGAGACGCAGTCCCAACAAACATGCAGTTCAGACAATCGATTACGCGTCTTTGTTGAAGTCGTGCCATGCGGCCGATCCGAAAGGATCAGCCGCATCCGGCATCCTTCACCTTCACTGACTGAAACACGCTTGAAAAAATCGGGCCCGTGTAGACTAAGTTGCATGGACTAAGTCAGAGGCCCGCAATGCGCACCGTCAATATCCACGAGGCCAAGACGCATCTGTCTCGTCTTGTCGACAGGGCGGCCAAAGGCGAATCCTTCATTGTCGCCAAATCCGGCAAGCCGATGGTCAAGGTCGTTGCCATAGACGCACCTGCGGCCGGCGAAATGCGTCGGGTGGGGTTTTATGGCCGGGCGGTTTTCAGTTCCGGACGATTTTGATCGCATGGCCGATGACGAAATCGAGAAGCTGTTTGGCGGCGATGCATGAAACTTCTTCTCGATACCCACCTTCTGCTCTGGGCGGCGGGCGAGCCCGAAAAGCTCCCGCCCGCAACCCTCGCTGAGATCGAGAATGCCGATAACCACTTGACGTTCAGCGCCGCAACTCCCTGGGAGATTGCCATTAAACGCGGTCTGGGCCGCCCTGACTTCAGGGTCGATGCGCGTCTTTTACGTCGGGGCCTGATCGACAATGGCTATGATAAGCTGCCATCACCGGCGAGCATGCCATTGCAGTGGAGGGGCTTCCACCCATCCACAAGGACCCATTCGATCGGACCCTGATTGCTCAATCGATTGTGGAAGGCATTACTTTGCTGACCGTCGACGATCTGGTCGCGCAGTATCCTGGGCCCGTCCGTCGTCTCTGATCAAGCTGGACCCAAGCCCCTCGGTAGGGTAGTCCAGCTATCGCTTCAGACCACCCATGAACGCCTTTACTCGAGCAGAGTCGACCTGGTTCCACCAGACGCCGTCGTGCTTCAGCGCGCTGGCGATGATGACCCCGTCGACAATGTCGAGGATATCCTTGGCATTGTCCGGCGTGACACCGCTGCCGACCAGCGTCGGCAGGCCGGCGGCCTGCTTGATCATACTTATGTAGCCCAAATCCGCAGCGTGGCCGGTGCGCTGGCCAGTGGCGATGATGGCGTCGGCGTCGAAGAAGACCAGGTCCTTGACCAGTTCCTCCACCGGGCGGTCGGCGACGATGGCGTGTGCGCCGTGCTTGACATGGGCATCGGCGAAAATGCGGATGCCGTTGGCGCGCAGCCTGGCGCGGTAGCGCGCCGCGCGGCCCGACTCGCCTTCGACAAAACCCTCATTGGCGACATAGGCGTTCGCCCATTGATTGACGCGGACAAAACCGGCGCCGGCAGCGCTGGCGATCGCCAGGGCCGGGATCGCGGCATTGGCCAGCACATTGATGCCGATCGGCCTGCCGAGTTCGCGGCGGATGCGGTCGGAAACGACCGCCATATAGGCCGCCGTCTCCGGGCCGATATCATCAGGCTTGGCGAAGGGGATGTCGCCATGGTTCTCGACGATGACGCCGTCGCAGCCGCCGTCGAGATAGGCCTTGGCGTCGTCGAGCCCGCGCTGGTAGATCGCCTCGATAGCCTCGCCGTCATAGCGCGGCGCGCCGGGCAGCGGCGCCAGATGAACGACGCCGATCACCACCTTGGTGCGGCCGAAAAGGTCCACGAGCGCGTCGCCGCCGGATTGGCCGAGCTGGGTCATGAGAGCTCCATTTGATCGATGAGCGCCGCCATCTCGGAGGCGGAAGGACAGGATGCCAGTGTTCCCGGCCGTGTCACGGCGATTGCGGCGGCGGCGAGCGCCAGCTTCAGCGCCGAGATGACCGGCATGCCCCGGGCAAGCCCACCGGCCAGACAGCCGCAGAACACATCGCCCGCGCCGCTGGTGTCGAGCGCTTCGACCTTCGGCGCCGGCAAGCGAAGCGGTTCCGTCCGGTCCGGGCCAAGCACGATGCAGCCTGCGGCACCGAGGGTGATGACGACGGCGCCTGCGCCTTTGGCCACCAGCGCGCCAGCGGCTGCTGTCATGTCATCCCGGCCGGTCAGGATTTGCGCTTCGGATTGGTTTACCACCAAAACCTCCGCCAGGCCGAGATCGGGCAGCGAGGCGGTGTCGATCGGGCTGGCGTTGAGAACGGTGCGCGCACCGTTTCCCTTTGCTGCTCTGAGGCAGGCATTGGTCACGGCAGTCCGTAAATTTCCCTGGCAGACGAGGATGTCGCCGGGGGCGATCCAGCGGACAAGTGCTGTTTGCGCAACCGGATCGAAGGCTTCGCTGCAGGCGACGCCGCTGACGATGAAATTCTCTCCGCCTTTATCGACGACGATGGTCGAGCGGTCGCTCGGCAGCTCGAATTCGCTCACCTCAAGGTCTGACAGCTCGCTGTCGAGGCGGCTCCTGATCCACGCGCAAGCGGGGTCCTTGCCGAGCGCCGTCCAGAACGTCACCTCTGCACCAGTCCGTGCTGCTGCGACTGCCTGATTGGCGCCCTTGCCGCCGAGCCCGTCGGCATAGCTCATGGCATTCAAAGTCTCGCCCGCGGCAGGGAAGCGGCCGACGCGAAACACGGTATCGACGCAGGCATTGCTGACGACGTGGACATGCATGGCTCAGCTCTCACCGGTCGCCCAGCCCAGCATCTGTTCGAACAGGGTCTTGTAGCCTGGCCAGGCGATGAATTGCGGCGGCAGCCAATGCGGCCCGACATCGGATGTCCAGGCCACGGTGCGGCCCTTGCCGTAATGGCCGGTGACAAGCAGCGGCAGCGAACCATAGTCCGATGACACGCTGGCCAGAACTTCCGCATCGTCCTTCAGCGTCACCTCGTTGAAGCCGAGCAGGATCGGCCAGTCCGAGCCGAGACCCCTGAGGATGGGATGGCTCGACCCTGGTTTCGGCATCGGCGCAAAGCCTTCGGGAACCTCGACTCGGTCGTCGAAGGCCAGGCAGTTCACCGGCAGCACGTCCTCGATCGGCCTCTTGCGGTAGCGCGCGCCGCCATTGATGCCCTGGAAGCTGTAGTAACCGCCGAACATCAACAGACCGCCGCCGCCGCTGACGTAATCGCGCAGCAGGCGCAGGCGGTTCGGCGTCGGCTTGGAGTGGACCCAGGTGTCGGGATGCAGCAGCAGCGTGTTGGCGCCGATGTCGGAGAGCACGACCCCGTCATAGGCCGACAGCGCCTCCATGGTCTGTGGAAAGCCGCGCTGCGCCTCATGCGCCGGCATGAACGTGACGTCGAAGTCGGTCGCCTTCAGCGCACCCAGCAACTCGTCTGCGCCGGTGTGGTAGGTAACGGTCGGAAACTGGTCGAAACCCTTGATATGGGTCGCGGTCGACACCCAGGATTCGCCGGCAAGCAGGATCTTCTTCTTGGACATTTGAACTCCCGTGTAATTCAAGGCCGCTTAGAGCCGCGCGAATACGCTTTTCGGATTGGCGATCAGCATGCGGTCGATGGCCGGCTGCTCGACGCCGTGGCGTTTTAGGCGCGGTATGAAATGCTTCAGGATATAGCCATAGCCGAAGCCGCCGAAGCGCGTCAGCATGATCTTGAGGAACACATCCTGCGACAACAGCAGGCGGTCGCCGAAGCCCGCCTCGATAAGGGCGGCGATGGCGCGTGCATTCTCCTCGTCGGAGGGCGATTGCGCGTCCTGGTCGGCGTAATAATAGTCCATGCCGATCATGTCGTATTCGAGGAACGCGCCGCGCCGGGCGAGGCTTTTCTGGTAGTCGGGATCGTCGTGGCTCGGGTTCATGTGGCAGAGCACGGTGTGGCGAAGATCGGCGCCTTCGGCCTCGACGATATCGAGCACCTCGTGCGCCAGCCGCTCCCAGCCAGGCAGATGGATCGACAGCGGCACGCCGGTTATGCGCGAGGCGCGCGCCGAAGCTCGCAGCGACTTGCGTTCCTCGGCGGTGAAATCCTTGCTGACGCCGACCTCGCCGATCAGCCCGGCCATGATCGGCGGCTGCGTCTCGCCGCCGCCGACATCGTTGACGATGAACTCGGTCACGGCGTCCACATCCATCGCCTTCAGCCATTCGGGATGGGTGTGCTCGAGATAGAAGCCGGTGCCCATGACGATCTTCAGGCCGGACATGCGGCTGATGCGAGCGAGCTTTTCGGGGGCGCGGCCGATGCCGATATTGGTGGCATCGACGACGGTGTGGCCGCCCAACGCGCGATAGCGCTGCAGCTCAGACAGCGCCAGGTCGGCGTCGTCGAGCGAGACGTTGTCGCGGTTGACGTATGGGTTCATGCGCAACTCGCCGATGATCTCGATGTTCACCGGCTGCTCGGCGATCGCTATGTCATCGGGATGGCAGGGGCATTTCCAGCTGCGCGCTCCATCGAGCAAGATGTGCTCGTGCATCAGCGTAATGCCCATCTCCTCGACCGGAACCGGGCCGAGCACGGTCATCACATGGCCGGTTTCGACCCCGATTGGCAGCCGCCGCCTGGGCACCGCGTCATCGAACAGATCGCTCATCGGCTCAACGGCTCCGCACGGCGCCGCGGAACAGGCGGAAGTTCAGCCAGATGGCGATCAGGATGATCGTTCCAGTGACTATCGGCGTCAGGAAAGGCGACAGATGCGCCAGGATCAGGCCGTTGCCGATGACAGCCACGGTCAGCGCGCCGAGCACCGTGCCGATGATCGTTCCGCGGCCGCCGAACAGGCTGGTGCCGCCGAGCACGACGGCGGCGATGACTTCCAGCTCGAAACCCTGGCCGGCATTCGAAGATCCCGATCCAAGCCGGGCAGCAATGATGATCCCGGCGAGGGCGGCCGCGATGGCGGAAATCACATAGACGAAGAGCGTCGTCTGCCGCGTGTTGACGCCGGCGCGCCGCACCGCCTCGGCATTGGCGCCGATACCGGTGACATAGCGGCCGAATGGCGTCTCGTTGAAGGCGAGATACGCGATGGCCAGGATCGCCAGCGCGATCAGCGCCGGCACCGGCACGCCAAGAAACCAGGCGCGGCCCAGCACGGTGAAAGCGCTTCCGGGCTCGATGGGGATGGAATAGCCGCCGGTGATCAGCAGCGCCACGCCACGGATCACCGAAAGTCCGGCAAGCGTGACGATGAAGGACGGGATGCCCTCATAGGCAATGAAATAGCCCTGTACCGCCCCAAGCAGGGCACCGAGCGCCAACATGGCGAGGATAACGACTGGCCACGGCAGGCCAAACTGCAAAAGCGTCGCCGACAGCGTCGCCACCAGCGCCAGCACGGAGCCGACCGAAAGATCGATGCCGCCAGTGGTGATGACGAAAGTCATTGCCGCGGCGACGATCAGCAGCGGCGCCGACTGCCGCAGGATGTTCAACAGATTGGGCGATGTCAGAAACGCGTCGGTCGCAACCGAGAAGATGATGCAGACGACCAGAAAGAACAGCGCGATCGAGACGACGCTGCCATTGGCGAGCAGCGCATCGCGCCAGGTGCCCCTGCGTACTCGTGAGGGCTGGGCGGTGTGGATCGCGTCGCTCATGCCGGCGCTCCACCGCGATAGCCATTGGTGGCGGAACGCGCACTGAACTTGCGGCCGACGATCAGATTGACCACGTCTTCGATATTAGTGTCGCCGATCGGCCGCTCGGCGACATTGCGCCCTTCATACATGACCTGAATGCGATCGCAGACGAGGAAGAGATCCTGCAGCCGGTGGGTGATCAGAATGACGCTGACACCGCGCGCACTGACCGCGCGGATCAGTTCGAGCACCGCCTCGACTTCGGCCACGGCAAGCGCTGCCGTCGGCTCGTCCATGATCAGCACGGCCGGCTCGAACGAGGCGGCGCGGCCGATCGCGATCGACTGGCGCTGCCCGCCGGAGAGGTTTTCGACCTTGAGCCGCGTGTCGGCAATGACGATGCCGAGCCGATCGAGCATCTGGCGCGTCTCGTCATGCATGCGCTTCTTGTCGAGAAAGGAAATGCCTGCGATGCGGCGGCGCGGCTCGCGGCCGAGAAACAGATTGCCGGCGACATCGACCGTATCGCAGAGCGACAGGTCCTGGTAGACCATCTCGACGCGCGCCGCGCGTGCGTCCGCCGGCGAGCTGAAGATCACCGGCTTGCCGTCGATCTCGATGGTGCCGGCGTCGGGAACCACTGCCCCCGACAGCACCTTGCTCAATGTCGACTTGCCGGCGCCATTGTCGCCGACCAGCCCCAGCACCTCGCCCGGCTTCAGCGTCAGCGACACGTCATCGAGCGTCTGGATGGCGTTGTAGCGCTTTGAGATGCCGCTCATCCGCACCCGATAGGTCTGGCCACTGCTCATCTGGAATTCCACGCGATTGCAAGGGATCCGCGGCGCAGCCTCGGGCGGCGCCGCGGCTCGGTCGCCGACGCAGTTTACTTGAACACAGCGCGATATTGGTCGACATTCTTCTTGGTCACGATCGTCACCGGGATATTGATGATCGGGTCGATTTTCTCGCCCTTCTTGATCTTGCCCAGCGCTTCGACCGCGGCCTTGCCTTCGCCGGCCGGATCCTGCTGCACGACCGCCACCACCCAGCCGTCGTCGATGCCCTGAACGGCCTGCTTGGTCAGATCCCAGCCGAACACCTTGACGTCGCCGGTGCGGCCCTGGCTGGTCACAGCCGAAACGGCGCCGAGCAAGGCCGGTTCGCCGGTCGCATAGAGCGAGTTCATGTCCGGATTGGCGGTCATCAGGTTTTCCGAAGCGCTCAACGCGGTCTCCTGAACGTTCTGGCCGTCGACTGTGTCGAGGAAGGTGACGGCCTGGCCGCTTTCGGTGACCGCCTTCTTGAAGCCGTCGAGGCGCTGGTTCTGGATGAATGAATTGAGTGCGCCGACGATACCGATCTTGGCCTTGCCGGCCATATCGGTCTTCACATAGTCGGCGTAGAATTTGCCGATGTCCTCGCCGGCCTTGGTGTTGTCGACGCCGATGAACGAAATATTGTCGCCGTCGGGGATCTGCGCGTCGATGGCTATGACGGGAATGCCGGCCGCCTTGGCGGCGGTGATCGCAGGCTTGACGCCGTTGACGTCGATGGCGACCAGAATGATGCCGTCGACTTTCTGCGTGATGTAGTTCTCGATCGCGTCGTTCTGCGCGCTCGGCACATTGTTGGCGTTGAAAATGACCAGCTTGGCGCCAGCGGCGTCGGCTGCCTTTTGCGCGCCCTCGTTGATCTGGTTGAAGAACAGGGCCTGCTGGTTGATGTTGACGAGAGCGAACGTATCGGCAAGCGCCGATCCCATGGCTGCCGAGCCCATGGCAATGGCGGCGGCACAGCCGGCGAGAAGTTTGAACAGACGCATTTCGGTTCCCCTTGCTTGCGGACCAGACCTCGGCTGGTCCCGTTGGTGCGACAGGCACGAGGCAAGCATTCAAGAGACTTGAATATTTGTCAATCCAAATGAACGCAGAGCGTTGCTCAGAAAGTCGCCGGCGTGTTGACCCAGAAAATGCTAGCGCGTTCCTCACCGATGTTGCGGTAATGATGCGGCAGCTCCGACCTGAACACGAAGGCATCACCCGTGGCGAGAGCATGGCTCTTGCCGTCGACGATCAGTTCGACCCGCCCGGCGAGCACGTAGCCGACTTCCTCGCCGGCATGCTGGATCGGACCTTCGCTCGAGCCCTCTGCCTCGATGTGATGGATGTTGCATTGTAAGAGGTGGCCAGGCGAATACGGGATGATGCGTTCGAGCGAAATTCCCTCGCCACGCCGTAGCGCGTCGAGCGCGATCAAAGGCCTTGCGCCCGCCCGGAATACGATCGCCTCGTCGTCGTCGACTTGCTCGAACATCCAGCCGATGTTGGTGTCGAGAACCTCGACCAGACGGTGAAGCATGGGCAGGGACGGCGAAGCCTTGCCGTTCTCGATCTTGGACAGCAGGCTTTCCGAGCAATTCGCAGCCGCGGCCAGCGTCTTCAGCGTCATGCCGCGTGTCTGGCGGGCGAGGCGCAGCCGAGTTCCAAGTCTTGCGGCATTTACGGTGGCGTCCGTTTCTGATTCTGGCCGCCGTCGATCGATTTTGTTCATCTGTTCGCCAACCATTCAACGGTCAAGGGCAACTATCGCGCGAGCAAAAGACCTCGGCTGACGATTTGCAAGTGCTGATGCGTCAAATTCGAGACTGCAGCCGCAGCTACCTCATCCGGCGAATACCGCTCCCGCATGAACCGTGCTGATCCCGCGCCAGTTATCCCCTATCGCTTGGCTGTCCATCGTGGTCGAAATCGCCAGCCGTTACCGCGTTTGCGTCAGGTGGCGAGTGGACTTGGAACGACAATGCGGGCAAGGCGGGCCACGCAGCCAATCTACACAACCACGGCCGCGCCGACACGATAAAATCTGGACTGTCACCGAATTGCGGAGCGCGCCCAGAAGTCACCCGCGGCAGCGCCCCATGGCGTTACGCCCAGGGCGCGCAGGCTCTCGATAGCCGCGACGTATCCAATGAAATCCCTGGGGCAGTCGCGCACCGCTTGAGCTTCGGCAATTTTGAAGAAAGTCCAACAGAATTAATGGACTAGCACCTTGCTTATGTAAGTTGCGGAAGCGACGCGCGGTTAATGCTTTAGAAGTATAGACACATCGACACGAGGTGCGAAGAAGCAACGCCAATACAGCTGGTTGGTTACAACATATTTATTTTCGCAGATATGGTATTGCCCGTCCGGGGATTCCTGTACACGGTCCCGTGGGATGGTGAAATTATGCGGCAAATAAGTGTACCCGCCGTCTACCCTGGACCGCACCGAAGACCGAGGTATGGCGCGGCAATCTGAACCGCCGCAGCACTTGAATTTGGTCTGTGGGTCAATCTTATCTTCGTACCAATCATGGGCGTTAGCGGCTGTTGCGGCGGCGATACATATCGCCGTGAAGATGAGCCTTCGCATGGCATTCCTCAAGTATCTGGCAGGCGCTGCTCGTTGGGTTTTCCATGTATATTAGCGTTCCATTGAAAATACCATTGGCCTCCGACCGACTTAACGCAGCTCCAGCAAGCGACGCTCGCAACGAAAGACCGCATTGGGTCACGTCAGGACGACACTTGCGCCGACCAAAGGTCAGCTCTTGTCGCTCCGGGTTGGAAACCCGACCGTCTGCTCTGCGCCTGATGTCGGCCGTTAAAGTTAGTTGTGCCACCGCCTTACAGCGGACGTCACCGGCGACCGCGCTTGAGGGCGTAGTTGCGCCAGGAGCGGTCATTCGATGTTCTGCCGTTGAACGGCTTCATTCGCCAGTTTAGCGGAAATTGGGCGACAGCAT
>NZ_JAMYUM010000049.1:0-13784 GCF_040322975.1 Mesorhizobium sp. M0074
AAAGCTCTTCCTGCCAAGCGGCTCCGCTGCTGCTGGTCTTGTCTCGCATCCGTGACGCCTCCGTGATTCGGCGTCACGGACAGAACCACGGCAGATTCATACGGGGCAATAGGCCCGCCGACGATGTGGGTAATCAAAAGCCTCGCCAGAGGCGTACTCCGATCCTGCCGCGCATGATCATGCGGCGGTCAGAGCGGCGACCCCGAAGAGACGAAGAGAAGCGAGTGACCTACGGGACAGAAAAAAGTGCAGGAGTGGCTTGACCGATACCCTCCGGCGAAGGCCGCCTTGCGAGAGGATGGCACGGTAGCGAGGCTGCGCTCTTAAGGTCGTCCTTACGAGCGAAGTTAGCAGCACAGCATGAGCCATATGACGTTATTGACCGGGCCGGAGCGGCGGCGTCGTTGGAGTGAAGCGGATCAGTGCCGGATACTCGCGGCGGCATTCGCGCCCGGGGCCACAGTGGCGGCGGTGGCCCGTCAGTACGATGTCGCGACCAGCCTGATCTACAAGTGGCGCCGCACGATGAGAGCCCGCGAGACGGGCTTTGCCGAAGTTGTCGTGGCTCCCGATGAGCCTGTCGCCGTTTCGCGGCCGGCGGCATCCCCAGCGGTGATCGAGCTGGAGGTCGCCGGCAAGGTGCGGCTGCGGATTCCGCTGACCACGCCGCCAACACTGGCGGCAGCGATGGTGAAGGCGCTGGGCGTTTCATGATCCCGGTTCCGAGCCAGGTGCGGATCTGGTTGGCGGTCGGCCGGACCGATATGCGTCGCGGGATGCAAGGCCTCGCTCTGCAGGTTCAGGAGACGCTGGGCCGGGACCCGCATGCCGGCGATATTTATGTCTTCCGCGGCCGCAGCGGCAATCTGATCAAGATTATCTGGCATGATGGGCTCGGCATGTCGCTGTATGCAAAA
Organism: Mesorhizobium sp. M0074; assembly: GCF_040322975.1. Classification (NCBI taxonomy): domain Bacteria; kingdom Pseudomonadati; phylum Pseudomonadota; class Alphaproteobacteria; order Hyphomicrobiales; family Phyllobacteriaceae; genus Mesorhizobium; species Mesorhizobium sp. M0074. The sequence goes on from NZ_JAMYUM010000049.1 coordinate 918, forward strand.
CGGCTCGAGAAGGGCCGGTTTCTATGGCCGTCGCCGGCGGACGGCACGGTTTCCATATCACCGGCGCAGCTCGCCTACATGCTCGACGGGATCGATTGGCGCAACCCGCTTCACACGTTCCGCCCGCAGCGTGCGGGCTGAGTTTTTCTTTGAGTTTGCGCCATTTTCCGCGAGTCAGCGGACGCGTTTTATGATTCACTCCAGGGCATGGTTGCCACCGCCCAGGATGCTGTTCCGGACGATATTGGCGCGCTGAGAGCAGCGCTGACCGCGGCGCTGGCCAGAGCCGAAGACGAGGCCGCGCGCGCTGCGCTGGTCGAGGCCGAACTGGCGGTCGCCAGGGCCAAGGCATCGGATGATGCGGCGCTGATCGCGCATCAGCATCTGACGATCCGGAAGCTGCAGCGGGCGCTGCATGGTCAGAGTTCTGAACGCTCAGCCCGCCTGCACGACCAGATGGAACTCACCTTCGAGGAACTCGAGAGCACCGCGACGGAAGACGAGATCGCCGCCGAACAGGCCGCGGCCCGGACCACCGAGGTGGCGCCTTACATGCGCAAGCGACCGGCGCGCCAGCCATTTCCCGAGCATCTGCCGCGCGAACGCGTGGTCGAGCCGGCGCCGGCCGCTTGCCATTGCTGCGGCGGTCATCGGCTGCGCAAGCTGGGTGAGGATATCACCGAGACGCTGGAGGTGGTGCCGCGGCAATGGAAGGTGATCCAGCACGTGCGGGAGAAGTTCACCTGCCGCGACTGCGAGACGATCAGCCAGGCTCCGGCGCCGTTCCACGCCACCCCGCGCGGCTGGGCCGGTCCCGGCCTGCTGGCGATGATCCTGTTCGAGAAGTTCGGCCAGCATCAGCCGCTCAACCGCCAGGCCGAACGCTATGCCCGCGAAGGCGTGCCGCTCAGCCTGTCGACGCTCGCCGACCAGGTCGGCGCCGGCGCCGCGGCGCTGATGCCGCTGTTCAAGCAGCTCGAAGCCCATGTGCTGGCCGCTTCGCGTCTGCACGGCGACGACACGACGGTGCCGGTCCTGGCCAAGGGCAAGACCGATACCGGCCGATTATGGACCTATGTGCGCGATGACCGACCGTTCGGCGGCGCCGATCCGCCGGCGGCAGTGTTCTACTATTCCCGCGATCGCCGAGGCGAACATCCCGCGGCGCATCTCGCCGGCTGGAGCGGCATTCTGCAGGCCGATGCCTTTGGTGGTTATGGCGATCTCTATGCGACGGGTCGTCAGCCGGCGCCTGTTCTGGAGGCCAGCTGCTGGGCCCACAGCCGGCGCAAAGTGTTTGAGCTGGCCGATGTCGAAGCGGCGGCGCGCAAGAAGGCGCACGGCGAGAAGCCCAACCTGGTCTATCCGCTGGCGGTCGAAGCCGTGAAGCGCATCGATGCCCTGTTCGATATCGAGCGCGCGATCAACGGCCTGTCGCCGGCCCAACGCCACGCGGTGCGCCAAGAGCGGAGCGCGCCGCTGGTCACCGAGCTCGAGCGCTGGATGATCAAGACGCGCGACAAGCTCTCGCGCGGGCACGACCTGACCAAGGCCTTCAACTACATGCTGCGCCGCTGGTCATCCTTCACCCGATTCCTCGACGATGGGCGGATCTGCCTATCCAACAATGCAGCCGAGCGAGCCCTGCGCGGCATCGCCATCTCGGGGTCATTCTGCCCATGTTGGGCAGGAGGTCGAGGTCCATTACCGTTGGCACCCGTATTTCGGACATCGGCTTCGCTGCGAGAACAGCGAAGAGCGCGCCAACGGCCGCATCATTCATCTCGTCGTCGCGCCCGGGCATGTCATTACCGCTCCGGCCTGGATGATCGATCCCGTGGCTTGCGCGGCGATGGACCTGGGCTCCCCGCGCGTATCGCTTGCCGCGCTGCTTGAGCTTCACAAGCTCTTGATCGAACGCCGTTTCCGGCGAGGCTGTCCGGATGGTTTCACCATCGCGGAGGCGCAACATGAGAACCCTGCCACCACCGACACGATCTCTCGTGGTCGTTCGCCAACTCAGCTTGCCGCTCGACTCGCAGAAGCTGAACGGGCTGAGTTCAGCGCAACGGACCATAGTGATCGGCCGGCTCGCCAACGTATTGATGGCCGCCGCCGGCGTGGCAACGGAGGAGGAGAGCTGCGATGACGAGCGGTAATCTGATTCCGACTGCCGTCCTCAAGCGCAAGGCTGTCGTCTATGTGCGTCAGTCCACTCAGGCGCAGGTCCAGCTCAACCTTGAGAGCCAACGTCGGCAATATGAGCTTGTCGACGTCGCGCGGCGCTGGGGATTCCGCAAAGTAGAGGTGATCGACGAGGATCTGGGACGAACCGCAAGCGGGGCTGTGGAGGTCCCGGTTTCGAGCGCCTGGTCGACGATCTGTGCACCGGCCATGTGGGCGCCGTGCTTTGCCTGGAGGCGTCCCGCCTGTCGCGCAACGGGCCGGACTGGCATCGGCTGCTCGAGTTGTGCGGCGAAGTTGATGCACGCGTGATCGATCTGGACGGAGTCTACGATCCGGGATTGCCGAACGACCGCCTGCTGCTCGGTATGAAGGGCAGCATCAGCGAGTTCGAGCTCGGCGTGCTGCGTGCCCGCATGTACGAGGCCGCCCGCGCCAAGGCACAGCGCGGGGAACTGCGCATCTCCGTGCCTTTCGGCTATGTCTGGCACCGCGATTACGGTCTCGGGTTCGATCCCGACATGCGCCTGCAGGAGACCATTCGCCTGATATTCGCGCGCTTCCGCGAACTCGGCAGTGCGCGCCAGGTCCTGATCTCGATGATCGACGATGACGTGCATTTCCCCAGACCCTCCGACGGCAAGAAGATGGTGTCCTTCGACTGGGTTCCGATCCGCTACCGCAACGTGATCTCGATCCTGAAGAACCCATTCTACGCCGGCGCCTATGTCTATGGTAAGAGCGAGAAGCGCACTGAGATCGTCGATGGCCGCGTTCGCAAGAGCTATGGCCATTACAAGCCGGCTAGCGAGTGGGCGGTGGTGCTCAACGACATCACGAAGGCTACATCGGATGGAGCGAGTACGAACGGAACCAGGAACTGCTCGCGGCCAACGCTTATGGCAAAGCCGGCGGCGTCAAGTCAGTATGGCGCGGCGATCAGGATGAGACGGCGGCGACAATCTAGATGAGACTCTTATGTCGCGGTCGATTGGAGGTTATCACGCTGGTTGTCGCTGGCAAGAACTTCGCTGGTTTCTGATTGCCGCTCCGCGACAAGTTCCTGGGTGTTTTTGATTGTCGCGTATGAGGCTGGTCTGCCGCGCTGGCGTTTGGCTTCCATTGCGGATCTGCGCCGATAGCTTTCGACATTCATCTCGAAGATCGTTGCGTGGTGGACGAGGCGGTCGACCGCGGCGAGCGTCATAGCGGGGTCCGGGAAGACCCTGTTCCATTCCCCAAAGGGCTGATTGGCGGTGATCATGATGGAACGCCGCTCATAACGGGCGGAGATGAGCTCGAAGAGCACGCTCGTTTCGGCCTGGTCCTTGGTGACGTAGGCCAGGTCGTCGAGGATGAGCAGATCGAACTTGTCGAGCTTATCGATGGCGGATTCGAGCTGGAGCTCCCGCCGCGCAACCTGAAGCTTCTGGACGAGATCGGTGGTGCGGGTGAACATCACGCGCCAGCCGTTCTCGATCAGCGCAAGGCCGATGGCTGCGGCGAGATGGCTCTTGCCGCCGCCGGGCGGCCCGAACATGAGGACGTTGGCGCCCTTTGCGAGCCAACTGTCGCCGGCGGTGATCGCCATGACCTGGGCCTTGGAGACCATGGGCACGGCATCGAAGGCGAAGCTGTCGAGCGTCTTTCCGGGCGGCAGGTGCGCCTCGGCGAGATGCCTTTCGATCCTGCGATGGGCACGTTCGGCCAGTTCATGCTCGGCGATGGCCGAGAGGAAGCGCGCGGCCGGCCACCCCTCCCGATCCGCCTGTTCGGCAAATTGCGGCCAGAGCGTCTTGATCGTCGGCAGCCTCAGTTCGTTGAGCATGATGCCGAGACGAGCTTCGTCGATAGTGTGGGCGCCCTTCATGCGGCTTCTCCCGCATACGTCGTGCCGATCAGGGCTTCATAGCCATTGAGCGACGCCAGTTGCACATGAACGGTTGGCAACCGGGCCGGGTCCGGAGCGAAGAGGGTTCGCAGGGCGGCAATGTCGGGCAGGTCGCCGGCGTCGAGCGTTCTGGCAAGCTCCTCGGCCAGTTCACGCTCGCAGCCGCGATCATGGGCCAGTGTCAGCAACTCGACGGTGATCTTGCAGGCTTGCTTGTCGGGAAGATGCTCGATGAGAGCCTCAAAAGCCCTGCGGTATTCCTGACGCGGGAAGAGCTTGTCGCGATAGACGAGCCCGCGAAGCGCCATCGGCTTCTTGCGCAAGGAATGGATGACGTGGTGGTAATTGACGACCTGGTCATGCCGGCCGTCGGCATGGCCACGCCCGCGGGGCAAGGTCATCAGATGCGTGCCGCCGATGAAGACCTCGAGGCGATCGTCGAAGAGGCGCACACGAAGCCGATGTCCGATCAGGCGGGAGGGCACGGTGTAGAAGACCTTGCGCAAGGTGAAGCCGCCGGTGCGCGATACCGTGACGACCACCTCTTCGAAGTCGGTGGTGCGACGATCGGGAAGCCCCTGCAAATGCGAACGCTCGGCGTCGATGCGCTTGCCGTGTGCCGCATTGCGGCGGCTGACAATCTCATCGATGAAGATGCGGTAGGAGCCGAGATCGTCGAAGTCCCTTGTTCCGCGCATCAGCAGAGCGTCGCGAACGGCTTTCTTGAGATGGCCGTGGGAGCTTTCGATCGAGCCGTTCTCGTGGGCGATGCCTTTGTTGTTGCGGGTTGGCGTCATGCGGTAGTGGGCGCACAGTTCCTCATAGCGGCGCGTGAGATCGGCCTTTGCGTCGGTATCGAGGTTGCGGAAGGCGGCCGACAGGCTGTCGCTGCGGTGATAGAGCGGCGTGCCGCCAACAGACCACAACGCGTTTTGCAGCCCTTCGGCCAGGGCGACGAAGCTTTCGCCGCCGAGGATGACATGGGCGTGCTCAAGCCCGACCAGGCGAGCCGAAAGTGGTAAAGGAGGTGGTCGAGCGGCTGACCGGCGATCGTTACGCCGAGGCCGCTCATGTCGGTGAAGTCTGACAGCCCCAGTCGGCCGGGCTCGTGCCTCTGGCGGAAGATCACCTCCTGTGCCTCACCGTGAACAGCCCGCCATGACCGGATCCGTCGCTCAAGCGTACGGCGAATGCCTTCGGACAGTTCCGGATGGCGCCGCAGCATCTCGTCGTAAACGGCGACGGCACGGATGCCGGGAGCGGCCTTCAGAAGAGGAACGACCTCCGCGTCGAAGATATGCTCAAGCGGATCGGGGCGACGCCGGCCGCGCGGCGGCCTGTTTTGCGATGGAAGGCTGGCTTCCTTCCCGATGCGATAAGCCGTCGCCCGGCTGATCGACGCCTTTGCGGCGGCGATCTCAACAGAATGCGTTTGTCGGTACTTCATAAAAAGCCTCGTCTGATGATCGGTTACGTGGCGACCCGGCACAAAGGTGATTCTCCATTCAGAAACCACCAACGCTACCGGCCAGACCGCGATCATGAGACGCCGAAAAATTGCGCCGCGACGGGGATGTAACTCCGGTCGGGCTACGCCCTCCCTTCGTCACAACCCCGCCGCCGAGTCTCATCCTGATTGACGCTGAATCTCACCTTGATTGTCGCCGCGCAAGTCGGGCCGCGGCGGTCGCGCACTGCTCCCCGGTCTCATCTCCTGTGGTCGATGCGGGCGAAGACTGGTTGTCATGTATGCCGGACGCGGCCAAGGTTATCCGGTATATCGCTGCGAGCGCGGCAACCTCATGATGGCCCAGGCGCGATGCATGTCGTTCAACGGCTTTCGCACCGACGCGGCGGTGACCCGCGAAGCGCTGGAGGCGGTTGCGCCGATGGCGATCGAAGCGGCGTTGGAGGCTGAACGGATGCAGCTGGAGAGCGAAGCCAAGCGGCGGCAGATGATCGAGATGGACCTGCAGCAGGCGCGCTATGAGGCATCGCTCGCCGAGCGCCGCTATGCCGCTTGCGACCCGGAGAACCGGCTTATTGCGGCCCAGCTCGAGAGGAGTTGGGAAGCCACGCTCAGGCGCGTGGAGACCTGCGAGGCCCGGCTGAGCGAAGTCCAGCGTGTGGAGCCTGTCGACGCGGTTCCGGACTTCACGGGCCTCGCCCAGAATCTCGAGGCCACCTGGAACGCGCCGGGTGTCGACATGCGCTGTCGTCAGCAACTGCTGCGCGCGCTCATCAAGGACATCGTGGCGGATGTCGATGACGATGCGCGCGACGTGATCTTGACCATCCACTGGCACGGAGGCCAGCACTCGCAGGTACGGGTTCGCAAGCCCAAATCCGGAGAGCATGGCCAGCGTACGCCTGAGGAGGCTCTGGCGATCATGCGATCCATGGCAACCCGATGGTCGGATGCCGAAATCGCTGCCACACTCAACCGCATGGGCATGCAGACCGGTCAGGGAAAGACCTGGACCGCGCGTCGCGTCCAATCGCTGCGCACGGTGCACAAGATCAGCGGCTATCGCTCTTCCGACAAGAATGGCGAGTGGCTCACCATGTCGGACGCGGCCGCCCGGCTTGGAGTCTCGCACGTCAAAATCCGCCGGTTCATCAGGGATGGCCTCTTGCCTGCCGAGCAGGTCATGCGCGGCGCACCCTACCAGATCCGCGCCAGCGACCTCGAAGACGAACGGATCAAGGCCGATTTGGCGCGCAATACTCCGCATCGCATCCACGACGACAACCAGGAATCGCTGTTTTCCGCCATTTGAAAAGGAGGTGCATAATGAATCGGTCTTCGCTCTCGGAAGAAAGTCCTGGCTGTTCTGCGGTTCCGATCGCGGCGGACAGCGCGCGGCCGTTCTCTACAGCCTGATCGTCAGCGCCAAGATGAACGATGTCGACCCGCAGGCCTGGCTCGCCGACGTCCTCGCCCGACTGCCCGCCTATCCGGCCCATCGGATCGATGATTTGCTGCCGTGGAATTGGAGATCCGCAAAATTGCGGACCCAACCAGCGGCGGCCTGATCATGCAGCGCAATAAGGTGCATCACGTCTACACCGTCGATCGTGTCGCCAGGGACCTCGGCGTCAGCGAAGCGCTCATCCAGGACCTGACCCTCGGTCTCGAGCCCGAGGACGGCATCATCTGGGTCTACGGCGCCAACGATGACGACGGGATCTTGGCCTTCACCGATGAAGGGATCGAGGAGGTCAAACTCCTCCTCGAAGAATATCATCGCGTCTCCCCAAAGAAAGCTTGACCCCAGCACTCCGGTGCTCAGGTTCTCCTGGCCGCCGGATGCGCACGTCTGCGGTCTTCACCGGATGCGTACGCTTGACCTCAACGACTCCAATCAGAGAGGCTCTTAGCAAGTGCATCATCGACTTGAAGGCTCCTCCCGCGAAGCTCGACGATGCGACGACCTATGTCGCCGGTACCCGGCAACACATCTCTCTCCAAGCGCGAAGATGCTTGACGTACCAATAGCGATCAGACGAGCCTTCAGGTGGCTTGGTGCTCGTCAATGAGTTTTCTCACCCTCAACTTGCGGTGCATGTCAGCATGCGTCCAGCGCTCTCGCACATCCCCGCATTTGACCTGCATGTCCAGAAATACCCCTTTTGCTGCAGAAAGTTGCTCCACGGTTGACCTTTTCCCGGGGCCGCCTCCGAACTGCAGAGCGTCCCTGCACTCTTCAGGACTCGCTGGCAATACCTCACCGAGATGTTTGATCAACTCGCTTCGGCATTCAGACACGCTGCTATCCAGTGACAAGCGCCTGGCGATCTCGCCAAGCTTTGTGTGCGCTTCTCTAAACGGAACACCTCGCGACGCCATTCGTTCGGCGGCAACGGCCGTCATAGATGAGCCGTCTTCCAGATTTTGACGCATCGACCGAATGTTGAAAGACATGAACTTCACGACTAGCGACGTAAGGATTAAGGCCCGCTTTAGTGCTTCCTCGGCAAGGCTTAGTGAGGAGCAACCGTAGTTGCTTACCTCGATTGAGTTACTGAAAGGCGCTTTGCAGGTTGCAGCTGCTGAAGAAACGTATGCGCCAATCACGGTGCTTGCCGAGCCCTTGATGTGTTCAAGCAGAAACGGGTTCTTCTTTTGGGGCAGCATGGAAGAGCCGCCAGCAAGATTGTTAGGAACATCGATAAGCGCGTACTCTCGCGTGGTCCAAACTTGTAGGTCTTGGGCCACACGGCTGAGCAAAATTGAAACACCAGCGAAGACTGAAAGTCCTTGCAGGTGATGATCGCGGCTTGCGACAGCATCAAGTGAGTTGAATGATGGCAGTTCGAATCCCAAAAGATTTGCTGTCATTGTGGGATCTATAGGCATGCTGGTGCCTCCGCCGGCACCTGCCCCCAGAGGGCAGTTCCGGATGTCGTCCAGCAGGCAGTGAAGGCGCTGGCGCTCGCGCGCCAGAGCGAAGAAGACGCCAAGCAGGTAGTGCCCTGGCGATCCGGGGAGTGCAATCTGATACTGACTGTACAACGGCGCCACAAGTCTCGATGCTTCATCCACTCGCTGAAGCAAGGCGTCTTGTGCAGTTCCGATCTGTTGAGAGATGGAACACACAGCTTCCCGAAGCACCAGGAGAGAAATGGTCGCGTTCAAGTCGTTGCGGGACCTCGCAAGGTGCAGCCAGCCAGCGTTTTCGGGGCCAGCTCTTGCGGCAAGTTCGGCCTCATAGGCCAGATAGACACCACGCGGAGCATCGCGGCCCTCCAAAGACTGAAAGCCCTCGTCCTGGAGGGCCAAGATGTGCTTGAGGAGATCGGCAGCCACTTTTTGGCTGACCAAGCCCTTGTCCGCGAGCATCACCAGATGTGCTTCGTCTATGGTTGCTTGGTACCGCAGAAGGCGACCATCACGCACAATTTCAATTGGCGGAGCGAGCAACTTCATCGCTTCGGGATGCAGGTTCCACTTGCTCTGGTTTGATCCGGCGACTTTCTTGTTATCCGATTCGCTAGCAGCCGACTCGGTATCGATCACAACGGAATCGATCATCCGTTCAGCTGCCGTGGCAGCGGCATTGAGTTCATCAGCAACTCCTATGGCGTAGGCTACCCGGTCTCTGAAATCACCATTTATTTGAAGTTCCTCCCCCTCAGATTTCAGAAGACCCACCTCCGGCACTGTCGCATCTGGATCTTGAGAAAAGCTCAGATTTTTGAGCTTGCCGGGCTTAGCAGCGAGGCGGAAACGGATGGCTCCCGCTCTTGTGCTCGCTCGAAGCGGCGTGAACGCTTCCCCGGCGTAAAGTTTGATTATCATATCCAGGACTGACGTACCCAAGGCGTGCGAAAGCATGACTGGAATCATTCCTCCAGCCAGCCTGGGGTTGACCTCGATGATGACAGGGCCCCACTCGGTTATCACGAACTCCACATGAGCCGGTCCGAAATCCAGGCCCAGAGCCGACACCGCGCCCGCGGCAAAGGAGGCCAGTTCCTGGAGGGATGGCTCAGGAAGGGGGGCCGGAAAGTCGTGCCCTACCTCGACGAAGCAAGGAGTGGGACCCTTGTGCTTTGCAAGAATTCCAAGGCAATGCAGCGCGCCGTCGTGGGCAATTATCTCTGCAGAGTATTCTTTCCCCTCCACGTATTGCTGAACGAGGATGTCGGGACTGGTCAGTTCCACTTGATCCAACAGTGCGTTCTTTGCGCTCTCAAACGCCTTGATGGCGGCTGTGGCACTATCGCACAGCCGCACGCCGCTGCTACCGCTTCCGGACACTGGCTTCACAACCACCGGCAGAGTAAGCTGGGCGAGAATGTTTTCTACGTCTCTAGCGCAAGTGGCCAGCCGAGTTTCAGGGATCGTGATTGATTGTCGGCGTAACTCCGCCGCCTGCTTCCATTTGTTCCGGCAGGTAGCGATAGCCTGCGGATTCGGTGCTGGTAAGCCCATTGCCGTGGCGAGACGTGACGCCGATTCCACAAAATAATCCGACGATGAATATATTCCTTCCACCCTTTTTAATTTGCCGGCGACACCGATAAGCTCATCCAAATTACGTGTGTCAGCTTCGATAATGTGAGCGAGGGAGTCCGTAAGAAACCGATAGCGCGCAGGATTGCGCGTAACGAGATACGGTTCAAAGCCTAGGACCCGGGCCCGCTTCATCAATAGTGCGCCAGTGCCCGTCGTGTTGCTTTCCACGAAAAGGAAGCTACCTCGGCTCATGAAACTTGCTCCAGAACGTTTAAGACCGCTTCCCGGCTTTTCCGTTTCCAAAGATATCGGTTCCATGGTGGGAGAGCCGTAGAGGGATGATTTTCGGTCGCCGGCGCATCCAGCAGATCGTCTTCATTTAGATTGCCGTTCTGCTTGAGCCACTCGCAGTCGTATGCAGCTTCCACGTAGCGGTGACCTTCATCCGGGCAAATGACGACTATGATCTCCTCTGGATACTGCCGAGCGCGCCACCGCCCCACGATGTAGCTTGCTCCCGACGTCGGACCGGCGAAAACGGCGTGCCGTTCGTGAAGTGTTCGCGTGGCAGCAAATGCGAGCGGAGCCGAGATGAGATGCACCTCGTCATACAGTTCATGCCGGACGTTCTTTGGGACAAGACTGTTCCCCAGCCCCCGCAGTTTGCGTTCGCCATCCTGTTGGCCGAAAATCACGCTATTGAAGGTGTCCACTCCGATCAGGCGTGCGCCAGGCGCTTTTTGGCGAAGGCGCTCTACCGTTCCACAAGTAGAACCGCCTGACCCTACAGACCCGACCAACGTTATGTCCGGGCCCACCATCTCCGCTAATTGGTCGGCGAAGAGCTTATAGGCTGCTGGGTTGTCGGGTGTTTCGTACTGCCGGGGCCAAAAACAAGATTGGCCCAACTGTCTCATCCTAGCGTCTAACGCATCGAGGCGGCTTCTTTGATAGCCACCCTGCTTCGCCTTTTCGGTTATCATAAAGACTTTGGCCCCCAAGGAGCCCAACCTGTTTTCCAGACCTTTGTCCATCACTGGGTCTGTGAAGATTTCCAGTTGGAATCCATATTCCCGGCAGACCACTGCTAAACCCAACGCGAAGGTACCGCTCGAAGTCTCGAGCACTGTCATGCCGTACGTCAGAGTCCCCCTAGCCAGCGCTTGCTCAATGATGTACTTCGCGGGAAGAAGCTTCATGAACGCGAACTGCGCAACATAAAGATTTGTCTCACACCTTATGATGCTGGGGAGGACATAGGCATCAGAGTAGCTGGAGAATGGCAGACGTTTGCGGAGAGCGTTCATCCTGCTTACCTCACGAACAGCCAGTCATGGTCAGATATATTTTTGGCGAGTCGTCGAACACCGATACGTGAGCGAACACGGACCGAAGCTTCCGTGGAAAGTCGGCCGCCATTCGATCAAGCAGGATTCCACTTATTGTGCCGCTGTGCGCGACTATGACCCCGAGAGCGTTATTAGCCTCGGATATTTTCAGCATCGAGCTCAGATGCTCCTTTGGAGCCCGCTCCTGATGCAAGAGCGCGCTGGCCGTAGCTATTCTGCCTATTTCGGCTGTGTCACCCTGCGCAACCGCTGTGCGTGCGCGGTCGAGTAATTCGTGATATTCTGCCCGTTGATTGGCGGAGATTTCACCTCGCCGTTGATCATAGTCGACGGTTTCCACCGTCCCTCCTTCATCGATACCCACGATTGCAAGCGGCGGCATTTGCCCAAGGAACGAGAGAAGGCGACATGCTCGCTGATGATATGCGACCACCCCTGGGTACATCACTCCGTCGGATGGCTCGATCTCCGCCATTAGTTTCTCGATCAAGGACGTGCGGATTCTACGGTTGAAGCAGCGCGCGATTGACCGTGCAGCCGCAACAAGATCCGCGGACGAACTTGCCAGTCCTTTGCCTTCAGGGAGTTCCGATTGCAAAAGCAGAATTCCTCCTGAGGCGCCAAGCGCACTCACGAGATTCTCAGCTAACTGTTTTGCTTTGAGTTTGTGGGATGGATAGACAGTCACGGATCGTGTGCCCGCAATCGGTGTGAAGAGAGCCCTCGCAAAGAGCGCGATCGGCATCGTGACCAGGAAGTGAGAATCTTGAAGAACGGAGCCCGCCGGCAGTTGGCCTTGCAGCAACTCGCCGAATGTACCGCAACAAAGAGCGCCACTGGAGTGAATCCTTGGCTCCTGCCCATCCTCGGCTGTGCTCTGGGCCGCGTCTGCGCCATCGAACGTCTGGTGATACATGTATGGCCTCCAAGCTTCATCGGCGGCCGCTTCAAGAAGTTCTCTCAGCGAAATGCTCGGGTCGCTTCCTGATAGGATGGGATATGTCGACTTTTGCATTTCCATGTTACGTTCTGGTCATATGCATTGAGCGTGCTTCTAGCACGGCCGATACTCATCCGAACTGGCACGCGTTTCGGATTGGATAATTTTGAGTACCTGGGCGCCGTCGATCCGTTCGTCGAACATAGCATTGGCAGCGATTTTTTTCGCAAAGCTTCTATGAAATCACTTGTAAGGTCTGTTACGCTGTTGGTTGCTGGCTGCGAGGTGTGGAGCATCCGGCGAAACTCGTTGGGCGGGCGTGCAAGGGGCAAGGGGCGCCGCTTCTATCAGTGATCCTGCTTTGCCTGATTGGCCGTACGCCTCCGGTGAAGCTTTCGATTACCCACATCGTCGGCTTGATCCAATGGAGATGCCGAAGGCGATGTCGTGCAAGCAGGTCATGCCGCGCCAGACGACCATGTTGCCGGGACTCGGATCATGTTTGCGGGCGAGAGCCGCCAAGCATGGCGATTTGCAGCAG
>NZ_JAMYUM010000050.1:0-13662 GCF_040322975.1 Mesorhizobium sp. M0074
TCACAAGGTGTCCACCTATTTTGGTGGACACCTCATGCATCAGAGCACTCAACAGCAAAAGGTGCGGGGAAATTCGCGCTTACGCTTGAGCCCAGGTCTCAGACCATTGCCCTGGAGGGCCTCGGAGCAGGCGTGGGTGGCGGACATAGCAGCCTGTCCCATACCTATGAATACGTTTGGCTGAAGCAGACCGATGGCTGCGCGTCGAAGCCGAAGCCGTCGAGTTCGCGGACAAACGGGAACTGCGCGATCTTGCTCGACATGAGCGTGTCGAGCTGGTCGCGGATCGCCGTCAACTTCAGCCGATCCAGGATTGCGATCAGCAGGTCATGATCTAGGGTCGTCATCACCAGCTCCCTCCGGCCACCGCTTCGTACTCGGCGAGTGGCCGCAGCAAGGTGGCCGGGGGTGATCTTGATCCGCTCGGCGCGCACCGGCCCTTCGAAGCCGGCAACGCCGACAAAAGGCTCTGTCGCAAACCTGGAAATGGGGTTGTGAACGGCCATTTCGGCCTGTCCGTCAGGCAGCGAGGAGATCGAAACAGCGATCGACAGACTTGTAGGCATACCTCGCCTGTCGCTTGCCCATCATGTGGATCATCTCGATGCCGGAGAGGATAACCACGTCGTTCGCATGCGACTTGAAGCCGAGCATGGATCGAATGCGGCTTGATACGCCGGTGATCCTGTTCGATCCGATTGTTGAGATGCCGGCTATTGCGGAGCGGATCGGCTTCAGCGGTCGCCGCGATCGCTGCCGCAGCCGGCTTTCAGCGTCGCAGGAAAGGATTGCTTCGTAATTGGTCTGGCTGCCGTCGATGACGATGCGCTCCGGCCGGCCATGGCGCGTCAGCGCCTTGCGGAGGAAGCGTTGGGCCGCCACCAGGTTACGGTTTTCGCTAAAGAAGAACTCGACCGTATCGCCGAGGATGTCGATAGCGCGGTAGAGATACATCCATGGCCGCGGACCTTGATGTACGTCTCGTCCAATGCCACTTGCTGCCGACCACACGCTTGCGCCGGTTGAAGCGCTCCAGCAGCTGCGGCGAGAAGTGGGCAACCCAGCGATGCACAGTGGAGTGGTCGACCTTCAACGCGTTCGGCCATCATCTCTTCCAGATCGCGCAGGCTCAGAGTGTAGGCCAGGTACCAGCGCACGCACAGCAGGATCACCGACTGGTCGAAATGGCGGCCCTTGAACATCACGTGCTCCTCCACAGCTGAGGCGTTTTTCTTGCCATGCTCGCTTACAAAAAGGTTTGCGACAGAGCCGTTCGAACCGCATGCCGACACCATCGTCAAGGGCGGCCGCGATGTCCATTATGGCCACAAGCTCAACCTGACGACGGGCAGGCAGTCTGTTCTTTCAATTTAGACCAACTATGCGGATGCCGCCTCAGTCAATTCAAGAATGTAACCAATGCCGCGCATGGTCGTGATACGTGGCGTTGCACCTGACCTACTCAGGTGTCCACGTAAGCGATAGATTCCGACTTCAAGCGCGTTGGCAGATACCTCGTCGTTGAACGAATAGAGGTGATCTTCCAACTGCGCACGAGGCACGATGCGGCCTGCACGGATAAGCAGATGCTCTAAAATACATAGTTCGCGGCGTGCGATCTTCAGAGGATGACCCGAGACGGAAACCTGTCGGCCGATCGGATCGAAATTGAGATTGCCAAATACAACGATGGGGTCGGTCACCTGTGTCGACCGGCGCAGAATGGCTCTCATTCTGGCGATGAGCTCATCGAAAGAGACGGGCTTGAGCAGAAAGTCGTCCGCGCCACCGTTGAAAATTGCAATCCGCTTCTCGAGATCGTTGATGCTACTCATAATGAGGGTTGGAACTGAATGCCCGTTGCTCCTTAGCTGTCTCAGCCAGCCCAAGCCATCGCCATCTGGCAGAGCCAACTCCAGCAGGAGAATTTCATAGGTTGCGCAACAAAATGCCCTCGACGCCTGTTCCAGGTTGCCAACTACATCAACGGCAAAACCGCTATCCCCGAGCGCAACTCGCACAGCGCGCGTAAGATCCACATGATGATCAATGAGCAGCGTTCGCATTTCACGTCCTATCAAGGTCGGACAGGTCACCGTCCGCTGTAAGACCGGGGCGACAGCGGAAGTCGCGCAACTCTTCGTAGTGTTCGTAACGCTCTTTCCGATGGGTGATCGCGGGAGCATGCAAGCCGCACGCCTGCAATAGTCGGGGATGGAACACGTGAAGACCTGTTGACGGGCTGAAACCGTCGGTCGGCCAGCCCACAATGCCACCGACTCTGCCTGCGATTTCTCTGCGCATCGATCCTCCTATGGGTTGCGTCGCAAACTCCAGCTGAGGTCGCAAGGGCAGGTTGCGGCTTTGTTCATTGAGAGGACCCCCTGGAGGCAATACCAGGAGGATTCCCTATATGGCACTTCCCGATTTACCACCGGTCATTCCGAACCACGTTCGGCGGCTTTGAAGACACTCATTGAGCGCGGCTAGGTAAATCAAGGGTACGACCTGCCGGGTGTCGATGCCGCTTTTGAAGCAGGCATCGGCACCAGCTCGGTGAGCGTCGCCCGCGCAATTCAGCGGACGCGCTCGATACACCCAGTCGAATCGTGCCGCAACTTGCCGCGCCGACAGGGCGCCCGAAGACTTCAGACTTGTGACCGAAGGTCTACGCCCAGTCCTCCTCCCATTATCCACCTCCCTCAAATCAAAGTGGACGTTCAATCTGAACAAATTACGCCATCGTATCACAAACGACTTACCGATCCCCGACGTGCTCTAGCCTTAGTGCTTGTTAAGAAGGTCGGCTACTGTCTCTCCGCGTCGCCGGGCATCGGCGGCGAGCCACACCTCCCCCACCTCATACACGTCGCCGTGGGTACTGAACGGCACAATGACGTCAATGGCAGCCGACAGCAGGTCAAGAAGCGTGTGGTCTTCCACAGCAGCTCCTTGCGGGCTGCTCTTGACGAGTGAAAAGAGCTTTTTAAAGCCTTGGACCGGATCCGCCCCATGAATCGTTGATATTGATCCCGCATGGCCGGAGACGACTTCGCTAAGGTAGGCCCAAGCAGCATCATCGCGCATCTCGCCAAGCAATATTCGATCAGGGCGCATGCGCAAGCTGGCTTGCAACAGTTGCTCGGCTGTCACCGCACCTACGCTTGCTCGGTCCTTCGGATAGAGTAACCGGACATGGTTCTCGTGCGGGATTGCAAGTTCGAGCGTGTCCTCGATACTTATCAGCCTCTCTTGCGGGGGTATAGCGTTGATCAAAGTCTTGCTCATTGTCGTTTTGCCGCTTCCAGTAGGTCCGCAAAGCAGCATCGTGAGCCGCCCGCAAACGCATGCTCGCAAAAATTGCTCCAAGTCACCATGGTCGTAGTGCTGAAGAATCGTTTCGTCCTGCCGCTCTTGGCGCTCCTTTCGTGACCGCCATTGATTCCAACGCGAGTATTCGTAGCGAGAAGAAACTTCCTTGAGTTCGGTCACACGACTTGAGGGACGCCGTATCGTCAGGCTTATTGTTCCTGAGGGAACAGCGGGCGGCAAACAGATCTGCAGCCGCTCTCCGTTCGGCAGCTCAGTCGCACAGAGGGGGCTTTGCGGTCCGACATCTTGCTTGCGCAGCGCTCCAGCGAGGATCGCGATGTCCTCCAGATCGTCATAAGATAGCGGTAGCGGATGTTTCGTGAAAACGCCGGCCTGTCGGACAAAGGCTTCCCCAGGCCGGTTGATAGCGACCTCTTCGGTCCTTGGCTCCTCAAGCCATTTCAAAACAGGGTTGAGAAGCAAACGCAATTGAGGGTCAGCCTCCGGTCGCATTGTTGTCTCTCCGGCGTTGGCGATGTTGGGGGGCTGGCGCCACGGCGATCGGTCTAAGATCGTATACATCTGAGAAATCGAGGTCCCGAGCCACAAAGATCGATACAGCATCTCCCTGGTTTTTCTTCAGAGTTGGCGGAACGTTGATCGTTGCTCTAAGGGTCGTGTCAACGGCTTGTCCGGCGTTGCTCTGGAAGCTGTTGATGCCGCTTCCTCCACCTGAGCTGCCAGCGTATTGACCGGCGGCCTGAAACGCGCCTTGAATGACGCTCATGAGCATTGCTCCGCCAAAGCGCTGCCAGAAGTGATTATCCACCGTGCCAGGCATTCCGGAGCGGCCGAGCTCGTCAGCGCCCGGCGACGCTAGCGAAACGAGGGCATGGTCAGGCGTTTCGATGCGCGTCCACAGCACGAAGACACGCGCATCCCCCTGTTGGAGACCACGCTGGATCTCGCCAATCACGGTCGTCCCGCGATCCAAAAGCACCACGTTGTTGGTGGCGCCGCGGACGTCTTTAGGTAAGACGCACTTCACATAACCCGGTAAATTTGTGTCGACTGCCGTTTGCAAAATGCAGGGAATTATCGTTCCTTGGGTAATCACGAGATCAGGGTGCGGCAAAAGTGTGGCCCGGCTTGGCTCCTGTATATCTGGCTTCAATCGCCCCGTCAGATCGCCAGCGTCTGAAATCTCATGCGAGGTCGCGGGAGCATCCCTATGGTTGTCTTCGCTCCGCTGACCGTCGTTGGGCATTTGACCGCTGCCACTGTAGGCGAAAATTGGTGTTTCCTCCGGCGGCGGATCAGCTGGCGCCGGAGGCGGCGTGGATGGCGCAGGATCTCCTGCCTGCGCCGCCTGTACGGGTGCTGGAGCTTCGGGAGCAATCTCAATCGGCACGGGGCGGAATGGCTCGGCGTCGGCGACAATTGGAGGTTTTGGCTGAGTTGGCTCGTCTTGTGTGCTGGGACGACCGCCGAGCCAGATGAGCGATAGAGATGAGATGAGAACAAGAGCAGCGACGGCCAACTTCTGCAATCCCGAAACATGCCGGCGGGCCGGCTCCGAGACCATCGATCCTGAGGCATGGACATCATGTCCCGACTGTGGGCCGGTTTCATTCATCGGCCGGGCCTTTCAAAACGCGCCACACGTCGGGTGTCACTGTACCGGTCCCTGGCGCTCGTCCCACAGGGTCATAAGCCCTGTTGAAAATGGACAAGACCGTATTGCCATCTCTCAGACGCCATTCCCGGGCGACTGCGGATACTTCAACATAGTCTCCTTTGACCGTGTAATTGGCAGCGGCTTCCTTGCCGTCGGGATTGATAATGTAGAGGGAGGGTATGCGGGAATTGCTTGCGAAGCCAAATACGGTGGTAAAGCCATTATCGAAAACTTTCAGCGGCGCCAGCGATCGATCGCCCTTTGCGACGTAGTGAAAATTGCTTTCGTCCGGACTGGTAGTTGCGGCGGGCCGATTCAACAAATCCTGAACTCTCTCGTCGCGCAGCACTTTCGCCCGGGCCTGACCAAGAATCGAGCGCCTTTCTGCGTCCTTTCTCTGAGCAGCAGCCTCATCAGCAGGATAGGTGAACTGCACACTGTAGTATAGGTCAGGTTGCTGCTCATCGAGTTTTGGCATCGCTCTCGTTGAAATACTGAAGACGTATCTCCGTGTACCGGACTCACTCTCGGCCAGCACGATGACCGGCTGCGGCGGGAGCATCCGGCTAGCCTTAAAAAAGAGATAGTTGGCGCGCGGGAGCGCAGCCAGGTCTTTGCTATTGGAAACGGCCACGGCTGCGACTGTCTCGTTGGCCGCGAATGTGACAACCAGCGTTGCCCCCACTGCGGTAGACAGGCGCACCACTTCGTCAGGACGGTAAGCCAGGTAGCGCATGCGCGCATCATGCTTGCCGGCAAGTGGTGTGTCTTCCGCGGACGCTTCCATCGTTAAGAAGAGTGAACAGACCAGCGCGAGAAACGCTCTTTTTGTCATGGCTGCACATAGCCCAGGTTCGATACGCTATCTTCCGAGCTTTGATAGGAAGTGACGAGTAGACCTCCCGGATTGGTGAGCCTCGATTGCCCAGGCAGACCCGTCAAGCGCTCGTAGCGGATGGTAGCTGTCCAGGTGGTCACTATCGGCATCTGCCCATCGACAACAAGCGTACGTTTGTAACGGATCTGTTGAACGTCCGGACTGATGTCGTTTGAAGAAATATGCCCGACCTCGAGCTTGCCGCGTTTGCCGACCGTGACTTGCGGCGAGGTGGGATTCGGATAGTTGAAGAAATCTTGATATTGCTGTCGCACAGCCGGCGCGCTGAAACTGGATACGAGGTCATAGGCGTATTGGGCTGTATCTGCTGTGTACCCCTCGCGCAGGCGTACATATTCCCACAGCGAAGCATTTATGACGGCTCGGTCTTGGGTTGCCGGCAGTCGAGAGACTGACACTTCGCTGTCGACGGTCCCATCCGGCCGGACCCAGAGGAACACAGGTACGAGCTTGGCCAACGGGACCATGGCAGCAATGGTAAATGCCTGGGCAACATTTCCTAGGACCGCCGCTGCGGCAAAGGCTATCAGGGCCTTTGACAGGCGCCGCGCAGACTTCGCTCGTGAAGTTTGAAACGCTTCCACCTTCTTATAGTGGGCGGCTAGCGTTTCTCTCTCCACCAGAAGGGCATGTTCAGGAACTTTCACTTTGGCTCTTCCGCGCATTCGACCTGAAGATCCTCAGGGGTGGTTTCCCATTGTCCCACGTTCAGTTGGAATGGGGCACCCGCGCATGTCGCAAGCCCATGGCTCGTCTTGCAGGCGGCCAAAGCGAGGATTGACAGAAGTAGGCAATATTTCATGTTTTTGGCACCGAGCTTGTCGATTGATTAACCACCCGCCGTTTTGGCAAAGTGGCGATTGAGGCTGTTAAGAGGTCGGTTCGCACCTCCCCAAGAGCCGCCGGCGATGCTGCTGGCGATCGTCGGAAGCGCGACGATCAGAGCGTCACCAGCTAGGAAAAGCATGTCGAGCTCGTAAAGCCCGATGATCTTGGCTGCTGTCGTGCCCGAGAATTTGATCATCAAAAGCATGGCTGCCAGCGAGACTGCTTCGGCAGCGATTACTATCGTTGCAACGATGTTGAGGAGGAGAAGCAGCAGCCCGTACGAGAGCAGTTGGCCGATCCATCTGGTGGCTATGTCTCGAGTGTGATCAAAAAGGTAGCCTACAAGGACCAGGGGGCCGATCGTCAAGAGCACCTTCGTCAGAATTCCAACGGCATCGTAGATCTCGAACGCTGTCCACAGCGCGCCGTAGAAAATCCATTGCGCTCCCTCGAAAGCAAGTATGTCCTGGCCGTTCATAGGCCCAATTTCGGAAGCAATCAGCTGAAAGACATACTGGCTTGAAGCAAACATGAGATCGAGCTTCTGGGGGATTCCGATGAAGGGCAAGTCGCTGCCACTGATGTCGTGAGCCAACCTCGGAATCGTGTCGTCGAAGAGCGCTTCAATGTACTGCTGATAGTTGGCCTGCCCTAAGATAAGGGCGACGACAATCGACACCATGATTACGCGCGAGATACCCCCGCGCGCATCGACTTGACCACGCATGACCAGACAGCCTTGGATTATTATCCAGAGCGTGACACACGCAACCAGAGGCGCACTGACCGCCGCTTGGACGTTTTCAAGCACTTTGTGCAGCCCGGACGTGAAGGCGCCATGAAAGATCGTGTGTATAGTCGTGAATGGCGCGGGAATTTTGAAATTCATGGCGTGAGCCTGATGTGTCCCTGATCAGCGCAGCTGAGCCTGATGAACTCTGTGTGGTTTACGGGAGGATGCTAAACATATTAGCGGTGTCCTGATGTTCGCGACGCTGCGTGGCGGCCTCCTCCACGGCGTGAAGGCTCCCTTGTGCAGTGGCCATTGTCAGCAGACTCGTGGCCTGGACATTTTGGATCATCGCATCGTGAATCTGCTTGAGGACCAGACCGTTGGTCACGGTGGCCTGCATAATATTTCCCGAGCGGGAAAGCTGACCAAGCGTGCCGGCGTTATCCTTAAGGCGCTTGTCCATCATGCCCAAAGTGTCGGCTGCAATAGCTGCGGCATTGGCGGCCCCGGCGATTTGTCCCTGTAACAGTTTCGCTTCTGAATCGGTGCCGTTGACTATCCGATTTGGGTCCTTCGCAATGTTACGGGCCATAATCGAAGCTGGCGCCCGAGCATCAAACATCTGCTCCTCCAGCTTATTGCTCGACGGGTAGTGATTTCCTTGGTTCAGTGAGCTTAGCAGTCCCGTGACAGCGAATGACGACGTTAGAATTGTCACCATTTCAATCGTGGTAGCGAGCGTCTCGATTGACCTCTCAAGGATCGCCGCATTGGAAAGCGCTGTTAAGGTCGCTTGTGTTTCTGTTACAGGGTCGCTGACGATAAATTGCGAACGGGCCTGTCCGTGAAGCAGAAGGGAAGCAGCAAGGGTCGTTACTGCAAGTTTGGCAAATTTCATGAATTATTCCTCCGTCAGTCTTGAACTTCGTGGTACCGGGCCATGAACTTGTCGAGCCACCCACTTGGGGCGTCTCCGTGCTGGTTACGAAGCTGGTCGGCAAAGCGCACTGTGTTGGCCCGCCCCGAGAGTACGGCTACGTACTCGCGCATCTGCCCAAGATCGAATTCGCAAACAATACTCCCGCTATCGCGCTTGAGCAAAAACTTGCGGCTGCCGATTGCCATCCCCTGGCGGATTGCCTCGAACTCCTGCGCAGTGCACTTCAAGCCATCGACATACGCAGAGCGGTCCGCCGTCGGTGATGGGTAGAAAATTTTCGTCATACATTGCGCAACGAGACTAGCTCCGAGAGGCGATTCCAGAACGTGTTCAGGCTGCTGCGTTGCGAGTATCAACATGCCGTTGTTTTTGCGGACCGTGAGCAAGAACTTGTCGATAACGGCCGAGAATTGGGGGTTGAGTAGATAGAATCGAAATTCGTCGCAGCTCATGACGAACCGACGACCATCGACGATAGCGCCCACTCGATGCAGAAGGTATGCGGCGGCCGGTGCACAGACCTCCTCATATTCCAGGAGCTGCGTCATGTCGAAGCCCGTAATGGAGGCATCCAGCCTTACTTCGTCCACGTCGCCGTCAAAGGCCCATCCAAGCGCCCCCCCTCTACACCACCGCTGCAGCCGTGCTCCTGCGCCCTCGGAGGGGCTGTGCAATAGGAACTCGCGCAGGCCCGCAAGTGAGCGCATAGGGGGTTCGAACGAAAGCTGACGAACAATGCCGCGTTCCAGCCGACGGCTTTCCTCCGGCGAGATCGGACCACGGCCGTCACTCTCGATCAGGGCCATCAACCACTCGCGCAGAAAGTCCCGGGAGGCGGAGGTGTTGTCCAGTCCACGCAGAGGGGCCAAGCCGCTCGGAGCGCCTCTGCGCAACGCAAGATATGTCCCTCCCGTGGCTCGCACCAGCAGTTCACCACCCCGATCCTTGTCGAAGAAGACGATCGCACCATTGCGATCGACCAAGCTTTGCTCAAGCATCGCGAGGACAAAGGTCATCAGCGTCGTCTTGCCTTTGCCAACGGGCCCGAATATTGCCGTCATGCCGACGTCATTCTCATGGGGGATGTAGTCGAAAGAAGTTCCACCGTTTGTGCGAAAGCGCGCAACAGCATTGCCCCAGTGGCCGGAACTGGAACCGCTTGGGAAGTTCTCAAATGAGACGAGCCCGGCAAAATTGTGTGAGGTGATCGCCCCCGGGCGCGTGCGCCACCTGTTGTTCCCCGGAAGTTGGGACCAATATGCGGCCTCCATGCCGATGCCCTCTTGGACGATAACGGCGCCCGCGTCGGCCAGCCGTGCGCGGGCACTTGCTGCGCGATCTGCAAGGCTATTGAGGCTGTCGGCATAGACGCACAGGCTCAGATGATGCGAACCCATCACGAATTCGTTGCTTGCCAGTGCGTCCTCTGCCTCGGCAAGTTCATTGATCTGGGTGAGAGCCTTGTCGCCGGCACTCGTCATCTGGCTGGACTTAAGGCTTAGTTTGGCATGAGCTTGTGGGCGAGTGAGGAAGGAAAAGCTCTGGCTCAGGACAAGCGGGAAGTTGGCGGACAGCAAGGAATTTAGCATGCCCGGCCGCGTCGTCGCCGGATATTCACGGAACGAAAACAATGATCCGACGGAGCTATCCCCGGGCCTTCGAATCTCAAGCGCCCGCTTCCCGCAGATGACCTGGTCAGTGTAGATCGAGGCGCCAAGTGAGCCGGTAACCATCGGAACCGGAAGAAACCGGCAAGTCATCATGAGCCGAAGCGCCTCGCCGATTTCCGTGAAGAGCACGTTGCCTTTCTCACGAATGCCCAACCGGCGCAGACCGTAACCGCCGAGTGCGCCAGCAGTGATGTGCCAGAGGTCTTCCAGGCTCCGCATTTGGGTGGCTAGATCGTGCTCATTCCGTCTGCGGGACTTGGCAATCCGCAAGCCGATCTTGCCGATTGCGGTGCGGGGGGACACGATCAAAGTGAGGAAGTGATCGTTGCGAAAGAGCTTTCCCGACAGCACACGACGCTCGTAGGCCTCGCTCAGACTGCCAGCGAATGCACTTTGAAACTGGCGCGGCGCCGGCGCCGGCACATCGTTGTGTCTCACAAGATGAGCGTATATCGAGACATTGTCATCGGCGATGTTGCGCAAGAGAGTGTTGAACGCGCGGCAGCGCGAGTTGCGCATCTCAGCGTCTTCCAAATCAAAGGGCACACCGTTCACATGTGCCATGGCCATGATCGATCCGTCTTCCAGAAGGACAACCTGATCGCTTACGTGACCAACATACGGAAGGTAGATCTCGCCAGACCTCTCGGTCCGGCCGCTGGCGCCGAACATTACACCATTCCTCTTCCGCGTTTCGGCACTCTGATCGGATTGGCGCTGACGCTTGCGCCTCCCCAGACCGGCCCGTCCACGCTTCTGCCGGCCGTCTGCAAATAGAGCAGCACGACGCTTGCCGCGTTATAGTCACGCTCAACAACCAGCCGTGCTCCGAACCAGAGTGGCGCGAGAACGATTTCGTAGAGCGGGTTCTGAAGGATAATGATAACAAGCCCAGCCAACATCATGAGCAATCCGGCCAGCGTCAGCGGCACCCCCAGAAACAGTGCGGGGCGCGTCGCCGCCACATAGAGGGTGCTCACTTCCAACCGGTCGCTCATCAGCCGCCGCCTATGAGCGCCTTGCCCAGGAAGCTGGCCCCGAACATGATGACGATCCCTCCAACGACACCCGCAACCAGGCCAAGTGAAGCACGACCGAACATCCAAGAGATACCGATGGCTACGAGCCCGAGCACGGCCAGTGATTGTCCAAAGGGGCCAAGTATGAACGTGCAGATATTCTGGACCATCTTGGCAGGATCCGTCCCTCCGGTCACCTGAGCCGCGGCTGGCCCGCTGTAGAAGACCGTCCACGCCGCGCCTGCAGCAGCGGCCGGTACATATTCAGCCGCCATGCGCAGCATGGAAAAAGGCGAAGGAACACGCGTTTTAAGCGCACGAAGTATCTTGAGTGGCGTCATCATTGCATCTCCATGTTTCAATCGAATACGAGTTTGTTCGGGTTCGCGGGTTCCCGTGCTTTCGCAGCCTGGCTGCCTGTCGGACCGGAGGGATCGGCCCCGGAGCGGTCTGGCTGATACGAGCCCCAAATGTCCCAAGAATCTTGGTTGGGCTGCTTCTTTCTATTGGCCTGTTGGCTCTGCTGGAGCAGAGGCGGCACGGCTTTCCGACCGGGTGCCTCAAGGTGCGGCACATCTCGAGCAGTCCGCTCCAGCGTTCGCTCAAGGAGACTTGAGATGTCCTTTGCGGCCGACTCGACCTTGCGTACATAACCGTTGGCGAAGCCACGCGTGACGTCGCCCGTGTTATAGGCCGAGATGGCACGGCGAAGCGCCAGTTGCTGTGCCACAGCAGTGGTGCCGCCGGCATACCGGCTTTCAAGCAGGTGGGCGGCAGCCGAAAGCGAGGCGCAGGGCTCGAAAGCCCTTTCCGGCGTAAGATTGAGCATGGCAAAGTTCTTGCTGTTTATCTGCATCAATCCAACATCGACAGAATGTTGTGCTTCGAGGCGTTCCTTGATGCCCCGCGTGGCTTCCAGGTGGTCTATCCAGCGAAGCTGCTCACCTGTGGTGTTGTCATGAGCCACCAGCGTGTCAAAGCCACTTTCAATCTTGGCAATCGCGGCGAGGGTGGACGGCGCAACCCAGGGAGCGCATTTGCGCGACAGGCTGCGGAACTCACGCGGAGAAAGTGGCGCGGGCTCGGCTGGGAGTGACATGGATGTCAACAGGACGACGGCCAGCGGCCAAGCTGCAATAAACATTCCCTATCACCTACCTTTCCAAGCCGCCGGACGGGTTCTGGCCCTGTCCGGCACGCGCTTATCGGGGAGGTTTGTTACTGTGTGATGTTCAAGTTCAGCTTTTCGGTTTCAATTGAAGCAAAGACCGTGTTCGTATCAGCGTGGGTGAGCATCTTGCGCATGCGTGGGTGGCGCGGGCCCGATCAGCCAGCGACATCCGGAGCATCTTGGTACAATGACTCCTGTACAGGATTGCTCGTCCCGGCCGTCCGTTGCTCCTGGAGTGTGGGCCGCGACTTTGGCGTCATGGATGGTACTTCTGTCAGCGCCAAGCCAAGGACAAAATGGGGAGCTTGGCGGGCTTGTTCAGGCTCGGGATCACCGTGGGGAATCGACTAAGGCGATAAAGCGGCCCAACTTTGCCGGTATGCTGCCGGTCGTTAAAGAGCAGCCATGCGCGGCCCTGCACACTCAGATCATTGCTTGAGACGCGAGCTCGTCCGCGAAGCTGGCTCGAAGGCGCAAATCCGCGGCGGCGAGGGTCAACTGGGAAGACGTGGCGGCGCAGCCCATCCTGGTGCGAGCCTCGTTCAGCTGTTCGGCCGGCGCCGCCAAAGGGTGGATCATGCACAGTCCCATCGGCAGATAACCGCACGTCATTGACGGAGTCCGACGGCGCAATGGACAAGCATAGTGACACGCTCAAGATGGAGGAGTTGCAGTAACTGAGAAATGTTAGCCCGGACGTTCACCGCAACCGGCGACCTGCCGGTCGCCGAACAGCATTTGAGGCCGCCGGCCACCTTGGACGAAGCCGGCTTGGCAGGAGACACACTATTTTGCACAAGGCCGCTGCAGCGAATCACGGTCTTCTTCCGCCGACCGCCTCTCCGATCAAGCCAAACGCCGCGCTGCTCAACCATGTCCGAGCTGGATCCACGAGCCGGAGGATATCGAGATGATCCAGGTCCGCAAACTCCAGGATGACCAGGATGCAAGGGCATAGCAGGAAACTTGGCATCCATGAGGTCGAACTTGAGTGATATTGGCAGGCCTGCACCAACGGGGGAGCTCGAAGCGAAAAAGCGAAGGACCACACGGCAGGGTCATGTCGGCGCTTGGACCTGTCTGGTGGCCACGGGCTGCCTTGGTGCGGTCAATTCGCTGGGGATGAAAAGAACAGGACGAGCACGGCCTCACATTGGCCGCACGCAACGGCGAGTGGTATCAAGGAGCAGCTGTTCTGGGTCGGCGCCCCAGGGTTGCTCGGCAACAGGTTTAGACAAGGGGATTCAAGATTGAAGGTGTGCCGTTGAAACATGTTCTTGTCATTGACGATGATGCCGCAATGCGGCGCCTCATCGCCGAGTATCTCACGATGCATGCCCTGAAGGTAACCGCAGTCCACGATAGCAAGCAGTTTGACTATGTTCTTTCACGTGAGCCAGTCGATCTCGTGGT
>NZ_JAMYUM010000051.1:0-12931 GCF_040322975.1 Mesorhizobium sp. M0074
GTTGGCCGCGTGACAGTGAGCTATGCTGGAGATTGGGGTGACGAGGCTGATCAAGCCTTCCAACAGTACCAGCCTGATCAATTACGGCGAGAGCTACCGGTCCGGAGATCGCATCAGCCCCTCTCTGCATATGCACGCGGCCGCCTGAATTGCCGATTTCGCTCAGCTGCTGCTGAATGGCGACGGCTTGCGGCGTATTCAGGGCCCTCTGCGTCTCCGCTGGCCACAACAGCGCTGGTGAATGTTCATTGTTGGGACGACTCACTCGGGTGGCAGGTGGTTGCCCTGGTCAAGCTCATCCGGCGAAGGGCGGATCTGCTGTTCGCTGGCAGCCAAGGCTGGGGGCGGCGGCCCGAATTCCGGCGTCGCAGAGCTTGCGAAAGCCTCCGACACGCTTCTGTTGAGGTCATCCCGTCCATCGGGCATCCCTGGGTTGCTGAAAAAAGATGAGGCGGCTTGATGATCCTGCCCTCGCTGAAGCACCTCGCGAAACCCCCTGTTCCAGTCGCAGAAGCTCCTCTGGATTGGTTGGCGGCTCGTCAGCTCGACCATCGAACAGCGGCCGGAGCGCCTCGGACACGTGCTGCTCAAAGCCCACTCGCCGGGCTTGGCCCGCTTGCCCCTCTTCCAAGCCGGCGTCCTGCACCTGCGACAAAGCTGTTACACGGGATGGATTTTTTCGCGGGGTCCACACCAGCCTCACATCAAACTGTATCGTCAAAGTCCTGCGCCAATTCACACAGCGGGTCATCGAGTTGAGATTCGGCGGAGAGCGCCTCCTCTGCTCCCGTCAAGGGCGCCGGCTCCGGGAGGGCGCCTGTCTGGCTTTCAAAGATGCGTTTCAGAATGCGATCCGAGAAATAACGCACCTTCCTCAATTTTAATGGTGGCAGACCTTTGATAAGAACAATCTCGTAGTCGTCATCGAGCAGCCGAACCTGTTCGGGACGCAATAGCGGTGCACCTTGATGTGAATTCTGAATGGTCCAGTCGAACGTTCGCGCCTGGCTGTGGGAAATCGATTTGGCTTCAAACGTGTATTCACCGATGGCCTTGGAAATGTAGTTCGGAGTCTCGTCATCAGCCGTGGCCATGAACACTTGCAGTCCGGTATTGCTCAGAAAATTCTGCTTGCCAGCCTCTCCATAAGCCCCCGTCAGTGCCGAAAGGCTTTGGATGATGAGCATGAAACGCCCCTTGTAGCCCGCGATAGTCGTGATTGCGGTCTCGATCGCCTCCAGCTTACCCAAGTGCTTGAACTCGTCGAGCAGGAAGAGAACCTCGTGCTTTTCATCCCGACGGGCCAGCGACCGCTGCAGAATTGAAACGATTTGCTGAAAAAACAAGCGTATCAAAGGCGCGATCACCTCAAGGTCGTTCGGACCAACGCAAAGATAGATGCACGTTCTGCGACGGCGAAGATCATAGACCGAAAAGTCCGAGCGACTTGTGGCCGCCTTTACAGCGGGATCCGCCCACAGGTTGAGCCCGCCATCGCCGAGCACGGAAGTGTAGGAGGTTAGGATTTTCGTATCGTTCCCCGCCATGTCGTCGAAGATGCGTTGTGCCTCTTTGTTCTGGGTCTCCATGGCGAGTCGCGCGAAGAGCTTAAACTTCTCCCCCGGCTGGGCGAAGAGGTCATAGACGGCGCCGATTGTTGGCGTGCCCCGCTCGATGCAGGCAAGGATTCCCGCGACAAAGATATCTCGCGCGCCGCTGACGAAACCTTCCGCGCCCTCCCCCTTGGCCGTAATCAGGTTTGCGGCCAAGCGGCGGGCTTCGGTGAATTGCTGCTGTGGAGGCAACGCTATAAGATCCAACAGCGGATTGTAGCAGTTTGTGCGCCGCTCCGAATCCAGCGGCGCGAATTTAAACACGTCGTCACCTGCGGCTTTGCGCGCCCTCGAGGTGAGCTCAAAGAGCTCCCCCTTGACGTCCAGAGCTATCACCGAGCCTTTGAATGTAAGTAGCGTTGGAATGACTATGCCGACGCCCTTGCCAGCGCGGGTCGGTGCAACGATGAGGCTGTGAGGCTGCTCGCCATTGGTCAGGTAGTAGCCAGGCCAGAAAGGGCCACTTGTCTTCCCAAACACCGGCCCTGTCACGCCACGGTATCGTCGCAGATATCCCGTGCGTCGCATTTCATCCACTCGAGCCCAACGAGCCGTCCCGTGGTGTTCGAGCTTGCGGCGCAATACGATCTGCTGAATCAGCAAGACGACCGCGGACGTCGAGAGCACGATAGCCGCGCCCCGATAGAAAACGGGGGTTGCGAAACCCAAATAGAAGGGCGTCTCAAACCAAAAGGCACGGACATCAAACGCCATCAGAGCCTCGCCGCTGCCGCCGTGGCGGAAGGTTGCGTAAAGACTTGCCGCACAGAAGCCCACGGCGAGTGAGCACGCGATGCTAATGGCTATGTTGGGGGGCGTCGTTTTTGTTGAAAGCATTGTTCCATTGCCGGATTAGCCGTAGCTAATGCTGCGCGTGCTTCAGAGACCGAACCGGCGTCGCGCGATGTCGCCGCTCGACAGATCGATGCCGCAGTGGGTGGTGCGATGCTTGCAGCGCATCACCCGGCAGACGTGGGTTTTGAAAGTTACACTAAGCAGGTACGTCAACGGCCAGCGAATTGGAAACGGCAAGGCCGTAAACGGATTTCGGGAGAGAAAGCGTCACTGTACCATGGCCGAGACCTCAACGGCCGGAGCGATCTCTGCTTCTGGTGGCCTCCATTAGGTCCTCTCGGGCGTGATTGAAGGCGTGGTTTATGGACCGCCCGATTTGAGCACCCCGCTGCAGCTGTTCATAGGAGGTTTGCGGGCCTACTGTATCACGGACTGCAGCCTCAATACCTGCTATGTGGCCGTCCAGATTCGCACTCCGTTCCTCTGCTGCATGCTGCGGCGGCGGCATGTGCGGCAAGATGTCTTGCATGCCGGGAAAAACTGAGTGAGCTTGGGCCTGTTGATTTGCGTCTAACTGTTGATACATGTTGAGAATAGCATTGGATGCCATCATCCTGACATTGCCATCCGGATCAGAAGAAGCCAATCCAATGGCCTGATCAAGAATGCGAGATTTGTTTTCGTCAGTAAACTTACTGAAGTGTGGCGCAACGTAATAAGCTCCGAGAGCTTGCGACGGCGGATCCATGTTGCCAATGCGATTAACAATAGCATCTTGCAGCCCTGGCGTTAGGTAATCGCCTAGATTACTGGCCGCTCCGACTTTCTGCAATGCTATGTCATCCGTGCTGTACCCCAATTCGGCTGTTAATGTCGCGGCCAGATCGATGGCTGATCGTCCAAGCCGATTGGTCCGCCTTTCAAATCTCGCGAGGTCAGTTTCTGGCCCGGGTTGAGTGCCCCGAACGGCTGTTCGCTCGTGCGTCCCGAGGCCTTTGAAGCCCCCAAGATTTCGCGCTGTATCGCGCGGGTTAGCGGTTACCAGCCGTTCTGCAACATCGCTCAATGGCCCCTCTGGAACGTCACGGAGGCTACTGCTCCCCACGCCTTGAGATGATCTTGCAGCTGCACGTGCCCGTTTGTTATCGCGATCCATTGCTCGCCTCCAAAGTAGTTATTCTACCCAATGAGGTTACCACCGAAGCTTGACCTGCTAAACCGATATGATGTTACAGTTGTAGTATGGCAAAGGGTTCCCAGCTCTGTGGGTCTGCCAAGTGCCCGTCCAAGCCGAAGAAAATACGATGAAGCTGGCATCAAATGCGATGTGAACTGCCCCGGGCATTCCGGTGGCCGTTTCGTTTGAGTCACGCGGCTATGGCTGGTTCATCCAACATGGCGTAGTAGCGTTCCTCGGCTTCGGCCGGCGGGATGTTGCCGATGGGCTCCAGCAGCCAGCGATTGTTGAAGCAGTCGACCCATTCGAGCGTGGCGAACTCGACGGCCTCGAATGAGCGCCAGGGTCCGCGTCGATGGATCACCTCGGCCTTGAAAAGACCGATGATCGTTTCCGCGAGAGCATTATCGAAAGAGTCGCCGACACTGCCCACTGCGGGTTCGACGCCGGCCTCCGCCAAGCGCTCGGTGTATTGAATGCTGACGTGTTGGGCGGATTCAACCGGTCGTCGCAACACCAAGGGATTGGAGGTTGCAATGACGGTTCACCAACGCGCTTCAGATCGGTGCACTCGAAAGAAGCTAGATTCGCCCGGGCGTCCGCCTGCCTGGCAGCGTGAGAATCGCTTCCGGTTCTGGCAAGCTATTGCCTTGGGACATTCGAGCGAGGAGGCCGCACTGGATGCCGGTACATCAACGCCTCTTGGTCCGCGCTGGTTTCGGAGTGCAGGAGGGATGCCGCCAACGCATTTGGCGCCGTGGGCGAAGCCGCCTTCGGGGCGATATCTTTCTTTCGGGAGCGCGAGGATATTGCGCTTGAGCTTGCCAAGGGAATCGGCATCCGGGCCATTGCTCGTAAACTAGGTCGGCCGCCGAGCACAATCTCGCGGGAGGTCAGGCGCAATGCCGCGACGCGCAGCGGCAATCTGGATTACCGGCCAGTGCCGCCCAATGGCACGCCGATCGTGAGTCCCGGCGGCCTCCTGGCAAGCTGGCGGTCAATCCGGCTCTGCGTGAATATGTTGAGGAGCGCTTGGCCGGCAAAGTCACCAACCCCAATGGCGCCTCATTCGAGGGCCCCAAGGTGGGTATGGAAAAAACGACAGAGCCGGAGGTGGTCGGCAGCCTGGAGCCCCGAGCAGATCGCTAAATCGGCTTCAGATCGATTACCCAGAGGATCAAACCATGCGGATCAGCCACGAGACGATCTATCAGTCCTTGTACATTCAAGGACGCGGAGCATTGCGCCGAGGACTGACCGCATGTCTGCGTTCAGGCCGAGCGTTGCGCGTACCGCGCGAACGCGCGTACCGCGCGAACGGGCCCGAGTTCGCAACAAGTCCTTCATTGGAGACGCCCTTATAATAAGCGACCGTCCGGCCGAAATTGCCGATCGGGCTGTCCCCGGACATTGGGAAGGCGACCTCATCCTTGGCCTCGGAAGCTAGGCGATCGGTACGCTCGTGGAACGAAGTTCACGCTTCACAATGCGTGCTTCACCTGCCGCGCATGCATGGCTATCAGCAGAGCCTGCGCATCAAGAACGGTCCACCACTTGCAGGCCACGGCGCTGAAGCAGTCCGCAGAGCCATAGCCCGATCCATGGGCAAACTTCCCGAGCAGCTGCGTCAGTCGCTGACTTGGGACCATGGAGCGGAAATGGCGCAGCAGCCGACCTGCGCATCGACACCGGGCTCGAGATTTACTTCTGCGATCCCCAAGCCCGTGGCAGCGAGACTCCAACGAAAACACCAATGGCTTGCTGAGACAGTACTTTCCAAAGGGCACGGATCTCAGTCGGCACACAGCCCGGGAACTGGACGCAGTTGCCCATGCTATCAACACAAGACCGCGCAAAACGCTCGGCTGGAAAACACCTGCCGAACTCCTCGACCAGCTCCTTGGGGGACAGTATGATGCCGGTGTTGCGACGATCCGGTTGAATCCGCCTTGGCTGCCTCTATCGCTGTGATGGATGAGCCCGCCTCCCCGCGCGGGCCGCCGATCATGGAGAGCCTGTTCCAGGGCATCGAGAACGAAGGCTGCATGCGCCGTCCGGCTCACCCGCCAGCCGACGATCCGACGGGCATAGGTGTCGATGACAAAGGCGACATAGACGAAGCCCGTCCAGGTCGCGACGCAGGTGAAGTCGGAGACCCGCAGCATGTTCGGCGCCGGAGCATGGAACTGGCGGTTGACGTGGTCGAGAGGGCAAGGTGCGGCCTTGTCGCTCACCGTAGTGCGGATCGGCTTGCCGCGGACGATGCCTTCGAGGCCCATGGCCTTCATCAAGCGGGCAACCGTGCAGCGGGCGACCTCGAAGCCCTCGCGACGCAACCGCCGCCAGACCTTGCGAATGCCGTAGACGCGGAAGTTCGCCTCAAACCCGTCGGACCTCATCCTTCGAGGCTGTATCCCATCTTGCCCGAGCCGACAGCCGGCAGGGGTCGACGCGCTTGGCGACATGGTCGTGGTAGGTCGACGGGGCGATCGGCAGCACCTTGCAGATCGGCTCAACCCCATGCGCCTTGCGGTGATCGTCGATGAACGCGATCGTGGCCTGAACCGGCGGTCGAGCTTCGCCTGGGCAAAATACGCGGAAGCCTTGCTCTCGTTGGCCTGCGAAGCTCGCGGCTCTCGCGTTCCAGAGCCTTCAGTTTCGTCGCAGCATCCGTGGGAACTCCGGCGCGCACGCCGCCGTCACGCTCGGCTTTCTTGCAGCCGATCTTGGCGGCGATCGATGAAACCGCCGCCCACCGCGACGTATGCTCGCGTTCGTGATCCAGAACCAGCCGCACCGCGGGGGGTCCGGACCTCGGGAGAGAACTTGTTGGTCGCCTTGCTTGTCATGGTTCCACCTTCTCAGGAGTTGGAGCCTCCGATCAACCCGGGGCGGCACACAACAAGGGTCACGGATCAATCTGGGCGGGAACCCTAGAGAATCAGCCCTCAGAGCCTTTGGTAATAGACCGACCCCTCGCACCTGTTTGGGCTGGGTGTACAAGTCAGGTTTTCATCAGGTTGGACGAGTATGTCTGGCAGCCAGAGCGCGACCACTTCCGTGCCCGCCCGCTCGTCTGGCAGACACACAAAGGAGAAAGATATGCCGTCAGCTACAAGCAGCGCCATCGTTTCCTGCCGCAGATCATCGCCCATCCGGTCTGGCCCTCCTTCAGGTCCCCTTTAGCCTGTGTCTCGTCGAGGAAATGGCCCGGGAGCGGGATCGTGGTTTCGTATGAGACAATCCGCCGGTGCGGCAACAAATGCGGTCCGCATACGGAGCCATTACCTCGCGGCACTTGATATTGCAGTGCAGCAAAGGTAGAGGGCCGCCCCTTATCGGAGTGTCGTCCATGGTCCTTACCAATACTGGTAGCGAGGCAGAACCCGTCGAACAGTCGAGCCATCCGGCAATCGAACAGCAAAGCCCCAAGGTGCTGATGCTAGGCGCGCTCGGCGTTGTCTATGGCGATATTGGCACCAGCCCGATCTACGCGTTCCGTGAGGCGCTGGTGGCGTCGTCGGGCGGCAATGTCGCCGAGCGCGGCGATATCCTCGGCGTGCTGTCGCTGATCATCTGGTCGCTGACGATCATCGTCACCATCAAGTACATCATGTTCGTGCTGCGCGCCGATAACGGCGGCGAGGGCGGCGTGCTGTCGCTGATGGCGCTGGCGCGCGGCAGTTTCCCCAAGCGTTCAGCATTGATGCTCGCTATCGGCATCGTCGGGGCATCGCTTTTCTTCGGTGACGCCGTCATCACACCGGCGATTTCGGTGCTGTCGGCGGTCGAGGGTATGAACGTCGTCACGCCGACCTTCCAACCCTATGTCGTGCCGCTGACATTGGTCATCCTTGCCATGGTGTTCGCGGTGCAGCGCTTTGGCACGGGCGGGGTGGGATTGGTGTTCGGCCCGGTGACCGCCGTATGGTTCCTGGCAATTGGCCTTTCCGGTCTCAACCACATCATCGCCGATCCAGAAATCCTGTGGGCGGTGAGCCCGCACTACATCGTCGCCTTCCTGATCAATTCGCCCGACGTCGCTTTCGTGACCATCGGCGCCATCTTCCTCGCCGTCACCGGCGCCGAAGCACTCTATGCCGATCTCGGCCATTTCGGCCGAAAGCCGATCGTGCTCGCCTGGCTGGCGATCGTGTTTCCCTGCCTGCTGCTCAATTATGCCGGGCAAGGCGCCTTCGTGCTGGCCAAGAACGGCGTCGTCGGCCATCCATTCTTCGAGATGAACGAAGGCTGGACGCTGATCCCGATGGTCGTGCTGGCGACGGCCGCGACTGTCATCGCCAGCCAGGCGGTGATATCAGGCGCGTTCTCGCTGACCAGGCAGGCGGTGCAGCTCAATATGCTGCCGCGGCTCGAAATCCTGCACACGTCGGAGAAACAGTCCGGCCAGATCTACATGCCGCGCGTCAATCTTCTGCTGGCGCTGGTGGTGATGATGCTGGTGGTCGGCTTCGGCGAGTCCAGCAGGCTGGCGTCGGCGTACGGTATTTCGGTGACCGGCAACATGCTGGTGACGACGGTGCTGCTCTATGTCGTCATGACGCGCATCTGGAAATGGCGGCTGTGGGTGGCAATCTCGCTTACGGCGCTGTTCGGCTTCATCGATGTCGGCTTCTTTGCCTCCAACATCGTCAAGGTGTTCGAGGGCGGCTGGGCCTCGCTGGCCGTGGCCTTCACCGTCGTGCTGGCCATGTGGACCTGGGTGCGCGGCAGCCGCTATCTGTTCGACAAGACCCGCCGCAACGAGATCCCGCTGGATTTCCTCGCCGGCAATCTGTTGAAGAAGAAGCCGCAGCTTGTGTCAGGCACCGCCGTGTTCCTGACCAGCGATCCGCTCAGTGCGCCAACCGCACTGATGCACAGCCTGAAGCACTACAAGGTGCTGCATGAGCAGAACGTCATCCTTTCGGTGGTGACCGCGCCGCAGCCGGTGGTGCCCGACAGCGACCGGGTCAAGATGGAGACGGTCAACGAGCTGTTCATGCGCGTGACTCTGACCTTCGGCTACATGGAGCAGCCCAACATCCCGCGCGCACTGGCGATCTGCCGCAAGCAGGGCTGGAAGTTCGACATCATGACGACCTCGTTCTTCCTCTCGCGGCGTTCGCTCAAGGCCTCGCCCAATTCCGGCATGCCGGTGTGGCAGGACCGGCTGTTCATCGGCCTGGCGCGCACTGCGGCCGACGCGACGGAGTACTTTCAGATCCCGACCGGGCGCGTGGTCGAGATCGGCACGCAGGTGACGATTTAGGGCATGCCGCGGTTGAGAAGAATCGGTGCTGTCACATTGATTGAGCGGTAAGGAAATTCAGGTAGCAGCGCGCCCGGCACTGTAAGTTTCAGCGGCTTGATGCAGCGATAGCTGGCCGGGACGGCTGTCACGCTGTGGCGACACACGCGATTTTGTTCCAGATTTGCATGGGGCGTTACGCAGGTCTCGATGTTGAGCCGATGACAGCGCATTGCAGGGAAAGTGAGCAGGTCGGCAATCGGATCATGGATGGAAACGAACCGCTGAAGCTGGCGTGCCGACTTGAAGCGTTTCATGATCCTTTCGCGTCGTCGGGTCGGCTGGTGCGAATTTTCCGCTCGATTATTCAGGCCTGTGTGCGACCGGTGTTCGACGCCGGGCATGAGGTCGCGCATGGCGGCATCATAGGATCGGAGCTTGTCGGTGATCATGATCCGTGGTGTCCGCCCTTGAGCTTTCAGCAACTTGCGCATCAGACGCTTTGCCGCCTTGGCATTTCGGCGGCTCTGTACCAGCACTTCGAGGACGAAGCCGTCCTGATCGACGGCACGCCAGAGCCACTGCTTCTTGCCACTGATAGCCACGACACATTCGTCGAGATGCCATTTGTCGCCCAGGCAGCCGGCTGATATTGATCTCCTGGGCGAAATGCCGTCCGAATTTCTCCGCGCAGCTTCGAACGGTCTGATGCGTGACGATGATGCCGCGGGCCGCCAGCATGTCCTCAACCATGCGCAGGCTGAGCGGAAAGCGAAAGTAGAGCCCGCGTGCGCAATGATCTCGGCGGGAAAGCGGTGGCGACCATAGAGCGGATCACGAGCAACTTCTGACATGGCCCAATGTACGCACATCTTCATAAGCTGTCGGTTGACTTTACGATGCCGCGCCAAGCGAGCAGCATCCGGCCGGCGGGGCCGACCCCGTCTCCCGGCCCTGAGCAGAACGGCATCGCGCAGGTGCCGCTTCATCCTCGACGCGGCCAGCCTGCTTTGCGGTTACCGCCGCCGCCGAAAGCGCCAGGCGTTGCCGCCAGGCGCCGGTCCGCCCGCAGCGGTTCGTTTCCACCGAGATCCGATTGCCACCAGTTCCACTTTCCCCCAATACCTGCGTAACGCCGCCATGCAAATCTGGAACAAAATCGCGTATGTCGCCGCAGCATGACAGCCGTCCCGACCAGCTATCGCTGCATCAAGACGCTGATATCTTTACAGTGCCCGCACGCCTCTCGCGCGCCAACGGCCAGTCGGGTGTCGCGAATGAGGCGCGCTGAAGCCATCCGGCTCAGCCGATCACGGCGCTTCGGTTGCCGGGTTCGAGGTCGTGGCCTCTGCCGCTGCGCGATTCTAGCATTTGCGCCTTGGAGAGCTCTGCTTCAGCCTCGGCGAGGCATGGCTCGGCTGCGGTTCTCTGCCGCAGAAGGTCCGATTGTGAATTCTTGACGTTGTCACGACGTAGGCGAGCGGCCTTGGCGAACGTCGGATAAGCGAAATGATTGACATCGGAGATGCCGGCCTTCGTTTCCTCGGCGTTTAACTGGAAGTCCAGTTCTCGCGCCATGCGTTCGAAATCGGCAATCATGATGTCTAGCTGGTGCAACTGTCGCCGCTTCTCATTCACCTGAAATTGCTTCAGTCGGACCAGATTACCTCGTGGCTTCATGACTCGGTACTCCGGTACCCATTTCGTCCAATCAAACCGCTCTCTCCCCTTAACGTTAGGCCTACAGCGACTCTCACGTTTTCTGCTGCGAGCGGAAACATATTTTCCAAAATCCTTGGCCGATGGCTATGAGTTCAATGGCATCGACAAGCATGCGAGCGGGGGACTTAAGGGGCGGTAAAAAAAGGCGGAATAGGGCGATTTTCACAATGTCTGCATATGAACGCGTTGAGACTGCGGCGGGCTTGACACACAAAGCAATCGTCAAGATTTGCGACATGGACGCCGGGGGGCATGAATACGCCCGCCGTCAGCTACACGCCCCCCGATTTCCGCCGCCTATTATCGCCCACGCGGTCTGGCTTTATTTCCGGTTTCCGCTAGCCTGCGCCTGGTTGAGGAAATGCTGCTGGAACGCGGCATCGTGGTTTCGTATGAGACAAGTCGCCGGTGGGGCATCAAGTTCGGGCTGGACTGCGCTCGCTGCTTGCGCCGCAACCCGCCGTGCCGGAATGATGTCTGGTACCTGAACGAAGTGGTCGTCACCATCGCCCGGCAAAAAGCTTTGGTTGTGGCGCGCCGTCGACCAGGATGGATATGTGCTGGACGAAATCGTGCAAAACCGCCGCAACACCAAGGCCGCCAAGCGCTTGCTGACGCGGCTGTTGAAGAAGCAGGGGCTCGCGCCGAAGCGCATGATCACCGACTAGCTGCGCTCGTATGGAGCGGCAAAGCGACAGGTAATGCCGGACGTCAAGCACCGGTCGCACAAGGGGTTGAACAACGGAGCGGAGAATTCCCATGTGCCGCCGCGAAAACGGGAGCGGATGATGCAGGGGTCCGATCGCCGGGAGGCCTGCAACGCTTCGTCTCGACCTTGTCAGCCCTCCGCAACCTCTTCGTCCCGCCCCGCCCCAAACGTTCTGCTCTCGCCATACATGTTCATCGCCTCAGCGCGATGGCGCTGGTGATATCACGACGCGTTTGTACCGCTCGACCTACGCCACAGGTGCCGACGCTGTGACGAGCTTCATCGGTCGCGTGTCGAGTGACGGCACCGGGGACAATTATCGTCGACCGCAGTCCATTGCCCAGACCAAGGCGCTTCTCGGCGTCGGCACGATGGCAAATCGCAGCGTCACGATCTCGGCCGCTGCCCCTTCTGGCGGCGTGGACGGTGATTTCTGGGTGCAGCCGTAATGGCCCTTTACGTCAAAGCCTCCGGGGTCTGGGGGGCGGCCAGCGCCGTATGGGTGAAAATCTCAAGCCTCTGGACCAAGGCTCGACAGGTCTATGTGCGCAGCTCGGGCGTCTGGGAGAAAATGTTCCCGATAGATCTGGTCTTCAATGGCACTCACGAAGACTCGACTGCCACGACCGTTTACACCCACACCAGCATTCCGCTTCTTGTCGCGCCACACGCTAATCGTCGTGTCATCGTGACAACTGAGACCACTGACACCGAAAGTGCAGTGACCGTCAACAGTATGACGATTGGGGGTGTGGCTGCCACCCTTCTCGCTCAGGTGGAAAGCATCTTCAATTCTGGTGTGGTCTATCTGTCAGTGTGGTCAGCCCTCGTGCCAACCGGTACGACGGCAACGATCGTGACCACGTATAGTGAGAGCGTGTTCCGTGACTACATGTCGGTCTATACGACCACCAATTGGGATGGTGTGGTGGGCACTGTTGCCTCTGACAACAATTCAACGGGTGGCCTGACAACGACCGTCAGCATTGGTGCCCTGGGCGCAGCGATCGCAATTGCGGGCAACGCCATCAAGGGGGCATCGGCACTGCGACATGGACCGGGCTGACCCAACAGTTCTCAAACACACCAGTCACGAATAGAAACCACAGCGGAGCAATGGCCATAGCTACCGCCGCCCAAGCTGCCCTCACCGTAACCTGTGCCTACAGCACTACTCCAGCACTTGCCGCACTGCTGGTGGTTCCGCGGTGCGCAACTCCTGACTGGCGACGGCGTCGGCGACATGCCTTACGGACTCGTATTGCCAGAGCTTGTAATCGTCGACAAACCAGCCAAGTCGGCTCTCGATCGCCGTAGCAAGCTCGTTATAGTCGAGGCTGTCGAGGCCGAGATCCCGCATTCTGGTTGTCATCGACACCTCTACTTTTTCGGCAACTAGAGCGTTGAGGGTTTTGAGAACCAGTTGTTCAATTTCAAGTAATGTCATCACTAATACATGCCTTTTGCTTGCAGATTCAGGTAATGCAACCCTGATCGGGGCGCAACCCCCAAAACGAGGTGTGCCGTTGAAACATGTTCTTGTCATTGACGATGATGCCGCAATGCGGCGCCTCATCGCCGATGCATGCCCTGAAGGTAACCGCAGTCCACGATAGCAAGCAGTTTGACTATGTTCTTTCACGTGAGCCAGTCGATCTCGTGGT
>NZ_JAMYUM010000052.1:0-12662 GCF_040322975.1 Mesorhizobium sp. M0074
AAAATATACCGGCCGCTCGAGCGTCATGGCCTTCACAAATGCGTTCCACGGCATGTCGCTCGGCTCCCTGGCGGTGTCGGGTTCGGCGTCAACCAGGGAACTGGGCGGCGTTGCTCGCCATGATGTGATCCGTGTCCCCTACGACGGCTACCCCACGCAAGCTTTCGATTCCGCTAGCTACATCGACTATGTTTTAGGCGACCCGGGGAGCGGCATAGAAAAGCCAGCCGCAATCATTCTGGAGACTATCCAGGCAGAAGGCGGCCTGAACACTGCATCTGCAGCATGGCTCACAGAAATTCAGCGCATTTGCCGTACGCACGGCGTCCTCTTGATCGTCGATGACATTCAGGCAGGTGCGGGACGAACGGGCGATTTTTCTCATTCGAGTTCGCGAAGATCGACCCCGACATTGTATGCCTTTCGAAGTCCCTAAGCGGTTCAGGCAGTCCGTTCTCCATCGTTCTGATCCGCCCCGACCTGGACATTTGGAATCCCGGAGAACATAGCGGCACCTTCAGAGGCAACAATTTCGAGGTCCTTCTTCGCGAATTATATGGCGGGGCTCAATCCGGGCACCGAGTTCTTCGCCAGCGCCAACAGAACCCATTTTCCCGTCCCATTGCCGTGCCTGATCACAGGCACCGAGAACCACCTGGACCTTCTGTGGCGTACGCCACCGGCGAGGCTTTCAATTACCCACATCGTGGGCGGGCCTATCGCCGCGTATGAATCTGCCGTGATTCTGTCTGTGGCGCCGAATCACGGAGGGGTCTCGGATGCGAGACAAGACCAGCAGCAGCGAAGCCGCTTGGCAGG
Organism: Mesorhizobium sp. M0074; assembly: GCF_040322975.1. NCBI lineage: Bacteria > Pseudomonadati > Pseudomonadota > Alphaproteobacteria > Hyphomicrobiales > Phyllobacteriaceae > Mesorhizobium > Mesorhizobium sp. M0074. The sequence goes on from NZ_JAMYUM010000052.1 coordinate 820, forward strand.
AGGAAGAGCTTTCTACGGCGGCCCTTCCCGACAAGCGGTTTGGCCCGTCGGTTGCGACGGTTGCTGGATCAGATGTCAGCTGCGCCGGGCAAGCCAATCCCGGCGGCCTGCGGCGACTGGGCGGCGGCGAGGGCGTCCTACCGCTTCTTTGACAACCCGCGCGCCTGGCTCGCCGATATCCTGGCGCGCATCGCAGCCCAGCCAGTACAGGGGGATCGACGAACTCCCCCCTTGGAAGTGGCGCCGCGAGGGCCTCGACGCCGCGGCCGCCTGATATGCACATCGATGAAGTCTGCCGCGACGGTCCGGGCGACGTTGCCTTCACCGACTTCGGCATCGAGCAGTTGCAGGAACTCATCGCAATTCACTGCGATCAGCTACTCGACCATAACCCGGTGGGCTGCTGGGGCCATGTTAGTCGTTTCGATCGAGATAGTTAGCAAGTTTCTTGGCAAGGACGCTCACATGCGGCGGAGCGACCATCGTGTAATGGTCACCTGGAACCTCGTGAATTTCCAGGCGGCCCCGCGCGAACTGCTTCCACCCAAGATCGCCATCAGGTTGACTGGAGGACACGCGCAGGCCATTCTTGGCCGCAAAAAGAATGGCCCTGCTGTCGTTGGGCCGAGGCGTATAATCACGCAGCGCAATTCTATTGGCCTCGGCAATCGTCAGGATATGGTCGAGCTGTGTGTCGCTCATGTTTGGGACATGGCCAGCTTGCCTTCCGAAATCGAATAAGGCCATCACCTGACGCTCACGTTTCATGGATTTCAGCTTTCGCCAATGTTTTTTGAGCGCGGGAAAAAGGACGCTCATTATGATCGCTTGCTCGCTTAGCCAATCAGGAATGGGGCTGTTGCCGACCAGCTGATGATACCGGCCGCTTGCGACCTCTTCATGCTTGTGGAGCGCTTTAGCATCGAGCAGCGCAAGGATTGCTACCTCGTCACCAGCGTCGCGCAATTGACAGGCCATTTCCCAAGCAATGCTGCCGCCCATGGACAAGCCGGCGAGCTGGTAAGGGCCGCGTGGCTGAACGCTTTTGATGGCCTCAACATATTCCCGCGCCATCTCCGGAATGCTCAGGTGAGGCCTTGCCTCGCCGTTTAGACCGCGTGCCTGGAGACCGAAGAGTGGCTGCTTCGCGCCCAGTGCTTCAGCAAGAGGCGTATAGAAGAGCACATGCCCGCCAAAGGGGTGTGGGCAAAAAAGAGGCGCCCACGAACCGCCGGTTTGGATCGGCACCAATGCGCTCGGACGCGCGCGTCCGCGGGTCTTCGAGAGGACCATCGCGAGTTCTCTCGGTGTCTGCTGTTCCAACAGCCGAGAGACGGCCAATCTCTCTCCCGTGAGCTGCTCGATGCGATCGATAACGCTCAAGGCACTCAATGAATCGCCTCCAAGATCAAAAAAGCTGTCGGTCAGGGCAACGTCATCCAAACCCAAAATGTCCCGATAGACTTCCGCAATTTGGCGGTCCAAAGCTGCCCGGTCCAAAGCTGCCTGGTCTGACATCTCAACGACGGTCGGACTGCGCGCTTCTTCGTTGCCAGCCGGCCGAGCGACCGATAGCGCCGCAGTATCAGGTTGATCCAAATCGGCATTCTGTCCCGGCTCCTTGGCGGCGTCCGCATCGAGCCAATAATGCTTCCGGTCAAACGCATAAGGCGGGAGGGGGGTGCGCTGCGGGAGCTTCTGGTCATGCAGGCCCGACCAATCTATGCGAGCGCCGCAGGTCCAAAGCTTGCCCAGCATCTGCAACAGTCTCGCGTGATCGCCTTCTTCCCCATGATCGTCTCCTGGCATGGCTGGAAAGCCGATGGGGCTACGCAGGTCGCTCTTTGACTTGAACTGTTTGGAATGTCTGGTCAGGGCTGCGCCAGGCCCCATCTCAACGAATAAATGATCGCCCGATTGCATCAGGCGATCGAAAGCCAGATGAAACTGCACCGTCTCGCGCAGATTGCGGACCCAATAGCTGCCATCCGGCGGCACGTCCGCCTCAAGCCAGTCGCCGAGCACCGTCGACATGAAGGGTATTTGCGGCGCCTGCAACTCGACTTGTTCGGCATGAATCCTAAACTCCGGCAGGATTGGGTCGAGCATGGATGAATGCACGGCATGACTTGCATGTATTCGTTTGCTCGCAATGGATACAGCCTCCAATTGCTTTTGAAACGCCACGATCTCCGATGCGGCCCCCGAAACGACGCACCGACGCGGCCCGTTGATGGCCGCCAATGACAGGCGTTCATTCAAATATGGCTGGAGTTCTTGCGGCGACAGATGGACTGCAACAATCCCGCCGGCAGGCACATGCGACGTTAACTGCCCCCTTTTCAGTGTCAGTCGGATGGCATCGGGTAGCGAGATGATCCCTGCAATATGAGCGGCTGCATATTCTCCGATGCTGTGGCCGATCACAGCTGCAGGGTAAATGCCCCACGAGATGAAGAGCTTCGCCATTGCATATTGCGTGGCGAAGATGACGGGCTGCATGACGGCTTCCAACTGGGGCTCAAACTCGCCACCGGATTTGCCTTCCCTGTAGAGCCACGCGCGGAAATCAATATGTGCGAACTCGTTAAGCCACTTTGCGCATTCGTCGATGGCGCTGCGGAATACCGGCTCTTCTTCATATAGCTCCCGACCCATTCCAATCTGCTGCCCGCCCTGGCCGGAGAACATGAACACGATCCCGGGTTCACTGCTTGACACCTCTCGCATCGCGCTCGCCTGCAGCGCCGCCTGATCGAGTTGGTCGGCTATTTCCACGGGATCGGAGCACACGAAACTTGTGCGATATCTGAGAGCGGCTCGACCCTTCTGCAGCGTGTATGCGATATTTGCTGCTCTATGCTCAATATCGCTTCGGCGCATAAAGCCGGCCAGTTGCCGGAGCATTTCGGTCATTGCCGATCTGCTTGCCGCCGATACCGGAAAGACGTGCGGCCTACGACTGGCCTGCTTACCGGTTCGCGGCGGAGCCTCCTCGAGAATCGCGTGCGCGTTCGTGCCACCAATGCCAAATGAGCTAACCCCGCCGCGTCTTGGCGCATCACCTTTGGGCCAAGCGGTGCGGGTCTTGTTTACCCGTACCGGGCTCTCTTGAAAGTCGATATTTGGGTTGGGTGCATCGAAATGTAGACTAGCGGGAATGACGCCCTTGTTCAGCATTGTGGCGACCTTGATCAATCCCGTTACACCCGCTGCGGCGTCAAGATGGCCAATATTTGTTTTTACCGAGCCTATTGCGCAGAATTGTTTTCTTGCGGTCTGGGAACGGAAGGCCTTGCTCAGGCCGGAGATTTCGATGGGGTCTCCAAGATAGGTTCCCGTACCATGCGCCTCCACGTAGCCAATCGTATCCGCTGGGACGTCAGCATCGGTGAGGGCAGCTTGAATAACTGCAGCTTGTCCGTCGGCGCTGGGGGCGGTGAAGCCTACCTTGGCGGCGCCGTCATTGTTGATGGCGGTCCCCTTTATGACCGCCCAGATATAATCTCCGTCTCTACAGGCATCGCTCAACCGCTTGAGAACGACGAGCGCGGCTCCGCTGCCTCTCACCGTTCCTTGTGCTTTAGCATCGAACGCACGGCAGCGGCCGTCAGGGGATAAGATGTGGCCCTGTTGATGGAGATAGCCTTTTCCGTGCGGCAGAGAAATCGATGCACCGCCTGCCAGCGCCACGTCGCACTCATTGCTGCGCAGGCTCTGGCAAGCGAGGTGGACAGCAACTAGCGAAGTGGAGCAGGCCGTCTGAACTGAGACGCAGGGGCCGGTCAAGTTGAGCTTGTAGGCAATGCGCGTAGCCGTGAAATCGCAGCCATTGAGAATGCGAATCTGCATCTTCTCCGAATCCAGCAGGCTGCGGCCCGCTTCGCGGTCAGCGAGATAGTGGTTGGCCCCCACGCCGGCAAAGACACCGACACGGCCACCTTCTGTCTCGCGAGATCCGTATCCCGCATGGTCTAGCGCCTGATACGCCGTTTCCAGCAGGATTCGCTGTTGCGGGTCCGTCCACGCTGCTTCCTTAGGCGAGATGCTGAAAAACGCTGCGTCAAACAGATCAACTCCGCTGATAACGGCTTCGCGCCTTACATAATTAGGCTTGCCCAAAGTGCCGGGATCGATGCCCGCTTTTCGCAACGTCTGTTCATCCAGATCTGCGATGGACTCTATGCCATCGACCAGATTGCTCCAGAATTGATCGACATTCTCCGCCCCCGGGAACCTGCCCGCCATACCGATGATCGCAACAGCATTGCCATCCTGTTTGGGCTCGTTCCCGTTTCCCGCAAAGCCGATTGGGTTCTTTAAATCTTCAACGGGGTCAAGAGCAGCTGGAATGGCGTTCAAGTGCGCAGCGAGCGCTCTTATGGTGGTATGCTTGAAAAGATCCAGAATCTTGCAATCAATGCCCAAACGATCATGGATGCGCGCCTGAACCTGAACGATGGCCAAGGAATGTCCGCCAACATCGAAGAAATTGTCCTCAACGCTGACGGAGTCCAGCTTCAACACGTCCTTCCAGATCTCAGTCAGTTCCGTCTGCAGTCTGTCGGTCGGTAAAGCTGTGGGCTTTAACTTCGAGGCGACTCTCGGCTTGGGAAGAGAGCGCCGATCGATCTTGCCGCTGCGATTGGTCGGTAGCTGCGGGAGGAAGACAAACTGTGAGGGAATCATGTAGTTCGGCAGTGCGGCACTCAGAAAAGCCTGAAGTTCATCGGTATTCTCCGAAATCTCCCGTTGCGTCACCACATACGCTGTCAGGCTCGCATTTTCATCGGGACGGTCTGTCAGCGTGACGCAGCATGCCTTGACGTTTTCGTGCTCCATCAGGCACTGCTCGATTTCGGCAAGCTCGACCCGCATGCCGCGGATCTTGATCTGTCCGTCCTTCCGGCCTAGGAACTCAATCCTGCCATCTGACCGATACCGGGCCCGATCTCCAGTCCTATAGATCCTGGACTGCGGCTCATCATCAAACGGGTTTGGCTGGAAAAGCTCGCCCGTGAGTTTATCGCGATTGATGTAGCCGCGGGCTATGCCGACGCCCCCGATGTAAAGCTCACCGATTGCGCCGATCGGCGCCGGATTTCCGTAACGATCGAGAATGTAAACCTTGGTATTGATGGCAGGACGCCCGATTGGCGGCTTTCGCCCATCGGGTTTCACCTCGGTCCTTATGCTATAAACGGTCGTTTCGGTCGGGCCATAGGAATTGAAGACGCGGCGCTTCTCACCCCATCGTTCAACGAGGCTCGAAGGCAAAGGCTCACCACCTGACTTGACTATGGTGAGATCAGGAAGGTCCGTCGACGGCAAGGTGCTCCACGCTGTGGGGGTAAGACCGGCAGCGGTAATGCGCTCTCGGCGCATGAACTCGACAAGCTCTGCTCCAGGCAGCGACGCTGATAGGGGCGCCAGGCACAATCGCCCACCAGAAGATAAAGCCAACATGAAATCAAATAGAGATGCATCAAATCCGCAGGAAGCGAATTGCAATACCCGGCTATCCGACCCCACCTGATAAGTGCGTCTTAGATCCTCCGCCATGTTGCAGGCGCTGCGATGTTCAATCATCACGCCTTTCGGCTGACCCGTGGAACCAGACGTATAGATCACGTAAGCCAGATCGGAGGGACCGGCGGAGCAATGCGGAGGCGCGGCTTCATGCAGAGCAATCTCAGCGTGGTGCTTGTCGAGGAGAATCACCGCGCGTCCATTCGCATCTTCAATGTTAAGCGCTGAGAGGGTCTTCTCGAACGTCTGCTCTTTGAACTCCGTTCTGCTGATGACCGCAGTGGCGTCAGCGTCCTGCATCATGAAGCGCAGGCGCCGGGCTGGCAGTTGCGGATCGAGAGGAAGATAGACGCCCCCCGCCTTCAAGACTGCTAGAAAGCCAACAATGAGATCGCACGACCGCTCAACGAGAACGCCGACCACGTTTCCATGGCTGACACCTCTTGAAATCAGATGACGGGCAAGCCTGTTTGCCCTTTGCTCAAGGCCAGCGTAGCTGAGCGACTCCAAGGGGCAGCTGACAGCGATATTGTCTGGGTAAGTGGCGGCCTGTGATTCGATCAGATTGTGCAGGCAATAGTCGGACGGAAAAGGTGCCGCTGTCTCGTTCCAACCGTGCAGAATCTGATGCTCTTCTTCTGGGCTGAGAAGATTATAACTGCCTATCTCTCGCCCTGGCGCATCTGCAATCGCCTCAAGCAGCAAACAATAGTGCTTCGCCAGCCGCTCGATGCTGCTGCGATCCCACAAATCCGCATTATATACGGTGTTAAGGCGGACGCTGTCTTTGCCGGCGAGGATACGAAAATCAAGATCGATCCAGACATCGATCTCGCAAAGTCGGATTTGTGCAGGCAAGCCGGACAGGTCGACGTCGCATGGGGTGAAGCCAAGAGAACTCACCGCCTCCGGAGTGAAGTTGAAGACTGCTTGCGCGAGCGGATTGCGATCAGGTGCGGGAGGGAGCTTGAGCTTCTCCAACAGTAGGGGAAGAGGGAAATACTCGTGACTGCGCGCGCATCGCATCACATGACGGACCTGCTGCAAATGGTCGAGGAAAGTGGGATTTCCGGAAAGATCCTGACGTAACGCTGCCAAGGTCACAAAGTACCCGAAGGTTCCTGAGAAATTTCCTGCCGGACGACCGAGGCGTGGGACATAGAGGGTGATGTCGTCCTGCTCGCCATAACGATGCAGCAGGACGTAATATGCAGCAAGCAGGACGGTGGCCAGCGTTACCTTTTGTTTGTGTGCCAGTTGCTCCAAGCGCGCGATCAGCGGCATCTCAAAATCCAGCGAGACAACTGACCCGGTGTGCGTGGCAAGCGCTTCTCGTGGTCTGTCGGCCGGAAGGGCGAGGTCAGGTTCGTGATCAACAAACTGGCTGCGCCAGTAGGCCCACATCCCTTCTCCATCGTCACCGGCAAGGAGTCGATCTTGCCAGGCAACGAAGTCTCTATAAGGAGCTGCCGTCGTCAGACCCGGCATGTCCGTATCGCCGCAGCACGCCTGGTAGAGCCTTCCGAACTCGTGCAGGAATGTACGAATGCTGTAGCCGTCGGATATGATGTGATGGAAGTTGAGAAGGAGAACCTCTTCCGTGGCACTGATGAACAGGTGAGCGCGAAACACCGGCCCATGTTCCAGATCGAAAGGCGAGCGGGCCTCTGCCGCGATAGATTGATGTAACTCCACCTCTTCGACTCCTGGCAGCCGAACGACATGAAAGCTTAGACAGGCTGTCCGATAAATGCGTTGAACGACGTGCTCGCCCTCTTGGTGGAAGGTCGTGCGCAGCATTTCATGGCGGTCGATCAATGATTGGAGCGCGCGCCGCAAGGCATCAATGTCGAACGGTGCCTTAATGCGCAGTTCGACTGGCAGGTTGTATTCGCTACCCGTGGGTCTTCTTTGATGATGTAGCCAGAGACCCAATTGGCCATGCGAGAGCGGATGCGTGATCGAATCCATTGCTTTCCCCAACAACTTCCTATTGTGCGGAGAACGATACCGGTTTTTTTCGAAAACAATATTAACGTTTTGATAAATATTGCAATAAAAGTTCTAAGAATACAAATGAGATATTGCATTGTTAAGAAATTAAAGGAGACAATATGAGAAATATGTTTTAATGAACGCCAATTATCCCAATATATATTTACCCATCGTGGTCCGGGTCGTGTATAATCTCCCGCACATCAGTGACGACCCGCCCCATTGACGGCGCTGTGGAGGCGCAAATAGAGGAAGGCACTTTACCATCGCGCTGATCAGGCAAGGATATGTGGTGGGCGAGCCATAGGCGGTGACGCATGCGATCGCAGCGCGGTACAATCGATGTTTGGGTTTTCCAGCATTCACGGCTGATGACCCCAATGTTATACATGCGTGAAGTTCTAAGCCAAACTGAGCGGGAAAGAGCAGAAAAAATCCGTCCCTCAAATCTGCGGCTTTCATATCTTCAAGCAAAGTTTGCTTTTCGGACCATCCTTGCTGCGCACTTGCATGTTCCGGCGCGAGAACTCCAGATCACTGCTTCGCGCTTCGGCAAGCCTCGATTGCCGGCGAGCGATATTGAGGTGAGCCAGTCTCACAGCCAGGATTGGTCCGCCGTCGCCGTGTCAGCCATGGGCTTGATCGGGATAGATATTGAGCGTTGGCGCCCCTTGGCAAATTGCCGCCAATTGGCCCGCCACATTATGACTGACCAAGAAGTCAGGATTTTCGAAGGCGTTTCGCGCCAGCCTGCGAGAAAATTCCTAGAGCTGTGGACCAGAAAAGAGGCTATACTGAAATGCGCAGGTCATGGTCTCGGGCAAGACCCGCGAACGTTTCACGCGGGCTGGGATGAGCAGACCGTGCAATTTGGTGGCCTGCCTTATTATCTTAATGCGCTCCCAATCCGCAGGCAGTTAGTAGGGCATATAGCGTCGCATTTTCCCCAACAGATCATCATGCGCACCTTGCCATCGCAATTGGACGGCCAACCACAGCCAGCTTAAAAAATTCATGGGGGGTTGGCCGATGTGGTGCAAGCCGTGGAAATGACGTAGGATTTGGTAGCTTACGCCGATCCGCGCCATTTCCCGGAGAGCACACCCGTCAAGAATGATCCTACGCTGCCGCTGACCGGTTTGTCATTGTTCGCGGAAAGTCGTCGCGCGTTTCGACGGCGGCATGCTGTCGTCCAACAATGGGGTTCTCCTCTGGCCGAGGAGGAAAAGCGCCTGCGGGTGGCTGACCGTCTGGCGCGCTGGATCGATATCCGCGCTGCCCGCATCCATAGCGTGACGGACATGATCGGCTTCCGCATGAAGATGGTTGCCGCCGGTTATGAGGATGGCAACGACGCCAAGCGGCTGCGTTCCGATCCGATCTTCAAGATGGCCCAGGACGCGCTGCCTTCGGGTCGGGATCTGGCCTCCCAGTCGACGATGTGCCGGCTGGAGAACCTGCGCGGGGTGCGGGAAACTGGGCACCTTCACGCGATAGGTCTTGTCTGAATTCACTGGCCCGGCGATTTGCGAGGAGGTGATGATGACGAGGAGCCTGAGCGCGGGCCTTCGCGGCGCGTGATAGCGGCCATTGACGACGGGGTTCGGCGCGGAGGCGGCGCGTCGCTTCCGGATCGGGATTTCGACGGCCGGGAGTTGGTATCGTCCTTCATTGCCTCATCGAGGACGCGCTGGACATCACGCTTGCCGAGATCGGCGAGCGCCTTGCTGCCGAGCGCGGCGTGCGGGTAGCACTGTCCACGGTCTGGCTATCCTCGACCGTCGCGGCTGGACGGTCAAAAACGTATGGTCCGCCCGTCGGTTGATTTCTGATCGCGGCAGGTCTGCATCAACGTATACGCCGTGTTGGCTGATTGCCATCGCCAAGCCAAATCCCCGTGCAACGTGGCACGACGTCATCGGCAATCCCACCCTCGGTGATGCGATACTGGATCGCCTCGTTCACAACGCTCACCGCCTTCAACTCACCGGAGAGCATGCGAAAACACAGCCCTCGCGCCCACGCTCTTGACGAAGCCACAAACACCTGAATCAATGAACAGGTCGGTCGAAGCGGCCACTTATGATCGCGTGAAATCCCTGCTCACGATCAAATGAAAGAGCGCTCACCATCGTGTGGAATGCCTGCTCACGATCAGCGAAATGCGCAGCCTGGGTTTGCCACCTGTTGTGTGTTGTCCGGGCACCCCCCAGCCATGCGCCGAGATCACGGGCTCTTGCGAAGGTCGTGCCGTCCCCTACAGCGGCCACGAGAGCGGTGGCATTGAGAACACCGATACCGGGGATCGACGTCAGGCGCCGAGCGGCTGCATCGTTGCGGGCCAGTTCGACGAACTCCCGATCCAAAGCTTCAATACGGCAGTCGAGATCAAGCATTCCTCCGCATCTCCGCGAGCAGGCGGCGGATGCGGCCGGTCATGAAGTCCGGATCGGCGAGCAATACCTCCACAGCCTGCTCGAGCTTGCGGCACCCCTGTGCGATAGTCATGCCGCGCTCCAGCAGAATGGCACGCAACTGGTTTGGTCAGCGTCGCGCCCCCACCAGCCTTGAACGAACCCGATGCAGCGACTGGATGTCCAGCTGCTCCGCCGTCTTCAGCTCGACAAATCGCATCGTCGGACGTGTCGCGGCTTCGGCGATGGCCTCTATAGCCGATCCGACCCCGGCTCGCGCTTGAGCCTACGTCTGAGCATGATCTGTGCCATGGCGCCGAGGTGAAGCAATCGTCGGATATATATCTATTGCCCATATTCGAGATCCGGCCCGGGAGCACGCGGTAATGATCGATCTCGCTCCACAGGACGTCGCCCTTGCCGATGCCGCGACGGATACGCCCGGGAAAGAGGATCTTCTCGCCGCGCAAGCGGCGGGCTGGAATGCAGGGATTGAAGACGGGTCGAACTTGATCAGCCACAATGCCTCGAAGGTAACGATTTGCTCGATTTACATATCGTGAAACAATTTCATCAGGTTTGTAGCAATAAAGTCTGAATAAATAATTTCTTTGTAACAATTTGTACGGCGTTTCGCTATTAGACTGGGTTATTCCAATATATAATGACAAATCACCTTAAATCCAGGAAAGGAGTTACAATGTCAGGCGTGCGCCCAGATCGCCACGATTCAAAGCAGCTTCAGCCAGGAAAATACCGTCAGCTCAGACCAGCCGGCGGTCTAAACCAACTGCAGGGCCTGCAGTCGTACCGCCTGAGATCATGGCTCCCGAATAAACTGACATGTGACCCGCCGAGAGAGCTCGCGCAAGGGACCTCAAATTCGAGCCCGAGGGGCTGTCGTGAAAGGCGGGACTCAGATGCAGACTGCTCGCAAATTCGGTGTTGCGATGTTTATGCCTGGTGCGCCACAGCCGTTTGCGCGTCCCGATTCCCATCAAATGTCTGAAGCGAAAGAAGACACCATGGCCAAAGTAGCAATTGTGACAGGATCGGCAACGGGTATGGGCGCGACCTGTGCCATCGACCTCGCTACGCGGGGCTGGAACGTCACGATAAATTATAGCCGAAGCAAGAAGGAAGCCGACGAGACTTATGGCAAAGTCAAAGCGCAAGGTGTTGAAGCCATCGTTGTGCAAGCCGACGTGGGGCAGGATGCAGACTGCCGCAAATTGGCTGCCGAGACCCTGAGCGAATGGGGGCGCATCGACGGCCTAATCAATAACGCTGCCACCACAAAGTTCCAAAAAGCCGGCGACCTCGAAGACGTCACACCGGAGGACTTCGACCGCATATTTCGCGTGAACACCACAGGCGCTTTCATGATGAGCCGTGCTGTGTTTCCGGCCATGAGAAAACAATGGGAGGAAAGCAAAGAACGCGGCGCGATCGTGAATGTGTCTAGCAGTGCCACTCTTACCGGCAAAGGTAGCTCACTGCCCTATGTGCTGTCTAAGGGTGCGCTAAATACTCTTACCCCCATGCTTGCACGCTGGCTGAGCCCTGCCGTTCGGGTGAATACCATTTCTCCCGGCCTCATCCAGACCCGTTGGATGCCGAATGTCGTCGGCGAAGGTGAATATAATAAGATGAAACAAGACGAGGAACAACGAACGCTTCTACGTCAGGCGGGCACCCCGGAACAAATGTCCGAGGCTGCACTGTTCTTTCTGATGGAGGCGTCAAACATTACGGGTCAGATCACTGTTGTCGATGCCGGCAGCCATCTTGGACTGCTGCCGAGGCCTTGGAGCTAGAGTTAGCAGGCTTCTCTGATTGGGGTCGTTGAGGTCAAGCTCCTCCTGATATTTTTCCGGACCATGTCGCCCCGCGGGTCACTCGCTT
>NZ_JAMYUM010000053.1:0-12463 GCF_040322975.1 Mesorhizobium sp. M0074
ATATTCCGACTACCCCCCGCAGGGTGGGCCCCTCGCGGCGTTGCTCTTTCCCGGGGTCCTCGTTTTACTGCCCCCCCCCCCCCCCCCCACGCCCGACACCAACGAAACCGCAAAGCGATGAGGGGGTCAGTTCTTCGTTTCGCCCCAGGGGTCAAATCCTCACTTCGCTTGACATGAGCCTCTGCCGGAATAGGTTTTGATGCCGTCTGGCGAGTTCATCCGCGGCGTCCGCGTCGCCGGCGCGGATTGCTTTCACGATGTCGCGGTGATGCTGCGTCACCGTGCCGTAGTATTGATCATTCACCTTTCGACCCTCGGTGTTCTCGAAACCGAGCCGGCTTAGTCTCATGGCCATATTGGCCAATGTGACATAGTGGTCGCCTAGATAACGGTTGCCGCAGCTTGCGGCGATGGCTCCATGGAACCGAAGATTCTCATCGGCCATCCGTCCATAATCTTGCTCGAAAGAAGCTCGTTCGAAAGCTCGGTTCGACTGCTCGATCTGAGTGAGTTGCGCAGACGTGTGTCGGAGCGCACAGAAGCGATTGATGGCGCGCTCTGCGAGTTCAAGCGCCTCGAACAGCGCTGGGATTTCGGTGACGTCGATCGGCGCTATCCGCGCGCCCCGATTGGGCACTACTTCAACTAGGGCATCGGAGGCCAATTTGATTAGCGCCTCACGCACAGGCGTACGTGACACCCCGTATTCTTCCACGAGGTCCGGTTCGTTCAGATCCGTTCCAGGCCGGAGCTCGGCATTGAGAATCCTGCTTCGCAGGCTCTGATATACTGCGGCGCTGCTTTCCCCCTTAGGCCTTCCCCGTCCATTTCTCTTTGTTTCCATCAGGCCACCGTTGGAGGGCCGCGACAGTGCAGGGACAGCCCCGTTATCAGAGTCTGCACGCGAGAAAAACCCGGACCTCGCCTCGACCGTGCAGCGTCTCGAGTAATCAGCGCGGGAAGCTGAAAATTTTGGGTTGCACTCCCCTAGCCCCCTGTGACCGCTATCGCCGATTATTATACACAGTGTATCAATATGGAGTTACGCTGAAAATGTGGAATGTCGGCATTGACGTTGGAGGCACATTCACAGATTTCTTCGCTGTCAACGCGAAGACCGGCATGTCCGTGTCGTTTAAGAGGCCGTCGACGCCGGAAAACCCGCGACGGCAATCATCAACGGGCTAGCGGAACTTGCAACGGCGCGCGGGTGTGCCCCTGGAGGCGATCAGCCGGCTTTGTCACGGAACGACCGTAGCCACCAACACCCTCATCCAGCGCAAGGGTGCTACGGTCGCTTTGCTTACCACTGACGGGTTCAAGGATCTAATCGAGATCGGTCGACAGGTGCGGCCGAAGATCTACGATCTTCAGGCGGATTTCCCGAGGCCTGTCCTGGATAGAAAAAACCGCATTGAGGTCAAGGAGCGGGTGTCCGCAAGCGGCGAAGTTCTGGTTGAATTGACATCGGAGGAGATAGACCGCGTCGCCGCCAAACTGGATGTATCTTCTGTCACGGCATGCGCGATACGATTTCTCTTTTCATTTAAGAACGCAGATCATGAAAATCGGTTGGCTGCTGAGCTGCGAGCGCGCTTCCCCATGATTCCCTTTCTGTCTCCTCGGAGGTGCATCCCGAATTCCGGGAGTATGAACGCATTTCGACTACGGCTCTGAACGCCTATCTGCAGCCAGTCATGAACAGCTACCTCGGTAAATTAGATCGGGAGGTGCGTGAGCGGATCGGGCCCATCGAGGTAAATATCAGCCAGTCAAGCGGGGGGCTGATGTCGCTGGATCGGGCGCGTCGATTTCCGATCAGGACCGCTCTATCGGGTCCGGCTGCCGGCATCGTCGGCGCGACACGAATGGCGCGCAAGTCGGGCATTCCAGATGTCATAACCCTCGATATGGGGGGACGAGCGCGGACGTCGCCCTGGTTCGGAATTACCAGTTCGATTTGGCGCACGACCGTTCGATTGAGGGCTTTCCGATCCGCCTGCCGGCGATCGATATCAACGCGGTAGGGGCGGGCGGCGGTTCGATTGCCTGGTTTGATCGGGACGGCTTACTCAAAGTTGGCCCCGAAAGCGCCGGTGCCTATCCAGGACCGGCCTGTTACGGCCTTGGTGGCATCGCCGCCACTGTCACGGATGCGAACCTCGCGCTCGGACGGCTTCGACACACGGTTTGCTCAACGGCGCTATGACGCTCGACATCCAGGAAGCGCGCCGGGCCATTGAGCCCATCGCGGCAAAGCTAAAGCTCTCGGTCGAGGTCGCCGCGCTGGGCATATTGAATATTGTCTGCGCTAACATGGTTCGTGCCGTGCGCTCCGTTTCGGTGGAGCGTGGTCACGATCGGCTTGATCGACAGCATTTTGGATCAGTATGCGATAGACGAAATCAAACCGGGCTCAGTGCAACTAGTCGAGTCGGCTGTCACGACGGCGAGCTTGGCAGTTGGACGCAACTGCCCGAGCAGCGTCGGCACCAGAAGCAGGCTTGATAGCGCCACAGGGACATTCATAACGGCAGCCTGGTGCCGGATAAAGAAGCCGCAGTCTGCAGTTATTATAATCGCGCCTAGTTTAACTAAGCATTTGGCAGCCGCTATGCAGGCTGACTCAAGGCCTGGATCTCCTCGGACAAGGTATCCGCCCATGCTTCCTCTACGGTTTCGGTGATGATCGGGAAATCGTAGGTTGCCTCAGCATACATCCGGGTTCCGCGATGGGCGAAGCAGCTCCAGGCGGGAAGCCAAAGTCCAGGTTGTTGGACGCGCAAGCTGAACTATCGCGGATGCCATAGCGGACATCGAGGAAAAGCAATAACTGTGACCTGCCAATTACAAGAAATCAAGGACGACGTGCGCCGCCACAGAGCGAAGCACGTCGAGGAGATCTGCAGCAGCAATTCGTGGGTTCAGCCTTCCAAAATACCATCGCGTTGCATTGGCCGGCCGGGACTATCTTATCCCCTGCCGCCATACACAGCTATTGGATCGCCGAGGCTACCCGGTAAGGGTTCTTGACCGAGTCCGGGCCGATCCGAGGCTTCCGCCACTCCCCCATGGATGGGTGCATCCGTAAATCCCTCGGTGAGGTTACGTGCTAGCGGGTCAAAAACAGAATGGCGGAACTCCTTCGGGGTGGACTGCGCCAAACCGTAAATCGCTCCCTGAACTATTCCAGTTCCCCCCACATCTTGAATGGTCATCGGAATTCCTGCCGTCACACAGATATCACGCGCACGGCGGGCCTTTGTAAGGCCACCCACTCTCGAGATCTTGATGTTAATCAAGTCTGCTGCACTATCAGCGATAATCCGCATGACCATCTCAGGCGAGTCAACTATTTCGTCAAGAATCATTGGATGATCTGTCCGACGCCGCACTGCGAGGCAGTCGTCATATGAATAACAAGGCTGCTCTATATAGACATCAAGATCGCGAATTTGTCGCATTACTCGGAGGGCCTGGTCCCGCGTCCAACCGCGATTGCAATCGGCGTAGTATTCCTCACCGGGTTTGGCATGATCAAACATTGCCCGAATCTTTGATACATCTTGAGCAACATCTCCGCCCAACTTCAATGACATACGCCGGTAGCCTTTCTCACGGAAAGCCGCGGTCTCCGCCAACAACTCTTCAATTGACCCCTGAGGGTCGCACATAAGATTTAATCCGCCTTCGAACCTTCCGCCGAGAAGATCGCACAGCGGCATTCCAGTTGCTTTGCCGAGGATGTCCCAACAAGCCATGTCGATTGGTGATTTACCGTATGGGTGGCCATACAAGAAATGGTCCATCAGATAGTTGATTCGGTCGATCTGGAGCGGATTTTCTCCAATGAGGTGAGGAGCTAATTCGTCAATGGCTGCTATGGCCCCCTTTGCGAACGCCGGCAGATAGTTCCCTCCCATCGTTTCGACTTCGCCCCATCCGACGATCGCCGCATCAGTTTCGATTGCTACAATAGTGCTTTCGAACGATGTCCAAGTCCGACCACGTGATAGGCTGTAGCGTGGACAAGGCGTCACAATCTGAAAAACTGATATGCGAGTTATTTTCATTAGAAATTACCTCCGTGTCGTCTAGCCTGGATACACTAACTGCGAGCAGAGACATGATCCGCTCGTCGCGCAAGCCGCATGCCGGAGCATATGCCGGCGAGACGACAGAATTTGGTTCACCGGAATCTTGGTTGCATCTGACATGTCTCCACCTCACACATGCCCACCAGCCTGAAACAAAAGGACATTCGACGCTGAAAAATGGGCGTGCACGGGTTGTCCCGCTACAAATGCCGGAGTTCTCCCGACATTCTTTCGAATGGCCAGCAATCTGCCCTTACCAGGAAGCTCGACGACCACATGCATGTCGGCGCCCAGCGGTGCCACGTCGAGCACAATACCTTTTAGAACATTGCATTCTGCGTCTTTAGCTACTTCACTCGCTTCCCCATCCGTGAGCGCGATGTTTTCTGGCCTGACGCATAGATCAGCATGGTCGGGTTGATTGGATATCGGAGTTCTTGCGTGGATCTGCATTCCTTCGCTTGTGACGTAGATGCTAACGCCCTCACTCGAGCTGGCGCGCCTTGATCCACAAAACCAGTTAGACCTCCCGACGAACTCGGCGACGAATTTGTCGCTGGGCTCCGCGTATATCTGCGTCGGCGATCCACGCTGAACGATTTTCCCCCTCCGCATGACGACGACTTCGTCGCCCAAGCTAAGAGCTTCCTCCTGATCGTGGGTGACAACGATGGTGGTCGCGCCGACCGACCGGAGGATCTCCTTCAACTCAATACGCAGTTCTAGGCGAAGCTTTGCATCAAGTGCAGACAGAGGCTCGTCCAAAAGAACAATCTGGGGGTCCGTTGCAAGCGCTCGCGCAAGCGCGACGCGCTGCTGCTGTCCACCGCTTAGTTGGCTCGGATATCTGTCTTCCATGCCAGCCAACTGAACAAGTGACATCATCTGTTTGACACGAGAGGGTATCTCCGATTTCGGCGTTCCGCGATACCACATTCCGTAAGCGACATTCTGAGCCACGGTCATGTGAGGGAACAGCGCGTAATCTTGGAATAGCAGTCCGACGTTGCGTTCATAGGGCTTCAAGTGGCCAACATTGTTCCCGGAGATTTCCACGGTTCCGCTGTCAGGCGACGTGAAACCTGCTATGATGCGGAGAGTAGTCGTCTTGCCGCAACCGCTCGGCCCCAAAAGAGAAAGCACCTTTCCCTTCTCGATTTTCAAAGACACGGCATCGACGGCGGTGAATGCGCCGTACCTTTTGGTGACGTCTTTCAGCAACAGAACACTCATTCGCGATCAAGCCTTATAAATGCCCTGACCGATT
Source organism: Mesorhizobium sp. M0074 (assembly GCF_040322975.1). Lineage (NCBI taxonomy): Bacteria > Pseudomonadati > Pseudomonadota > Alphaproteobacteria > Hyphomicrobiales > Phyllobacteriaceae > Mesorhizobium > Mesorhizobium sp. M0074. The sequence goes on from NZ_JAMYUM010000053.1 coordinate 5,365, forward strand.
GCTCGCTCAAGGCCGATTACGCGGTCCAGAACGACCAGCAAAGCGACGGTCATCCCCATTAGGATGGCAGCTGCCGCAGCGATTGTGAGATCCATCTTGGACTTCATTAAACTGATTAGAGCAACGGGGAGTGTATAAGTATTGTAGTCAGACAAAAATATACTGATCGCCACATCGTCCATCGATAATGCAAATGCGAAAATCGCGCCTGCGGAAATGCCGCTCTTGGCCAGAGGCAAGGTGATCGTGAAGAATGTCTGTCGCCCATTCGCGCCGAGGCTCAACGCGGCCTCGCCGAGCGTTTCGCTTATGCCCGTAACTCCGATCAACGTCATCCTTATTGTGTATGGCAATGCGATGATTAAATGAGCCGCAAGCAGCCTTGCAAAAGTCGGAAGGAGGTCAAATACAGAGAAGAACATAAGTAACGCGAATCCGATGATCACCCCGGGTATCACGAGTGGTGACAAAAATATGGTGGTTGTTACGTCACGCCATCGCGGAGACATTCGCCCGATCGCCACCGCCGCTGATGTGCCAATCACCGTCGCAAGGACCGTCGTTGCAATTGCCAGCAGCAAGCTGGTTTGGAACCCGGACCACAAGTAGGCATTATTGAAAAGCCGGTCGAACCATTTCATCGACACGCTCGTAGGAGGAAATGGGCCCATGAAGTCCCGCCCGTCGAATGCCATGGACACGGTAACAATCACCGGGAACAGGAGGAATATTGCTGTCCCCGCGATAATCGCCTTTACGCACAAACCAAGCAGGGAATCTGCACTTCTCTTGCTGAGCATTCTTTCACTGCCGGTCAAATGATGTGCCGATTGTGGACATGACAAAAATCAGGAGCAAAGAAAAAATCAACATGATAATCGAGATTGCCGCTCCACTCTGGTAATTCGCAACTTCGCCGAAGCGGCTGTAAATTAGATTTGATACAAATAGCACGCGTCCTCGGCCCAGGATCAACGGGATAACGAAGGCGCTCACGCCAACTGTCATCGATACCAGAAACGCAGAGAGAAGTCCGCGGATGCACAATGGCAACGTTATCGTGATATGAGCCTTGGCTGCCGATGCACCTAGGGACTGAGCTGCTTCTGCGAGGCGCGGATTGAGATTTTGTATGGCCCCGATCAAAACCAGGATCGACAATGGTACTGCGTAGTGGAGCAATCCCGCGATGACCACGAAATCAATGTACAGATAGCTATTGGTATTTATCCCTGCGGCGGACACGATCCGCGCAAATATTCCGACGGTACCGAAGGTCAAATCAATTGAATAGACACGAACTAGTGAGCTTAGGAACATGAGGCCGATAAGGGCTGAGATGGCTGCCTTTCTGACTAGCGGCGATGCACGCCTGGCAACGCAATACGCAATCGGAAAGGCAACGAGAATGGCGATGGCGGCCGCGCAGAAGGCCAGGAGATAAGTCTGAATAAAGTATCGCGCATAAACCGGGAGCATGAGCTGTGTGTAGTTTTCGGTGGTAAGCAGAGCTTCGGCCGTCGCGCCAATCCGACCTGGCTCGAAAATGCGAAAACTCTGATCAACCACCGCCAACATCGGCAGCAAAAGGAATAGGAAAAATGAGGCCACTGCGGGGAACAGCAGTAGCATTTGGCCCCGCATAGTCCTCATTCGCTCGCTCCGACTTTGTGCTCATTTCGGGCACCGCGTTCCTAATTTAAAGAAGTGGCACGATCTCCTGCTCCCATCGTTTCATCCACGAATCGGCCTGCTCGGCAACATAAGTCCAGTCTGGAATGTAGATATACCGATCCATTTCCTCCTCGTTGAAAACCATGGGTTTCACTTCGTCCGACGATCTCGCCTTTACATTGACGGGGATTCCAGAAATGTTACGGTTGAACTCTTCGTTGTTTTCCGCGCTGATCGCAAAGTTTGCGAATTTGAACGCCGCATCAGCATGCCCTCCCTTGAGTACGCACCATCCCTCCTGGTAGAGAAACGTCCGGAATCCTGACTCCGCATCCATTTTGGTTAGGTATTTGATCTTGAAGGAGCGCGCCATATTAATCGTGCCGCTACCCCCAATTAAGCTTATGCAAGTCTCGCCGGAGCTGATGGAATTAATAATATCAGTATCGCCTGTGGCTACGCGGCCGATATTTCCGCTGCGTGCCAACTCTTTCACGAAGTCCCAAGCTGGCTCCATGTTCCGCTCGTCACCACCTCTGTGAAGCGCGATCCCAATCATCTGTATATTAGAGCTGTAACTCGGCGCCGGAAAACATACTTTCCCCGCCAGCCGGGGGTCCAGAAGATCATCCAGCTTGGTAATCTCAAATGGAGCATTATCTTCGCGATAGAACCAGAACATCGACGATATGGTACGTGGTATGTTTATCACATTGCCCGCACCATCCTTGATCAGCAGCTTTTTCGGAATATCGGCTAAGTTCGGCAGCTTCTCGACCGTGACCGGCTCTGCCCAGCCTTCCCGAGCGATTGCTTGCATTGAAAGATCCCACCCCGCTACAAGATCTATGCCAGGGTTTGGCCATGAAGCCTTAATTTTCGGAAGAATAAGCGCCGCACCGCCGGAATACAGTTGCCAGTTAACCTGGATCTCCGACTGTTTTGCCGCGAGTTTCTGGATTTGCTCTATGTAACTGCCACCCCATTCAGTTGCAGTAATTGTGTCGGCGGCGTACGCCCTTCCTATCACCAATGGGCCGAGAGCGCCAATGGCCGTAGCCGACGCTGCATCTTTCAGGAATTTGCGTCGTGACACCGGATAATTGACCATTTATTCTTCCCCTCTGTTGTTTTTCCTTGATGAAGGGAGACCCCAGTGTGTCCAGTTGACAAGCATAATTTCGATATCGGGCCCATCTGGGAACCAGATAATCAATGTTAGCAGTTCACCCGACGAACCTGGTAGCGATTGTCTCGTGGCGAGCGCCAACGATGTGGTGACCGTCGCCAGCGTGGGCACGCGGCCTTCCATCCGCGCTGCCGGATATGAGTCTGGAAGACTCCTTGCCCACCCGTCATGCACAGCCGTTTGAAGCGCCCAGCGCCTTCACCATGGCCGCCGCCAGTATCGGCGGCGTGGTCGGCGGAATCCGCAGCCGCACCTTGCCGGCGATCCCCAGCTCGATCACTGCTGGTGGCGCGGGCTGGGACCGAAGCGGCGACAGGCTTATCGGGAACCACGACAACTTCGGCAAAGCCCGCTTACGGCTCTCATTGTGCAGCGCCACCTATACATCAGGCTGGTCGCGACATCGGATTGGCGCGCCACCGCCGCCACTGTGGCCCCGGGCGCGAATGCCGCGGCCAGTATCCGGCACTGATCCTCTTCAGCCAACGAGGACGACGCCGCTCCGGCCTGGTCAATAACGTCCCATGGCTCATGCTGTGCTGCTAATTACACTGGTAGGACGAACTTATGAGCGCTGACTCGCTACCGTGCCATGCTCGCGCAAGGCCGGTCTTCGCCGGAGGCGTGAGGAGGGCTGGGCGGTCAACCCCAAGCGAATCTATCGTCTTTACAAGTAGATGGGCTTGCAGCTCAGGAACAAGTCGCCGAAGCATCGCTAAAGGCGAAGCTGCGGGAGGATCGCGCCGATGCGACGCAAAGCAACCAGGTCTGGGCGATGGACTTCGTTCACGACCAACTGGCGACGGGCAAGAAAGATCCGTGTGCTGACGGTCGTCGACACGTTCTCCCGCTATGTGCCTGTGCTCGACCCGCGCTTCAGCTATCGGGCGGAGGATGTGGTCAGGGCACTGGAACAGACTGTCCGAAGATCGGCTATCCGAAGACGATCCGCGTCGCCCAAGGTTCCGAGTTCGTCTCCCGCGACCTCGACCTATGGGCCTACGCGAAAGGCGTGACGCTCGACTTCAGCAGGCCGGGAAAGCCCACCGACAACGCCTACATCGAAGCCTTCAACGGCCGCTTCAGGGCGGAGTGCCTGAACGCCCACTGGTTCCTGACCCTTGCCGATGCCTCTGAAAAGTTGGAGGATTGGCGCAGATACTACAACGAGGTGCGCCCGCATGGGGCGATCGGGCACAAGGCCCCGATCTCGTTGCTCAATCCCGATGGCGCCGCCAGCCCGCCATCGTGAAAGCCGGGAAACTCTACCTTCCGGCGGTCCAGAGAATGATATCGGAGCAGCATGGACAAACATCTCCCCGATTCGCGTCGTGAGAGCCCAATGCTGCGCTCGAATCCCGCATTTGCGATGGAGCGCCGGAAACAGCCACTGCGTCCTGTAGGAGCGTCGCCAAGGCACGGAGCGCGGCAAGATCGACACAGGGGGCGGCGCCAACCCGCCACATGGCCCGGGCCGCCCGATCGAACATCCAGGCCGGAACCTCCAGCCAGCGATCGGACGCGCAACCGGAGACGGTGCAGCGAAAAACCTCTCCGCCACCCTTCTCGATCACCTCATGAATGTGAACGATGCTGCCGGACCATGGGTGCCAAGGATAGAGAACCTCGCCTTCCTCGGTACCGTGGGCGTTCTGTCGTCGTGTTGTACAACACCGCGAGGCCTCACTCCTCGCTGAACTACCGGACCCCGGCGGCCTTCGCCAAGATCATTACCCCAACCGGCTCCGACGCTGCGCTAGATGGCGACGCCGCGTCTGCGCCGCTTGCTCAACCTGCGCCCAATGGCGTAGAACTGTGCTCGGGCGCGCGGCAGGAGCCTAACACGCGCGCGACAACGGTCGAACTGTTCGACGGACTGGAGGCGCGCAGCCAAAACCGCTGGCCTTCGCTCGGCTTCGACGCGTTGGCTATCAACGACCTGCTGTCGCCCTTCTTCACGGCGGGCTTCTACTACAAGACCTTCATGTGGCCGAAAGGCTTCTGGGAAAAGCTCTACGAGCCCGCCATCCGCAAAGCGGCGGGCCTCGGAAGCCTCTCGATGCGGCCGGACCCCGACGTCTATGACAAGGAAGGGCTATCTGCATTGCGACCTGCTGGTCATCGGCGGGGGGCGGCCGGGCTAGCGGCGGCGTTGACGGGGCTGCGCTCCGGCGCGCGTGTGATACTGGCCGACGAGGATTTCCGTTTTGGTGGGCGGCTTCTCTCCGAGACGGAAACGCTGGACGGAGCACGGGCCAGCGACTGGATCTCCGCGTTGGAAGCTGAATTCGATTTCTTGCCGAATATTCGGGTGATGCGGCGCGCCACGGTGTTCGGCGTCTATGATCACGGAATTTATGGCGCAGTGGAACGGGTTTCGGATCACCTTCTGGAAGCGGACGACCGTGTGCGCCAAACGCTCTGGCGCATCACGGCCAAACGCGCCGTACTGGCTGCCGGCGCGACGGAGCGGCCGATCGCCTTTGCCGACAACGACCGTCCGGGCATCATGCTGGCCGGCGCGATGCGGGCTTACGCAAATCGCTGGGCGGTACCCCCGTTTGAGACGATCGCCGTCTTTACGAATAACGATGACGGACATCGTACCGCGCGCGATCTCGCCGCCAAGGGCATCCAAATCGCCGCTGTTATCGACGCACGCCCCGAGGCAAAAGGCTCGGGATGACTACCTGATCGCGGGGGGCAGGGTCACCGGCTCGCGCGGACGGCTCGCCCTGACGGCGATCGAGGTTCAGGCCGACGGCAAATCCGAATGGATCGATTGCGGCGCGCTGGGTGTGTCCGGGGGCTGGAATCCGAATGTTCACCTGGCTTCGCATCATCGCGGGCGGCCGGTCTGGAACGATGCCTTGCAGGCGTTCCTGCCCGGTGAAGGTGGCCCTTCGGGCATGCTCCCCGCGGGCGCTGCGGCGGGATGTTTCTCGACCGCTGCGGCGCTGCGTTCAGGTGCGGAAACGGCGAGGTACGCGCTGCAGGAGATTGGGATCGCGGCGCGGTTGCCTGATCTGCCGCGCGCTGAGGAGGAAGGCTACACAATTGCGCCCATCTTACACGTGCCAGGCAAGAAACGCGCCTGGGTCGATTTCCAGAACGACGTCACGGTGAAAGACATCAAACTCGCCCATCCCGAGAACATGCGGCCTGTCGAGCATCTGAAGCGCTATACGACGCTGGGCATGGCGACGGACCAGGGCAAGACCGCCAATGTGGTCGGTCTGGCCGTTATGGCGGAGCTGACCGACGGGTCAATCGCCGAAACCGGAACGACGATCTTCCGCCCGCCCTACACGCCCGTCGCGCTTTCGGTGCTGGGCGGTGGCGATAGGGAGCTGCATTTTCGACCGCGCCGCCTGACACCGACCCATATTGGGCAGAAGCCCAAGGTGCGGTATTCGTGGAGGTCGGCCAGTGGATGCGTGCCCAATATTTCCTGCGTGCGGGCGAAACGCACTGGCGCCAGAGCGTGGATCGTGAAGCCATGGGCGTGCGCAGCGGCGTGGGTCTGTGCGATGTGACGACGCTCGGCAAGATCGATGTCCAGGGCACGCACGCGGGCGAATTTCTCAACCGGCTCTACAGCAACATGATGGCCACGCTGAAGATCGGCCGTGTCCGCTACGGGCTGATGCTGCGCGAAGACGGATTTGCCTATGACGACGGCACCTGCGCGCGGCTGGCCGAGGATCACTATGTGGTGACCACCACGACGGCCAATGCGGGGCTGGTCTACCGCAATATGGAGTTGCGCCGGCAGTGTCTTTGGCCGGAACTCGACGTCCAGCTCATCTCCACGACCGATGCCTGGGCGCAGATCGCCGTCGCAGGGGCCGAAATCGCGCACCCTGCTCGCCCGGATCGTTGACGGGTTCGACCTGTCGAACGAGGTCTTCCCCTTCATGGCCTGCGCGGCGCTGACCGTCTCCGGCGGCTTGCGCGCGCGGCTCTTCCGCATCTCGTTTTCGGGCGAACTCGCCTATGAAATTGCGGTTCCCGCACGATACGGCCACGCTTTGATGGAGCGGCTGACGGAGCTGGGTGCCGATCTCGGAGCGACGCCTTACGGTACCGAGGCGCTTGGCATCCTGCGGATCGAGAAGGCCATGCCGCCGGCGCTGAGCTGAACGGACAGAAGTTGTGTGCGTCAAGTTCTGCAAAATGGCGTGGCATTGCGGTGACGTCGGCGTGTCCGCCGCGCAGCCCCCGTGTTTAGCGGAG
>NZ_JAMYUM010000054.1:0-10062 GCF_040322975.1 Mesorhizobium sp. M0074
CTGCTGCAAATCGCCATGCTTGGCGGCTCTCGCCCGCAAACATGATCCGAGTCCCGGCAACATGGTCGTCTGGCGCGGCATGACCGCTTGCACGACATCGCCTTCGGCATCTCCATTGGATCAAGCCGACGATGTGGGTAATCGAAAGCTTCACCGGAGGCGTACGAAACAATTAAAGTCAGCGCGGCTCGAATGGACGCTCCCTGACGATGATGTCTGCGGGAGGATTTTGAAAGATGCTGACGGTCGAACCGACGTTCTGGAAGCTTGATTCAAAAGATGGCGCTTCGACCCCGTGACTCTTATGAGGCCGGAAGCGTGCGGATCTCCATCTTGGCGACGGCAATCAGGCGACACGCCGTATACGTTGATGTAGACCAGCCGCCATCAAAAAAGGCATGTGCCGCTCAAGTCAAGACAACTTGAGCGAAAGACAACGATGGGCCACTCAACCGGCCCCAATCCCGAGTTTCGGTGGACAGGCTGTAAGCGGGTTTCACGGCCTGGTCGATTGCCACGTCGGCAAAGAATGCACCGCATAACACTATATGTGATCGACAAACAAATTCGCAGCGAAATCGTAACAAGATTTAACAAGTCTTTAATTTACACGGTATTGCGCCGCCGCAAATCCGGTGAGACTCTAGGTGCTATGATGCACGGGGAGAATAGCCTCTCATCCACGCCATCTTTCAAGAGGTGGCCACAATGACTGATGAAAAGAAGGACTTGTTAGATGACTGAACGTTACATGCCGAACATGACAAAGAATCAGGTCGAGCTAATCCGTTCCTGGCACGACGAGAGCTATCAGAGGCAAAAGGCGTGCCTTCCGGAACGAATCTGGTTTATGGGACTAGACTTAACCATCGGACCGGAAGTGTTTTCTCCCAGTACGGATAACGAGACTGGCGACTCTTACCACGAGGCAATCGAGGCGGAAGTCAAGCCCGGTGAACGTGTGTTGGACATGGGCACCGGAAGCGGCGTAAGCGGGATCCTCGCAGCCCGCAAAGGAGCCCGCGTCGTTGCTGTGGACATTAACCCCCAAGCCATCGAATGTGCCAGGCAGAACGCTGATCGCAACGGCGTGGCAGATAAGATTACCTTCGCCGTGTCTGACATCTTCGACGAAGTCGACGGTGATTTCGACCTTGTTGTGTTCGATCCGCCATTTCGCTGGTTCAAGCCACGCGACCTGCTCGAAGCAGCCAGCACAGACGAAGACTACCGGGGCCTCACACGGTTCATCACTGAGGTCAAGTATCGACTGCGACCAAGCGGCCGGGTTCTATTGAACTTCGGCACGTCCGCGGACATCGACTACCTCCACGGTCTGATCGACAACGCGGGATTTCAGCAAGAGACGACACAATATGGAGAACTCACAAAAAGCGGCTTCACCTGCCGTTATTACATCATCAGACTGACCGCCTAGCGATAGTTATTCCGTCCATTGGAGAACTCCGGCCTGGGGCCTCTAAATAGCGCGGAGAAGAGCAGTGTTGAGCCTGAACAGAATAAGAGACTGTCCACCTCTGACTAGTGGAGTTTCTTTATACTCTGGACGTCGCAGCGAGTCCAGGGACACCATGATTGTCATCAGTTGCCGCGAAGTCTAAAGAAGCGGGTCTGCTGGTTCTGAGGTTACTGCAATGATGAGCTTATGTGTGCATTCCGAGGTTGCCCCGTTGCGAGAAGTTCTGGTGCACCGACCAAGTTTCGGTATCGATCGCATTACTCCGCAGAACTGCAAGAGCCTTCTTTTTGACGATGTGCCTTGGGTTAAACGCGCCGGAGAGGAACATGACATCTTCGTGGAGAGATTGCGCCACTTTGGCGTGTTAGTTCACTCATTCGAGGAACTGTTATCGGAAACGATGGCGTCACCGGAAGCGCGTCGCTGGCTCCTGCACCGCCGTATAGATCACTCCTCGGTGGGGCAAGGCATGCTCGATGAGTTGAGCGGCTGGCTTGAAGAGGTACAGCCTGACCAGCTCGCCACCTATCTCGTTGGTGGGCTTGTGGCTGCAGAAATCCCGTTCCAGCAACGTAGCCTGACGGGGCAAACGCTCATGCCGGAGGATTTCGTCCTGCCGCCATTGCCGAACCAGGTTTTCACACGAGACAGCTCATCTTGGCTATATGGTAGCGTCTCGATTAACACAATGTATTGGCGGGCGCGCAAACCTGAGGCTGCGAATGTCGAGGCCGTCTATCGCTTCCATCCCCGATTTCGAGACGCCGCCTTCACTTACCTATCGCCCAATGGAACAGATCTCGCAATGAGCCTGGAAGGCGGCGATGTGATGCCGATCGGCGGCGGGATCGTACTGATTGGAATGGGCGAACGAACAATGCCGCAGGCAGTCGAGGCATTTGCACGTAGCTTGTTCATGACGGAAGAAGTGACGCACGTTATCGCAGCGCTGATGCCGCGGAACCGCAGCTCCATGCATCTCGACACAGTCTTCACGTTTTGTGACCATGACGTCGTGACGACATATCAGGAGGTAATCGAGCGGTTGCAGACGTTTTCCCTGAGACCAGGCAATCCTGCGGGGGCGCTGGACGTCACCAAGGAGGCAAGTCCCTTCTTAACTGTGGTGGCCGATGCGCTTGGGCTGAAAGCTCTCCGTAATGTCCCAACTGGCGGCGACAACTTCGAGGCGAAGCGGGAACAATGGGATGGTGCCAACAATGTGCTCGCCGTCGAGCCGGGCGTTGTGATTGCTTACGACCGTAACGTACACACGAACGCGCTACTGAGGGCAGCCGGTGTGAAGGTAATCACAATCGGTGGCTCAGAACTCAGCCGCGGCCGCGGCGGAGTACATTGCATGACTTGTCCACTGGTGCGCAATCCGCTCTAACGACAGAGAAACTGCTTGTACTATATGAATACTGGTGACCAACCGCCAAGGCGGTTTCGCCATGTAGCGCACTAATAAATTTAGACTCGATCGAATATGAGTATTTTCCAGGCATCCGGCAAATTAACTGAGAGTTGTTCACTGCGTCACCAAGTCGAATAGCGATCTACGGAACGAAATTTAGAATACCGTCATGCCCTCGGGAGGACCGAGAAATATCTTCGACATCCTCGATGCGCTAGCAAGCCGACAGGAGTCTTCTCGTGTCACGACGTTCAGAATTCTCCGTCCAGTCTCCTTCCGCTGTGGTTATGATCCGACCGCATCATTTCACTGTCAATGCCGAGACTGCGACCGATAACCGATTTCAGGTAGCGGACCGTGATGGAAGGGACTTGTCGCCGCTTGCATATGCCGAAATCACGGTTGCCGCTACGCTGCTACAAGGTGAGGGTGTTGCGGTGCATTTGTTCGAGGACGAAGGCAGCGACACTCCGGATTCGGTATTTCCGAACAACTGGTTTTCGACCCATCCCGGAGGACAGGTATCGATCTATCCGATGAAGGCTCTAAGCCGCCGGCGTGAGCGTCGAAGTGACATTATCCAGATGCTGAAGCAATTCTATAAAGTGCAGGTGGTAATTGACTATTCTGGTCTCGAACCGGACGGGCTCTTCTTGGAAGGCACCGGTGCGATGGTGCTTGATCACATCGACCGCGTCGCATATGCTGTAAGATCCGAGCGGACAAATCCAATCGTGCTTCAGAGGTTCTGCAGCCAATTTAATTTTGAGCCCATGCTCTTTTCGGCGAAAGACCCCTCGGGAGCGGATATCTACCATACGAACGTGTTGATGTGCGTCGCAACCGATTTCGCCATGATCGGGCTCGACATGATTACTGACTCTATGAGACGGCGCGAAATCGTCGATCGTTTGGAAGGGACCGGCCGCCGGGTAATTGCGCTTACCGCGTTCCAGATTGAGAATTTCGCAGGGAATGCGATTGAGCTCACAGGCGAAAGCGGGCGCATCTTGGCCCTGTCGACCACCGCATTCTCGACATTGACGCCGGAGCAGGTCGCCATCATCGGCGAGAGCGCGCAGCTGCTGCCGCTGGCAATTCCTACTATCGAGCGGGGGGGCGGTTCCGTCCGATGCACAATCGCGGGCGTGCATCTTACGCCACGGAGATAGAAGGGCACGTGTTCCATCCCCACGATATTTGCTCCGTAATCAAAAGGATCTCCGGCCTTCGGTAGCCCGCTTCTCTCACCGAATTTAGCGCCAGGCTCCGTTGTGACGCGGCGCGGCCACTGGCATGGCTATGGAGTTCGAGGACGGGCGCGATCAGCGCCGCGGTGTTGCGACGTTCGGGTTCTTCAGCAATGTATCCTCTGTTGTTTGTGAGAAGGGTTCAGGTCCGGGCGGCGTCACAGAGCCGCGGCACGTATTCGGGCGTGAGCCAGGGCGAACTCCTCGGCATAGGGATACGCTGAGGCCATCGCCACCTTGATGCGACGAACCGAGACGCGCACCTGTGCGCATAGGCCGCATGATTGGCACACGCGCGTGGGCGCGGCGGGCTCTATGATGGCATTGCGTGGTCAGGCGGCCTGCTGATCGGCGGGCCTGGCGGCTTCACGCAGGCGCTTCCATTGCCAGGGCAGTAGTTCGTGCAGACGCGAGGTGGGAAGATCCGCCAAGCGGGCCAAGACGTCGGCGAGCCAGGCTTTCGGGTCGACGTCGTTGAGGCGTGCCGTGGTGATGAGGGTAAGCATGACGGCGGCGCGGTCGGCGCCGCGCTGGGAACCGGCGAATGTCCAGTAGCGCCTTCCCAGAGCAATGCCACGCAACGCTCTTTCGGCGACGTTGTTGCTGAGGCAGATCCTGCCGTCGTCGATGAAGCGGGCGAAGTCGATCCAGCGCCTGAGCATGTAGTTCATCGGCTTCAGGACTTCGGAAGAGCGCCAGAGGGTATCGCGCTCGCGGAGCAACCAGGCGTGTCGTCGAGAAGGGTTTGCTCTTCTCTTGGCGCGCGGCAAACCGCTCGTCAGCGCTGCGGCCGTTGATGGCGCGTTCGATCTCGAACAGCGCGTCGATGGTTTGACCGCCTCCTGCGCGATCGGGGAGACCGGCTTTCCCTTCTTGCCCTCGCGGGCATTCTTCTCCATGTCGACCAGTTCGAAGAACCCCCGCCGCGCATGGGCGAAGCAAAATGCCGGCGTGATCGGCAGCACGTTTTTATGCGGGTCGACAGCGGTTCGAAGCCATTGTAGCAGTCGGCCTGCAAGATGCCGGCGAAGGCGGCCACTTGCTTCTGCGGGTTTCGCCATGCCGGTCGCTCGAGGCGTAATAGACTGCCGCTGGTGGTGCATGCCCATTGGAGGGCCGATCGTCCTGCACGTAAGTCCAGATGCGCCCGGTCGTGCACTTGTTCTTCCCCAGGATGCGGATGGCGGTGTCGTCGCCATGAAGGCGCTCGGCCGCGAGCACATGGCGCTCGATCAGATGGAAGAGCGGCATGACGGCGAAGGTTCCGTGGCCGACCTGATCGCCCAGCGTCGACACCGGCAGGTCGATCGCCTCAGCCTTGAAGCGCGTGCTCTGACGGTTGAGCGGAGGGTGCATGCCGAACTTGTCGAACAGGATCGTCGCCAGCGACTGCGCACCGATGAAGCCGCGTGGCGTAGGATGGAACGGCGCCGGCGGCTGGCTGATCGCCTCGCAATCCCGGCAGGTGAACTTTTCGCGCACCGTTTCAATCAGCTTGAAGCGGCGCAGAATTTCCTCCAGCGTCTCGGTCACATCCTCGCCCAGCTTCGACAGCCGCGATCCGCCGCAGCGGGCGCAGGCGGCGGGAGGCTCGATGACGACGCGCTCGCGTGCGATATTCTCCGGCCAGGGCTTTTGCCCACTGGTCGCTTGCGCGTGAAGGAACGCACGCTCTGGGTCCTCGCCGCCGCAGCGGCCGCGGCAAGCTCATCCTCGGTCGCCGACGTCACAAGGTCTTCAAGTTGCAATTCCAACTGTTCAATCGTGAGCGTCACGAGCACCCCATCTTGCGGGCAATGCACTGGCGAGATTTGCCGCTGATTCCCGAGGAGCGCAGGCGCATGGAGTGGGACGAGCCTGATGCCAGTCATCAAGACAGGCATGAAGAGGGTCGCTATCGCCGGATCGAGGTGATCACCGGCCGGCGGCGGCGGCGCAACTGGACGCCGGCGGGAAAGGCTCGGGTCGTCGCGGAGAGTGCGGAGTCGGGCGCCAACATCTCGGCAGTCGCGCGACATTGGGGCGTAAGTCGTGGCCTTCTTTCCGTCTGGCGGCGACAGGCGGGGCTGGTGCAGGCGAAAGCGGCTGCGGAGACGACGCCAGCCCTGCAGTTTTTGCCGCGGCATGGTTCTGGCTCTCGAAATGGCTCGAATCCGGGCGCTTCACCTAGCCACCGATCCGCGACGGCCAGGTCCGGCTGACGCGCGAGGAGTTCGCCCTTCTGGTGGCCCGGCCTCGACTGGACGAAGTGGCGAAGAAACACGTCAAAAAACCGGTCAGAGCGGCGTGAAGTGACTGGATTTGCTGAAGATTCGGGGCTGCTTGGTAGGGTTGATCATGTCGCCCCGCCCTGATTCGTTGCCATCGGATCCTGCCGAGCTGCAGAGAATCGTTCTGGCTCTTGAAGCCGAGAACGCGGAGCTGCGCGTCTATGCCGATCTGCTCCAGCAGATGATCTTCGGGGCAAAAAACGGAGAAGCTGGCCGTCCTCGATCCGACGCAGATCGCGCTCGATCTCGGCGACCTCTGCGAGGTGCCGGTCGCGGCCAATGACGATGCCGCCGAAGACAAGGATCGTCCGCGACGCAAGCACCGGCCCGCGGTCATGCCGCAACCGGCGACATCATCGCCCCGATCCGGGACACAACGGGGGTGAACTCCCGTCTCGACGACGCGGGCGTCGCCGCCGTTGCGAAGGCGATCGTCGCCATCCGCTCGTACTTCATGCCAAGCGAGTCAAAGCGGCCCGCATCTGAATCCTGCCTCTGTCAAGCAAGGACCGCCGTGCGGTGCTCGTGACGCTTACTGATAACAGTGAGACGCCGCGCGAGTGCCACTCGGGCTTTCTTCAGGCCGCGGCGCTTCGAGATTTTCAGCGCCCGGCGGCAAAGCCAATCATCTCGCGCAAGAGATCGGAATCCGGAGTCTTCTCCACGATCGCGCGCAGGTTCATCATGTCGTCGGTCATCGATGGTTCCTTCGAATCAGGTTGGTGTCAGCAACCCGACCTTACTGGCGAACTGTCGATGACCACCGCAAAGCCGCTCGCTCGGTACAGCGCTATCGAGGGCACGCTCGCGAGCGGCTTAGCTCCCGCCGAGCTACACCACCTGTGGGGACGCGACCCTTGCTCGCCCGCAAGTTCAGATCGGTTGAGCTGCGTGCCGGACTTCCGATCAAACCATGCCAGATGCGGCACCCCTCGAAATCCCCGGCCTGTAGCGAGCCATCTTCGAGATCAACGGAAGGATGCGCGACAAGCTATTCAAAGAGGCGCCTATTGTCGAGTCCGCGACACGGTGCTTTTGGCCAGCGTCATTCGGCACTGTCATCTAAGACACTGAAAAGGTTTAGAAGGCCCTCCTGAAGCCTTGTCTCCTCAGTTGGCACGGTTTTTGAAACTCTGTTCTCGCTATCTCGCAGCAGTTGTCGGCAGAAACTCATGTCCCGGCTCACAAGCCTGCGAGCGCGCTAGGCGATTCGTCTGTTGCCCACTTGGCAGTTGACGGCGGACGAACTCGCCAACATTTGACAGAAATGCACGCAAGCGAGGTACTTGAAATATGTTGATCGTTGGTTTTAGTGGCGGCCCTCGATATTCAGAAATAAACGACGACTTTTCGAAACTCTCGCCGCTATTCTTTCATAATGCGGCCGCTGCGGTTATCAAGGGTAGGCTGCCACTCTTTGCTGTCGAAGAGGAGAGGCTATCCAGGCAAAAGCACACCAATCGCTTCCCCGCCCTAGCAATGAGAGCCTCGATCGACGCCGCGCGTTGTTCGATTCACGAGATCGACAAGTTCGCGTTCTTCTTCGGCGAAAGTTATTTTGATTCCGAGTTAGCCAAAGAGGCCGCGACGTTAGGTATAGAGAAAAAAACGGGAGTGCGGGACATCCTGATGAACAATATATCGCAGGCGTTCGGGGTCGACATCGACCGCCAAAAAATCGAGTTCGTCAGGCATCACCATGCCCATGCCGCCGCAACGTATCTGGCGTCAACTTTCACAGAAGCTCTGGTTCTTGTTGTCGATGGCGAAGGAGAGAGGGAATCGCTGAGTATTTTTCGTGGCACCCACGGAGTTGTCGAAGAAATCTATAGTTATCCTGTGAAGTGCTCCCTCGGACACTTTTACCGGTATGCCACTCAACTTCTCGGGTTTTCGATGTTCGATGAATACAAGGTGATGGGGCTCGCCCCGTATGGACGATCTGATAGGTATTTCGGCCCCGTATCTAAGCTTTACATGTTTAATCCTGATGGATCTTACGACCTCGATATCATAAGACTTGGCGATATCGCTTATAGCCTTGGCGTTCTCGGTCGGGCAGAGCCAGGCACGCGGGAATGGCAACGAAAAGCTCATTTTGCCGCCGCGATTCAGAAATTGCTAGAGGTCGTTGTCATTGACGTTCTCTCTTGGTGGCAGGCTAAATTGGAGTTGAAAAACGTATGTTTGGCAGGAGGTGTTGCGCAGAACTGCGTGATGAACGGGCTCATTGCTGGCACGAACATATTTGAGAATATTTTTGTTCATCCCGCGTCGCATGATGGTGGTGCCGCTCTCGGTGCGGCCCTCTACATAGCCAGTCAACAGAAAAAAGAAGAAAAAACTAACATAACCCTATATTCTCCCCTCCTTGGCCCAAAACTCCCTGAAAATGACGACGTTCGCCGGGAGATAGAGTCTTGGGTAGGGGGGATGAGCATTGTTGAGTGCGGTGACGTCTTTGAGGCCGCTGCCGACAAAATTGCTCAGGGTAAAATAATCGGATGGGCGAGAGGCAGGTCCGAGTTTGGGCCGCGTGCGCTTGGCAACCGAAGCATACTTGGAGACCCTCGACCTCAAGAAAATTGGCAACGGATTAACCTGGCAATCAAGCAGCGAGAGAGCTTTCGCCCGTTCGCGCCAGCGGTGCTTGCTGAGGATTTTGAGGACTATTTCATCCCTCTGCCATCGAATCCAAATATGGAGCATATGGTATTTGTTGCCAAGGTGCGAGAAGAGAAGCGCGCTGAACTTGGCGCCGTGACCCATGTCAACGGAACGGCGAGAGTACAAGTCGTCACGAGAACCTCCAGCCCAGACTTTTGGAGGTTAATATCGTCATTCAAGGCAACAACCGGCTGCCCCGTGCTTCTTAACACTTCTTTCAACAATCGATACGAGCCGATTGTGCAGGATGTCGCCGACGCCATTCAAACATTCTTGACGACTGATCTCGATTACCTGTTTATAGAGGACAACATGGCTGCAAAAACAGGCAGCTTAAGTAGTCTCATCGCAACATGTATTCTAAAGCTAAGTGACGCGGCGTGGTTAGAGGAAATCACGGCTGCCAAACAGCAGTGGGCCGTCCTGAGACGGGCACCAAGCTACTCTCGTCAGTTGAACAGCTTGCACCTCATACGATATTTGAGTGAATTCGGTGGCCGATTTTCGCAGGTTGCGGATCTCATCGACTCCGCGCCGGACGATCGGGACAAGCTCATCGACGAGGTATTCTTGCTCTGGCGCGAGCGCTTTATCGATCTGCGACCAGAATGCCGCGCAGATGGCTGAAATGATGACTCTTCAGCAGCTCCGACATCCGGCGGCCTCAAGGACCGCAACATGCTGTAAAAAGGCACTCGCCACCGGACCGCAGCTGTGAAGCGACGTATTAGCCTGAAAATTCACGGTGGGTTGGCGGATGTGGTTCAAGCCGTTGAAATGACGTAGGATTTGGTTGCTAAGGCCGATCCGAATCATTTCCGGAGACCACACCTGCCATGAATGATCTTACGCTGCCGCTGAGCGGCTTGTCATCTGTCGGCGGCAAGTCCGTCGTCGCCCGTTTCGATGGCGGCATGCTGTCGTCGGACAGTGGCGTTCTGGCTCTAGCAGAGGTGGAGAAACGACTGCGGGTGGCCG
>NZ_JAMYUM010000055.1:0-8377 GCF_040322975.1 Mesorhizobium sp. M0074
TCGCTCGGCCGGAAGCGCCACACTGTTGTAAAGTAGGGTTTCAGCAAATGCTGTCGCAGAAATTCTGCCCGCTTAGCGGGGTGGGCTCAACAGGTGAACGCAACACACTAGTCTTTTGTCAAAGATGGAGTGTGAGGCATGAAGCAGCGACGTCGCATCTATTACTCTGCAGCTCAGCGGTCTGAGATTTGGGATCGTTGGCAGGCTGGCGAGTCGATGAGTTCGATCGGGCGACGATTTGATCGGGAGTCCTCGTCGGTCTTTTCGGTGATCTCGCCGACAGGCGGAATTCGTCCGGCCGCTCGGAAACGGGCAAGCCAAGCGCTCAGTCTTAGTGAGCGGGAGGAGATTTCCAGAGGGCTGAGCACCCTCTGTTCGCTGCGTTCGATTGCTCGCCGGTTGGGTCGGTCGCCATCCACGATCAGTCGTGAAGTCCGGCGCAATGGTGGCCGGATAGGTATCGGGCCGCACGGTCCGATCAGGCTGCCTGGGGGCGGGCCCTGCGCCCTAAACTCTTGGCGAGCCTGGAGCGTGATCTGATCGGTTTCGTGTGTGGCAGTGCGGCCGGAATCGCGCTTGGTTTTGGCGATCGGGTTTTCCCGCCTCATGAAACGCTTGCTCGAGCCGGTGCTGCTAGTACACCGCCAGATCGCTCTCTTCGCTTGGGTGCCCCTGATCTCGATGTGGTTCGGCGGAGGCGAGGCCGGCAAGGTCGTCTTCATCGCGCTCGCGGCGTTCCAGCAACACCTGGCAGGGCGTGTCCGGCATCCCGCGCAGCTATCGCGAGCTTGCCAACGTGCTGACCTTCGGCTGCTTCGACTTCGCCCGGATCATCGCCATTCCGGGAGCGCTGCCGCAAATCTTCATGGGCCTTCATGCCGCGCTGATCTATGCCTGGACCGCGACAGGGGGGCCGAGCTTCTGCTCAACATCGCACCAGGGATCGGCGGGCGCATGAACGAGGGCCAGGCTGTTCCACATGGATCTATTGCTGCTGTGCATTCTCCTCCTCGGTGGCGTCGGAGTGGTCTTCAATGTCATCGCCGGCTCCGTGGAGCATCACTTTCTGCGCTGGAGGATTCCATGAGCGGCCCTATCCCCATTTCTGAACGGGGACGTGGCCAAAGCCACGCTTGAAGATTGCTGACGTCAGCAAGAGATTCAGTGTCGCCGGCCATCAGGTCCAGGCGCTGTCGCATATCCATCTTGCAGTCGACGAGGGCGAGTTTGTCAGCATCGTGGGATCCTCGGGTTGCGGCAAGTCCACCTTGCTGCGACTTGTCCTCGGCCTCAACACTGATTATGACGGCGACATCCGGCTTGATGGACAGAGGGTGGAACGGCCGGGTCTCGGACCGCTCGATCGTTTTCCAGGAGCACAGGCTTTTGCCCTGGCTCAATGTCGAGGTCAATGTCGCCGCGGCGCTACGCCAAAGCCGGTTGGGCGCTGGCGAGAGAGGCGAACTCGTTCGCGATCATCTGCATCTCGTCGGCCTCGACCAATTCGCCAAAGCCTATCCCGCCCAATTGTCGGGTGGGCCCAGTGCGCACGTCGCTGCGAAAACGGCCAACAGAAGGTCAGCAAAGTGCGCGGGCATGAACTTGCCGGAAAGCTCTCGGCTTAGTTATTAGGCAATGGTTTCCACGATCTCATAGCGCTGGATCAGCGGCCCAATCCCCTCGTTGAGCAGGGTCAGGACGTTCTGGGTCGTCGGTGCGAGAAGTTCAATCCGCTCGATGCGAACCGGACTCCATGAAGGCTCCTCATCCTCATCCGAGGTGACTTCGTCGCGGAGCTCGCGGACGACCTGCCGCACCTCGTCCAGTTCTGTAAAGAAGAAACCTGGGATTCCGGTGTCTTTCCAGCGGTCTTCGCTCGGCTCAGCCTCAAGTGAGTAGGTATATAAAATCATGGTTCAGATGATCTGCATCCCCTACAGGACGCCTCCGCCGGATGCTACACTTGCCTACCTTGCCGCCAAAAATCAAACCTTTTGCCGCAAACGGTCGATCTTGGATCATCCGAACGCGCCACCGGCTTCGTCTTTTTCGGCAAGGGTGGCGAGGTGGCGACCAATCGGCTGCATGGATGAACGCATCTTCGTGGCTGGTGATTATTGCAATGTACAGCAGGCCAAAACTCGCGCACCGCCTAAAACGCTATTGTTCCACAAGGCGCTGTTGAGCGTCTAAATGTCCGGCGAGACTGAGAAGCAGCCGATCGAGACTTCAAGCCATGGGTTCTCGAACGATTACGCGGCAATACAATTTCAAGATGATCTACATCCCTGAGCGCCATGAAAAAGCCTTGGGCGACAGTCTGGCCTCGGCGCGAGGGCGGCAGACCAGCCGGAGGCAGACATCGTCTTGCGAGATCTCGAGACGGTCTGCAAAGTCAGTGCGGCGCACCGCCTTGCAATAGAAACCGATACCCGGTCGTCGTCATCCAGCGCGCCCGCGCCAGGTGAGTTTCCCAAGCTCTGTGTGCCCGATCCGGTTCGCACTCAGGATCGATATGCAGCACGACACGCGCCATTTCGCACCAATCGGCATCGTCCGCCGCTGCGTCGAGCAAACGCAGATAGATCACAAAGTATTCTTTGTCATAGCCCGTCAGGATCGGGGATTGGGGTGCCTCGTCCGCGACATCGGGATCAAGCGGCGGCTTTTTTGGCATAGCGGTTGCTCCTTCTCATCGCCGTGCCCCAACAACAGCCTGATCCTGGTCAATCTCACGCGCACCAACCGCTGCACCGGATTGTGGAATCTCTCGCGGGTGGTTTCTGCAACAAACACCAGGGTCATCAGATCAAGCAGGAATTCGTCAATTGCTTGACCGATTGCTTCCGACCTACCTTTGAACTGATCCAGCGAAACACGCGCCTTATCAACGGCATCCGCGCTGGCGGCATCGATCAACGCCTCGATCCCCTCGAAACAGTCCAACCCGAAACCCAAACGGCCTTACGTCGACATTGTCATGTACCTCCGGGGCAATCCGTAGATCCGTTCGATGAGTCCGTTTGCGTGACGCGGTTCGCGAAGGAACCCAGTCCACCTTATATTCGGTCAGGGCGCATGCACCTGTTCCATGATCCCGCTTGCGGCGGATTCGGACCCAAGAGACGAAACCATTCTTCAGCGGCGGCTGTTTGAGGCCATGAGTTTCGTCGGTTCGTCTACCGAGGATCTGCCAGGCCTGATCGGTCCTGGAGATTGTTAGAATCGATTGGCGTCTACGCTGATGGTTTCGTCAGGAGAGCTCCTTCTATAACGACTCCGGCGTTCACGTATTTCCACAGCGCAACAAGCAGTTTCCGAGCGAGGGCGATGATCGCCGTCTTCTTGTACCGGCCACCATTCTGGATGACTCGCGCCCTGAACCACTGGCTGAGTGCGGAATTGGGTTGATGGCGCACCCAGAGCCACGCAACCTGGACAAGCGTCGACCGGAGCCTAGGATTGCCGGACTTCGAGACTCCCTGCTCGCAATTAATCTGCCCACTTTGCCAGGGCGTTGGCACCAAACCAGCGTAGGCGGCAACCTGTCGTCGATTGTCAAACTTGCGCGACAATCCCACGGACCACAGGACGGCCGCGAACTCCGGACCTATTCCCTTGAGGCTGAGCAGCAGGGCCGGTGTTGGCTCATCTGCCGCGACGAGCAAGGCGTCGCGTGCCTCTTCAACATCCTTGATCTGCTGGATCAGCAACTCGATGCGATCAAGTTCGCGGCTGATCTGCGCCTTGAGCGCTGGCGGCAGTGGACGTCCATCTCCGGTAATGAGCGCGTCGAGGCGTTTGCGTCGATCGCCTTTCAACGGTTCGTATCCGGACACGCCTTGGCTGAACAAAAGGCCCTTTATCCTGTTGACGTGCCTGACGTCAGCGCCTTCCGCTCCCGCACCAACCCGCGACGGTCTTCCTCCTCCGGCGTTGGCACTCGCAACATCGCGCAAACCCTAGGCTCGCCGCGGTTGTAGGCCAGCAACGCTCGAACCAGTGCTTCCCCGTCAATCCTGTCGGTCTTGGCCCGCCGGCGGCGACGCGATGTGGCAATGGATGCCGGGTCCACGACATAACTCTCGATGCCTTCGCGTTCGAGGACCCGATGTATCCAGAATCCATCCAGACCAGCTTCCTGGATTGATATGACCCGGAAGCTCTGCCCTGTCCGCACTTCCGCCTTTCGTTGCAGCTCTGCGACGTGATCGAGCAAACCCGGGATGTCGCCCCCCGGCACGATGTGTCTCGATATTCTCTCGCCCGCACCTGGCGCAAGCGAAGTCACGAGCCATTTTGAACGAGACAGTTCTAAGGAGACAAATATTGCGGCAAGATCGACGCGGATAGCGGCCGGGGCTTTGATGGTGTTGGCTTGCATGCTGATCTCCAGGTGAGTTTGGCAACTTCACTCTGGCAGAGCGCTGGTCGCCTTCCACCCCCCTAGGATCTTCAACGGCCGAGGTTCGAACACCGTTCAGCGCCGAAGATTCCAAGCGAAAACGACTAGTCATGGTTGTTTCACAGGTAGGAATTCATTGCAGGTG
Source organism: Mesorhizobium sp. M0074 (assembly GCF_040322975.1). Taxonomy (NCBI): domain Bacteria; kingdom Pseudomonadati; phylum Pseudomonadota; class Alphaproteobacteria; order Hyphomicrobiales; family Phyllobacteriaceae; genus Mesorhizobium; species Mesorhizobium sp. M0074. Next base: position 4,551 of record NZ_JAMYUM010000055.1, read on the forward strand.
TGCTTATGCACGAACATGGCTACGCGAACCACCCGTCAGTCCTTCACGTGATGACGCTGGGTAAAGGCTGTGGCTATTCGGTTACAGACAGTCCGGACCTCAAAACAAATTCGTCAGCCGTCGGATTCCTGCGATGTCGTAGGCGTCTTGAAGTGGTGCAACTCACCCGTGAGCTCGTTGACCAGCGATAGATCGGTAAAGGTCCCTCCGACGTCCACGCCGAACCCGCAGTGCCCAGGAGGCTAGCGAAAATCCCGCGTCCTCACTCCAATCTCGTCGATGTGCCCATACGGGTCGAACATCCCAGCCCGTTTCGTGGCGACCTCACCGCTCTTGCCGAAAAAGATGAAGCTGTCGCCCCTCTTGGATTTCGCGCCGGTGATGGCGCACCGCGACGATCCGGATCTTTTATGGTACGGCGAACTGGAGAGCACAAGCGCCCCTGCCATGACGCGCTCATCCAGAAGGAAGAGGTGAGAGGCTACGCGATCGGGTGTGCTGAGAGTGTGTCGCTTGGCAGTTAACCGTAAGAATGCAGTCGTTTCGGTCAGGATTGGCACTTAATTTGAGAACCTGGAAGTTCGGATTCTCAAATTAAATGCCATCGTATTATCGTGAAGGCCGTGCTTCCTTTGAATTTCACACGCACCTTCGGCAAATGCGATGCCGGCAAGTTGCTGGCGTTAATTCTCATATTAAGTGCCAATGGCCGGGCTCGATTAACAAATTAAGTGTAGATTCTCAAATTAAGCGTATGGCTAACCTGCTGAAATCATTGACAAGCCATTCTCATAATTAACTGCCAAGCGACAGCGTCCTCCATGAGGCCGACGGTCTTGAACCAGCCGCCCTTGTGCGCAGCTCGTCCCAAAATTTCCCGGCTGCTTTGCTGAATCGTTCTGGATGTCGTTGGTGCTCATCGCCGGATGTTGCCGTCCACAGAATCGGCACCCTTCGTTTCGATCGCGTGCTCAATCAACGAAAGTGCGGCGACCTCAGGCAGGCTAAGGAACAGTTCATCTTCCAGCGCGCGGCCTGCTGGCCATGCGAACACGGTTCCACCGCGTTCCTTGAATGTCTCTTCAAGCCCGCAGGCGGATCCACGTCGCTATCCCGCAAGACTGCTGTGCGGTAGCCCAGGGCCTGAAGCGCGAGTGCCTGTGTGAAGGTGTTGGTTCCCTTGCCATCAACCAGGGCGGCGCCATGGGCAGCGATGGGTATATTCCCATCGTAGAATTGGTCGATACCCCTGATCAGACCTACTTCTGTGGCCCCTTCACAGACCAGAATTGTGCCGGCGAGCATTGCTTGCGGCTCGGCACGTATCGTTCCCTGTACGTCGCCTGCTGACGAGGCAAGAAGGACCTCGTGGGTGTCGTCGCGTCGACGCACGACGTGGAGCTGGTCCGCTGACAACTCCACAACTGCGACCTGGGAATGCGTCGTCAAGAAAACCTGGAGCGGTGGTGGCGTCTCCTTTGCACCGAGAGCGCCGAGCAAACGCATGATCACCGACAAGCTCGGCTCCTACGGAGCAGCGCGGCGTCAGGTCATGCCGGACGTCGAGCACCGGTCGCACAAGGGCTTGAACAACAGAGCGGAGAATTCGCATGTGCCACTGCGAAAACGAGAGCGGATGATGCAAGGTTTTCGATCACCGGGGAGCCTCCAGCGTTTCGTCTCGACCTTCTCTGCAATCCGCAATCTCTTCGTCCCGCCCCGTTCAAAACGCTCCGCCTTTCAGATCCATCTTCACCGCCTGAATGCCATGGCGCAATGGAAAGCTGCTGCCAGCGTGATCGCCTGAAATCATTCCCAAAAGTCACAACGACAGCCCATCTCTGTTTATGTGACATCACCCATGGGCCACCCGGGTATTCACCGGTCGGCGGGTCCATCGTGGCGGCGTCAGATCGGCTCTGGCGTAATGGGTTCTCCTAAGCCGACGTCGACTTGAACCGGCACGCGCGCGCCGGCGATCGTTGCGCTGGTCCGAATGCGCACGCCGCATAATTCGGCCTCGTCGCGGATCGGCATCACCCTGAGGCCTGCAATGTCGAACTTCACGCTGTCGTCGGGCACATTTGACGTACAGATTGCGCGGGAGCGCTCGGCCAGGGCCGCCACATCCGGGTCACCTTGCCCGAGGAGGTCGAGATGGTGCGGGGTTCACGCGCCATCGGTAACGATCGCTTCCACATAAAGCCACGTCACCGACCAGGCCTGCACCATCTGACCAAACCTCCACAGGTCCAACTTCCATTTCGCCGCCGGCGCCATTCCAACCTGGTGTCTCGACCCATGCAAACGATACTGTCGCTTTTGGCCCAAACTGTTTACTATCGAACGGACGTACCATAGGCGAAATGTTTTGCATTTCGTCCGCAGCCTGCAAACAAAAAGAAGACGAGCGAAGGTGCGCCACCCCAACTTGAATGTCTGCGCTCAGCTACATCCTCCGGATGGCACGTCACTTGCGCATCACCTTTGCGAAGCCGTCATGACGGTCTTGCCCCCAACCAACGGAGATGATGATGGTAATCGGCCCAGAAGTACCGAATTGCCCGGAGCAACTGAAGATTTTGACTGAAGAGCTGCAGATGTAGGCTATCGGCCATGAGAGCTCGGGGCAGAGCTTCCCATTCCGCACTAGCGTTGAGGCGACGGAGATCGATCAGGATATGCGGAGCGTTTTGAGCGGGGCTGGGGCGAAGAGAAGATTGAGAAGATCGAGACGAAGCGTTGCAGGCTCCTGCCGAATGAAAGCCCTGCATCGTCCGCTCACGCTCTCGCAGCGCTAGGTGAGAATTATCGGTCTGCTGGTGCTGTTGACGCTATTTCTAAAACGCGACGAAACAGCTCGAACCTAACCAGGACGCACGTCAGGGCACAGCGCGGCACTTCTCCAAAACCTCGAAATGAAAGTACCAATATGGCGGATAAGCCCTTCGTGCGGCTGGATGGGCTGCCGCTGACACCGAACGGCAAGCTCGACCGCCAGGCGCTGCCGGCCCCCGACGACGAGGCCTATGCGCGCACCGCCTATGAAGCGCCGCAGGGCGAGGTCGAGACGCTGCTGGCCGGGATCTGGCAAGAGCTGCTCGGCCTCGAGCGCATCGGGCGCCACGACCACTTCTTCGAGCTCGGCGGCCACTCGCTGTTGGCCGTGCAGCTGTTGAGCCGGTTGCCGCAGGCCGTCGGTGTCGAGCTGCCGCTGGCCACGCTGTTCGCCAGGCCGGTGCTTGCCGATCTTGCCGCAAGCATCGTCGAGGTGTTGAGCCGCTCCGGTCCGCAAGACCTGCCGGCGATTGTGGCCGTGTCGCGTCATGAGCCCCTGGTGCTGTCGTTCGCGCAGCAGCGGCTATGGTTTTTGGCGCAGCTCGACGAGGGCAGCACCAACTATCACATTCCGCTGGCCCTGCGGCTGCGTGGGGTGCTCGACCGCAGCGCCTGGCAGCGCAGCCTTGACCGTCTGTTTGCCCGTCACGAGGCGCTGCGCAGTGTCTTTGTCGCACCGGAGGGCCAGCCCCGGGTCGAGGTGCTGCCGGCCGATGCCGGGCTGCCACTGGTCGAGCACGATCTATCCGGCCGGGCCGATGCTAAGGCGGCGCTTTCGGATCTGTGCCGTGAAGAGGCGCACACGCCGTTCGATCTGTCGCGCGGCCCGCTGATGCGCGCGCGTCTGATCCGGCTGGCGGATGAGGAGCACGTCTTCCTGCTGACCCAGCAGCACATCGTCTCCGACGGCTGGTCGATGGGCGTCTTGATGCGTGAACTGAACAGCCTTTACCGGGCGTTTGTGGCCGGGCAGGACGACCCGCTGCCAC
>NZ_JAMYUM010000056.1:0-7750 GCF_040322975.1 Mesorhizobium sp. M0074
ACACCGTCGCAATCGCCGGCAGGTCTTGCGGACCGGAGCGGCTCAACACCTCGACGATGCTTTCGGCCAGATCGGCAAGCACCGGTCTGGCGAACAGCCTCGTCAGCGGCAATTCGACCCCAACAGCCCGCGACAGCCGGCTCGAGAGCTGCACGGCCAGCAGCGAGTGGCCACCGAGTTCGAAGAAGTTGTCGTGGCGTCCGACCCGCTCGACCCCGAGAAGCTCCGCCCAGATCTGCGCCAGCGCCGTCTCGATCGCGTCGCGGGGCGCCTCATAGGCCGCCCGCGCATAGGCGTCGTCGGCCGGCGCCGGCAGCGCCTTGCGGTCGAGCTTGCCGTTCGGCGTCAAGGGCAGCGCCGCAAGCCGCACGAACGCCGACGGCACCATGTAGTCCGGCAGCCGCCCGCTCACATGCGCGCGCAAGGCGCCGGCAAGCGCGCCGCCACCGTCCTCGTCCGAGCCGGCCTCGGGCCCGCACACGACATAGGCGACAAGGTGCTTGTCGCCGGCCCGGTCCTGGCGCGCCACCACCACCGCCTCACGCACCCAGGCATGCTCGCAAAGCCGCGCCGCGATCTCGCCCGGCTCGATGCGGAAGCCGCGGATCTTCACCTGGTCGTCGTTGCGGCCCAGGAACTCCAGATTGCCATCCGGCAGATAACGCCCCAGGTCACCGGTCTTATACAGCCGATCGCCTTCCACAAAGGGACTGGCGATGAACCGCTCCGCCGTCAGATCAGGCCGGTTCAGGTAGCCCCGCGCAACGCCCGCCCCGCCGATATAGAGCTCCCCCACCGCCCCGAACGGGACGGGCGCACCATGACCGTCCAGCAGGTACACCCGCGTGTTCGCAATAGGACGCCCGATCGGGACAACTGACCCATCAAAGTCATCGGGACAACTCCAAACCGTCGCGCAGACTGTTGCTTCGGTCGGGCCATAGGCGTTGACGATAGATGCCGAGGCCAGACTTCGGACGAGTTCAGCTTTCGGCAGTTCGCCAGCAAGAATGAGAACTTGCGATGCCAAACATCCCGGATCCCTGCTTGCCTGAAGCAAGGCTGGAGGTAATGTCGCATGGGTAATGGCTTCGCTTCGCAGGTAATCCGATAGCTTGTTACTCGCCTGGCGGAGCTCGTCCGCAGGCAAGTGTAATGCGGCGCCTGAGCCAAACGCCATGACAAGCTCCCAAGCACTTGCATCAAAGCCGAAGGAGGCGAACTGCACAACACGGCTATTCGAACAGACGCCAAAAAGCCCGATCTGAGCCAACCCGAGATTGACCAGACTTCCATGCTCGACCATGACGCCCTTTGGGGTTCCGGTGGAGCCTGAGGTGTAGATGACATAGGCGAGATGGCGCGCGGTCAGGCCAATGGCGCGCGGCTCGGGATCGCAGGCGGGCAATTCGGCCCAGGCTGGTGTCGCCGTCTCCAGATCGACCACGCTCACATCGGCCAGCGCCTCGGCGCCGAGCGCAGCGCGGCCGGCCGCGTCGCAAAGCAGCAGCTTGGGTGCGGCATCATCGAGAACCTGCCGCAACCGCACCGACGGATAGGCCGGATCGAGCGGCAGATAGGCGCCGCCGGCCTTGAGGATCGCCAGCACACCAAGCACCATCGCCGGGCTGCGCTCCAGGCAGATCGCCACCGGCTGATCCGGCTTTACACCCAAGGCGATCAGATGGTGGGCCAGCCGGTTGGCCTGGGCATTGAGCTCGCCATAGCTCAGGCGCTCGTCCTCATAGACTACCGCCACCGCATCGGGGGCCTGGCGCACCTGCGCCTCGAACAGCTCGTGGATGCACATGTCCGACGGATAGGCCGCCGCCGTCCGGTTCAACTCCTCCAACAGGTAGGTGCGCTCGTCAGCCGGCAGGATGTCCAGATCGCGCACTGGCCGGCCTGCATCGGCCAGCACACTATGCAACAATGTTTGTAAGTGCTGCGTCATGCGGTCGATCTGCTCCGGTGCCAATCGACTTGCATCAAAATGCCATCGAAAGCTCCCATCCAGAGCGCAAAGCTCGAATGTCAGCAAATCACCGGATAGGGTTGTCTCAGAACTCGCGTTCGAAGCTAGATCGCCAGCGGCAGAACAGCTATCTGCTGTAATCGTGATGCCAATCGGCCAGGGCCGGTGCGACCGTAGCGCCTCCACACCTCGCACTGTCCGGCAGCGCGCGATAAGATCCCGGGCAAAGCTAGCGTGCGCCCTCAGCTGAGCGCATTCGCCCGCCACAGCTTTGCGCATTTCCTCAAAATCATGTGCAAGATCAATGGTAACTTCCATCGGCACGACAGAGGCGATAAGCACCTCCACCGCTTTCAAACCGGCTCGCAGTCCATCCGGCGCCGGCGTCCATCCCAGTTGAAGCTCTGTTTCTCCCGTGATGCGGGCGAGATAGATCAGCCAAGCCGTTACCAAGTATTCCGAGCGATCATTTGGCGACAGCTTAGCCAACGCACTTGCAATGAACCACGAACTCGACTGCCGTTTGGGCGGCGCCCCAGCTACGCACGACGACAGGAAAGGAAACTGCAATATTCTAAGCTGCTCAAGCCGCTGTCGCCAAAAATCCTCTGAAGGCGCCAGCAATTCATGGGCGGCAGTTATGCTCTGCGCCTGTTCATCGCTCAAAATTGGCAGGCGATCACCTTCATTCAGATTGGAATGCCTGGCGAGGTCTCGCGCGTCCAGCGCCTGACCATCGGAGCTGCCAAAGCAAACCTCAACATCCTGCGTACCCGTCGCCACCCGCCAGTGGCTGGAGTGGATTTCAAGCAGGCAACCTGCCGGAATGCCCGAGCGTCGAGGCAACACCTCCAGGCGTCTGACTGTGACAACCTCATCGCCTACGAGCGTCTTGGGCAGACACAATGGATTGGGATGATACGGGCCAAAGTCTAGGGCACGCGTCATCGCTGACAGGTCTTGCGCGGATCGATCCCATCGCAGACAGCCTGCCGCATCTGGGCGTCGACGTCTTGGAAAATAGCTTCTGTTCACCAGCGCTTGCGGATAGGCGGTAAGCTCTCCCTTCGCCAAACCAGTTAGAAGCTCGCGGAATCCCTCGACAGCGGCCTCATAACATTTGAGGTTCAGGGTCAGTGCCGTATCGGTGGGCGCAATCAGCACTTGGCGATGGACCACGACGTCACCCGTATCAACACCATCATCGATACGATGCCACGTGATGGCATACTCGCTCTCCTGGGCCAGCAGCGCCCAGGACGTCGCGTGAGTTCCTGCATACCGTGGCAGTGGACCGTCGTGGAAATTGAAAGCACCTTGTCGCGCTCGCCCAAACACGCCCGGTGGCAATATAAGCGGATTGGCAACGGAGAAAATCCAATCCACCGGCTCCGCGTTCAGAAGAGAGCAGAGCTCGTCAACACTCGCAATACACGGGATATTGGCGCGAGCCGCCCAATCCGCGAATATAGCGTCGCCACATAGCACTGCGCGAATGTCGTGGCCCACCTCCATTGCCAGCTGCGCGCAGCTGATAGCAAGCGTACCATTGCCAACAAAGACGCTGGAGGAGATTGATCGCGCTGCAGGTTGTGGCCTATCCCGATCGCCTGGTTCGCAAGCGCTTGCGCGCTCCGGTGAAGAGTGAGGTGCCATCTTCATCCCTCGGCCAGTCCATCCACTAAGCTGGGCAGTTCCCTCCCCAACCGCCGCGCCACATAGCGGCCTAAACCTGTCACACTGGTTCGGATTTGCTCGGGAGTAACCGCGCTGAATGCTAATCGAATCCGGCAGTCTTGAGAGTTATCCAACGCAAAGAAGCTCATCGGCATAACAATGACATTGTAACACCTTGCACACTCGTCCGCGCTGTCCGCGCCAAATCTGAAAGGAAGATCAAGAGACAGGAAAAAGCCGCCAGAGGGTCGATTCCATCGAATCTGCTCGGGGAAAGGCGAAAACACACTGTCCAGCTGACGCACCATGACGTCGCGATTTGAACGATACCAATCCAGCGCGGGGCGAATCCAGCCACGCAAGCTTACTGCCTGCTCCATCAAGAGTCCCGCTACAATCGCTTGTGTAATATGGCTTGTATTGAGGGTAATGAAACTCTTGAGCTGGACCAGGTTTTCCCAAAGTGCCCGGCAAGCGCGCGCGTCTCCAAATATTGTATCGGGCAGTATCGCAGCTCCCACGCGGAGAGCTGGGCTCAAGGTCTTGGAGAATGTGGACAGGTAAATAACACTTCCTGCCTCATCCAAAGCGGCCATCGGAGGGATCTCATCACCTTCATACCGAAATAGCCGATATGGATTGTCCTCCAGAACGATAATCCGATTTCTTGCGCACACTTGAAGGATATCGCATCGTGAGGCCTTATCGAGGACGCGCCCGGTCGGATTGTCAAAATCGGGAATGAGGTATAGAGCGCGGGCCCTCCGACCATTCCGGCGCAATTGTAGGACGGCGAGTTCGACTGCCTCTGCAACGCAAGGCGCTGAGTTGGACAATGCTGCAACGGCGACCCTTGCGGCCTTACCTGCACCGGTCGCACCAATATACGTGGGATTGCAGACTAGGAGCACATCCGCAGCTTCAGGGCACAGCGCGGCGAGGCAGAGTGCGAGCGCTTCCTGGCATCCTGAGGTGATCAGTACGCGATCCGCCCTCGCGGGAACCCCCTCATCAGACCGGACCTGTTGCGCAACGAGCTCGCCGATAATGCCGGCGGTTCGTCCATACTGCAGCAAGTGCGACAATAATTGCCCGCCCCCGTGACCGCCAGCTGAATAGCGTTCATATACCACTAGCGCATTCAACAGCACCTGGGGGTCGAGCTTGTCGAAGAACCGCTCACTCGGTCTGCCAGACGCCAGCGAGACTGCCGAGGGAAACGTGCTCGAGACTTCGTTCAAAAATTTCATAACTGAACATTGCGATCTGTGATCCAACATCGAACCCTGCGTAGGACTATCGGCGGGCTGAGGACCACACCAGTCTCAGAGCGACGACATCATTGAGGCCCAAGGGCTCACGCATTTTCACGGTTTATTCGCCAGAATGATCAAGCTGATCAAAAAGCACCCATCGTTTGATTGATGAATCCATGCTGCGCGCCTGAGTGCATGTCTTCGAAGCTGAGCCGCCTCTCAAAGCGAGAGGACTCGCACCCTATGAAGCTGGCAACCTGCGTCCACGCACACCTAGAGCTGACTGGATTTTGGGTAGTCATGAGACGATTTCTCCTCAACCGCGACCCAGATACACATGTCCACGCAAGTGCCGTGCCAAAGGAAAAATCGTGCCGAAACAATTACGTGGCGCTACTAAGATGACTAGTGTCCGACATTGTCGGACATTGGACGTAAGCATCTGAGGAAGGTTCGAGTTTGTCGCGCGCGGGCGGGTTGTCGGACAGGACGATGCCAGGATCAGGCCAGAAAGCTCTAAAGGTGATACCGTGGCGATCCGGGCGGTGGAGGTACGCTGATCGAAGTCCTCGCCGATTGCTCAACCCGCGCCCACGGCGTACAGGTCGGGGATCGCCGCTGAATGAAAGTTCAGTGGCAGCTCACCGTGCCTGGCGCAGATCAGGTGACGCTTTCCTTTCGTCCAGTTGGAATGCCACCTTCGATCAGTCTTGCGGGACCCTGGTAGGCCGGCGGGCGCGCCTGAAGTCGGATCGCGAAACCCGGGGGGCCACACCTCTTTGATCAGTATTTTCCCGACTGCTCAAGCTGCTCGAAAAGCTCTTGTACGTTGTCTTCAAGAAATGCTTCCTCTCCGTTCCGATGGATGAGTTCAAAACTTATCCCCGTATTAGCGCATCGAGAAGAGAATGCTTGTGTTAGGCCAGGTCCTTCAATAATAGTCGTGTCGAACGACAATCCCCGCGCTCTAAGCGTATTGACCGCCGCCGACACATCGTCGACAGATAATGCAACATGAGCTAGACCAACCCCGTAGTTTTGGACAAGTTGAGACACCTGCGACTCTGGCTCTGTGCCTTGGCAAAGCACAAAGCACATGTCGTTCCGAACCATGTCCGCACACACCATCCCAGTCTTCTTACCTTTTATATGCAATCGCCGCCTAAGCTTAAAACCAAGGACATCTTGAAACAAGTCGATAGCGTCGTCTAGTTTATGAACCGCCAAAGCTATGTGATCAATGCCATGAAATCGAGGATTATGATGGCCATTTGCTTCGATAGATTCTTTCAGAGAGCCATCCGACGGCGAACCCACGGGATAAGTCATTTTTTGAGTCCTTCTGTTTAGGTGGACGCAGCCAATTTAACGCTGCTGTATCGTGGTGAGCCAATGAGCCGACAATGCCAGCTGGCCAAGTCGGAACACCAGATCGTGTCTTGACGATAGGGGTCGGGGGAAATCCCATTTGGCCAAGGAGTGTTCGCGCAATTATTCTAGCAGCACCGCTTTGACGACGGACTTTGGCCACAGCGCGTCCTAGCGCGGCAACTTCTGAAGAGAACAAGGCGGTTTGGTCGCCGTGTTCTATCCGACGAATGCCGATGAGGATGTTCGGGTGATCAGACGGGATAATCTCCACGTGTTGAATCCTTTGAGCTTGAAAGTATGACACAAATCAACAGCCAGCGCCGCTTCAGTTGACAGAATGGTCACCGTAAGCCGTCCCGCCAAGTGCCGCGTCACCGGCTTCGTTCAATCGTAGAGTCCACACGACCCAAGGCTCGTGACAAGGAGCGTGCCAGAATTACGCTGTTTTCCGGAATACTCATCATCGTCACGTGGTCGCCTGGGCTCGGTGTGGCGTGAACAGAGGTCGTGCTCAAGACCCGGTCCCAACCGCGCATGGGCGAACTGGCCTCTGGACCTGTAAAGGCTTTATCAGGTGGTATCCGACGACTGATGAGTGGCTCAATGGCATAAAACTGATGTATCTCAATTGGCAGGGATGGAACTTGATACGACTGCAGCGCCCTATGAAATTGGGCGATTCTTTCATACATCAGAACGTCATTGTGGAGATCACGATCCGGAGGTATCGCTCCAATTTTCTGTGCCTTTTCGAGCAGCTGAGCAATTGAACATTGTCCAGCAGAGCGTTCCAACACTTTGAAGCTCTTATCATCCAAGGATTCGAAACGTTCCAGCACCATATTTCGGACGATCTGAGACGGGGATGTGCTCGATTGATTTGCAATCAACATAACATCGATGAACGCCATGAAAGACACGGTTTCATCCAGACCCAGTAAACGCTGGGCTATGGCGTAAGCCAAGATGCCACCCGAGGAGTATCCTGCGAAGCGGTACGGACCTTGGGGCTGAATTTGTTTGATTGCCAGGACCACCGTTGCAGCAATCGCTTCAAGGGTCATTGAACGAGCTTCATCGAAAAACGGCCACGGCAAAGCATAGACGGGACAGTCTACGTTCATTTCCTTTACCAAGCTGAAGACATAGGAACAATCGCCCCAACCTGTGGGAACAAAGAACAGCGGCGGCTGCGATCCGGTTGGTCGGACGGAAATCACTTCCGTACTACTGGGCTGTGGCTCCAAAGGAATCTTCGATGCAAGCTCCTTCAGAACGGGAGCTTGGAAGAGGCCAGCGGCGCTAAAGTTCAGGCCAAGATCTAATGCTCGACTGAGCACCTGCACCGCCAGCAGCGAGTGGCCGCCGAGCTCGAAGAAGTTGTCATGGCGTCCGACCCGCTCGACCCCGAGCAGCTCTTGCCAGATCCCGGCCAGCGCCGTCTCGATCTCGCCGCGCGGCGCCTCGTAGG
>NZ_JAMYUM010000057.1:0-6083 GCF_040322975.1 Mesorhizobium sp. M0074
GCGCGGCATGACCGCTTGCACGACATCGCCTTCGGCATCTCCATTGGATCAAGCCGACGATGTGGGTAATCGAAAGCTTCACCGGCTTTCAATTACCCACATCGTCTGGCCATATTTGCCACAGCTGAATCTCCTGTGATTCGTTCTGTCTGTGACGCCGACTCGTCTGCTCGAGCTTGCCGGACAAGCGTCTCGAACGGCGCTTGCATGGCACGAAGCTGGAAACGGCGGAAACAGCCAAGGACGGACCTAAGTCGGTGTGCTGTCGAAAGACAACCGGAGGGCAGGGTGTCCACCGCGAGGTGGAATCCGAAGGGCTTGCGGAGAAGTACCGGGCCGTAATCGGCTACCCCAGCGATCAACCGGTCGGCCAAAGACGGGCAAGGTCGAGCTGGCACTATGGCAGCGAAGGCGCTCTTACCCATCCGTCACACCAAGGTGTTTGCGGGCGGCACGGTACGCAAGATCTGGACGTGACCCCAGGAGGGCTCGTCGCGTTCCCGGGCGGCACCGGGATAAGCGACCCTATAAGCCGAAAGGCGAAGTGGGGCAAACCGGAGATCTTCGTCTTCTTGGGATTTACATTCATCTGCGGGAGTCACGTCGCGCGCGCTTCCAGCTTAAGCGGAAGACCCGCAGTGACCGCAATGCGGGCGAAGCTCAAGGACATACATCAAGGTGGAGCTGCGGCGTCGAATGCATTGGCCGATCCCTCAACAGGGGCTGAGGCAGATCGTGGGCGGGCACTTCACATACTTCGCGGTTCCAACGAATATCCCGGCGCTCACGGCGCTCACGGCGTTCGGGTATCGGGTGATCGACCTTTGGCGGCGTACCAGAAGGACGACGCTACGTGGGAACGGATCGCGCAGTTAGCCAACGACTACCTTTCCAAGCCTTGCAAACCTTCATCCATGGCCAAGTGTCCGCTTCGCCGTCAAACACTCGAGATAGGAGCCACGTGCGGGAAAGCCGCCCGCGTGGGATCTGTGCGGGGGCGCTCAGTAATGAGCGTCCCCACCGCGAAATGGCTTCTTATCAGAATTGTCGCGCCACAATCGACTCCACCGCCATTCATCTGCGACGCCTCCGCGATTCGGCGTCACGGACAGAAGCGTGGCAGATTCATACGGGGGGTAGGGCCGCCGCCGATGTGATCAATCGGAAGCCTCACTGGACAGTTGCGCCGGTGAGGCCAGGACAGTCGACTCCAGCCGGTCAAGCCACCGGAGTTGGTAGCTCCAGAAATTTTCAAAATATTATAGGTTCACGTGTCGACAGCATCTCGGAGGCGAAAAATGCGGCCCGAAGTTTCGTTCATATTTGGTGGGATTTCGACGGGTTATGACTCATCTGTGTCATCATTATTGAATGTTATCAGTGTATACTTAAGTCTTTCCAAAGCTGAACGGCCGTTCACCGTGAAAAACATACACCACGTAAGTCAGAAAGACGGCAATGTCACAACGCTCCCATTCGATGAACCTTTTGTGATTGATGATCTGAATGCCATCATTTCCAGTGAAGTCATTCGTCCGCGACGCACGTTAGTTAATGCCTTTGAAGCGATGGCATCGTGCAAAGAATACGTTGTCAACTTGTTGCACGGACAATTTGGCGAAGACGGAGGGGCCCAGACACTTGCGGCTGTTTTAGGTTTAAAAGGTACATTCGGCGATCCCGAAGTTGCGTCGCTGACGATGAATAAGTACGCGATGTCGTCTTTCGTTTCCTCGCTAATACCTAATGATATTGTGAGGATTCCAAAGACAATACTAATAAAAGCGAAAGATAAACTGGACATGGTTCAGTTTGTAAACTCGTTTCAAGGTGCTATCGTAGTGAAGCCTAACTCGCTCGGCTCGTCGCTGCTTACTGAGCGGTTTGATGAACCTGAAGCCCATCGAGAAGAGGTCATCGCTCTTATTAATGCAATACTCGAACAAGATGGCGCGGCGTTATTGCAAGAATTTGTTCATGGAAAAGAATATTCATGCGGCTGCATCGCAAATTCTAGCGATATAGTAACGCTTCCTGTTGTAGAAATCAAGACAAATAGAGGTTTATTCGGACGGAAAGAGAAGTCTATCGAAGGCATGTCCGATCTAAGTGTAGTAGATGACCGTAATAGTAACTCAATTGCTAATCGGATTAAGTCCGTCACAAGAATAATAGCTTCGACAGTCGATATTTATAATGCCGCCAGGTTTGATTTTCTGGTGTCGTCTCGTTCCGAAATAGTTTTCCTAGAATGCAACTACATTCCAGGGATGGGGAAAAATAGCATCTTTCCAAAGATGTTGGAAAACCACGGTATGACTGTTATAGACATGATACATTGGGTTCATTCAAACTCAAAACCGTTTACCAGAAAGCGTTGCCTTGTGCGTGACAAAGCGGCCTAGCAGAGGGGAGGACCGCCCCTCAGACTACGAGGTCGCTCTACTGCTCCATACGGGGGCCGGGTGTGTGCGTCAATTACACAGGTGCGCGCCACGTGACGTGATTCGCTCACCCTTCGGCCATATCCGGCTCCCTTCGATGTCTGACTATGCCGGTTAGGAAAGATCGTCCCGGGCGAACTTGGCGTGGCATGAACATACGGTTGGCAAATGGCGACGGCGCTTTCTTAAACATCGGCTCGATGGCCTGTTCGACGAAGTTCGCCCTGGCCGGCCCCGAACGATTGATGATGATCAGATTGCTGGGGTGATCGAGCGCACACTACGTTCCACGCCACCCGATGCGACCCATTGGTCGATCCGCTCGATGGCAGGAGCCGCCGTCTTTTTGCACACGACGATCTGGCGGACATGGAACGCCTTCGGCCCGCAGCCCCATCGCACCGAGACGTTCAGGCTTTTCAGCGATCCCTTGTTCGTCGATAAGGCCCGCGACATCGTCGGTCTATATCCGTCGCCTCCTAATCGGGTGCTGGTTCTCAGTGCGGACGAGAGGAGCCAAATCCAGGCACTTGATCGCGAGCAGCCGGTCTTGCCGATTATGCCCGGCGTGCCTGAACGGCGTACCCATTCTTCTGTTCGGCAGGGCACAACGACGTTGTTTGCAGCTCTGGATGTCGCCTCCGGTTTTGTCCTCGGCAAGGATGACTAGAGGATCCAAATTGAATTTTACAAAATCTTTGCGATCGGAAGTCCCTAACAATGGTACGTTTATCACGAAGTCTGAGGTCAAGGCACCGGCTCAAAAACCGGATGCCGATTTACCTCGATCGCCGAACAACACGTAATGGAGGCACGGCAGCCGATGACACGAAGGGCAATCATTCTGGTCGAAGGTGATCCAACGGGGAATATTTTGCCATACGCCCAAGCGGCCCGACGTCTTGGACTTCATCCAATTATCCTGTCGTCTGAACCAGCGCAGTATGATTGGCGAGTGGCGGAAAGCATTGAGGCAATCCGGGTTGATACAAACGATCTCGATCACTGACTCGAGAATGTTCCCGGCTCCGTTCGACTTACGAGGTTGCTGGCATTACCTGCGCCAAGGAGTGGGTCTGTGCGGCGGTTGCCAAGCTCTGCAAGCATTTTGATCTACCTGGGCCAAGTCCCGCATCCATTGAGCGATGCTGCGACAAATTCACCCAACGTCGGCTGCTCGCGGAGGCCGGCGTCCCAGTACCTGCGTACCGGTTGGCAACGAACGCGACGGACGTCGAACATTCTGCGGCGGAAATAGGACCGCCGGTAATTCTTAAGCCAGCCGTAGGCAACGGCAGCAGCGGTGTCCGACTGTGCCGCAACGTCGATGATTTGATCGAACATACGGCCTATCTATTGGGCGGGAAGCACGTATGGCGATCTTCGCCAAAGGTACTGGTCGAAGAATTCGCAAACGGCCCATACTACGGCGCTTACATGATGGGCGATGAGCTCATTGGGATTTGTGCGGCCGAATTTGATCCCCCGCCGCATTTCGTCTTCCGAGAGTGGACGTTTCCGGCCTCTCTGACCGAGGAGCAACATGAACGTATTGCCGATCTTTCACGAAGCTGTTTGCGAGCTCTCGGCCTGGGCTGGGGACCAGCAGGCGTTGAAGTCCGGTGGACGAAGCGTGGCCCAGTCGTCATTGAAGTTAACCCGCGTCTTGCGGGCGCGCCCGATCCTCAAATGGTTCAGCTGGCGTGCGGTGTCGATCTTGTCACCGAGCACATCAAGCTTGTCCTGGGCGACAGGCGGAATCGGCGCAGAAGGCATTCGCAGACTGTGGTGGCGCGGTACCTAGTTCCAGATCGCGATGGTATCCTCGACCGGATCGATGGGGAGAGTCAGGCGGCCGCCGTACCAAGTGTCGTCGAGGTCAAATTGTGTATTGAACCCAAGACGCCGATCGCCAGGAAAGGCGATTATCGAGACTGCATCGGATATATCGTCGCCGCTTCGCCCGATCTTGCTGAGACCAAGATGATAGCTCAGCGTGGCGTCGACTTAATCAGCTGGTCGATCACCCCATTTGCTACGCGAGGCTCGGGCTCAGGCTCTGGGGAGACTGGAAACAAAGCTGCGCGGCCTGGGCGATGATGTACGCATACGCTGAAGGCTTCACCGGCTTTTGATTACCCACATCGTCGGCGGGCCTATTGCCCCGTATGAATCTGCCGTGATTCTGTCCGTGACGCCGAATCACGGAGGCGTCACGGATGCGAGACAAGACCAGCAGCAGCGGAGCCGCTTGGCAGGAAGAGCTTTGCGCGGCGGCCCTTCCCGACAAGCCCTTGGTCCGCCGGCTGCAGTGGTTGCTGGATCAGCTGTCAGCAGCGCCGGGCAGGCCGATCCCGGCGGCCTGTGGCGACCGGGCAGCGGCCAAGACGGCCTGCCGCTTCTTTGACAACCCGCGTGTGACCGAACATAGCGTTCTCGCCGGCCATTTCGCCGCGACTGCGGCGCGCGTTGCGGCGAGCGAAGGTCCGATCCTTATCCTGCAGGACACGACCGAATTTACCTACAGCCGCGCGCAGCCGGGCAAAATCGGCTTCACCAAGACCATCAACGCCGGAGCTACCGCTGGCTGGAGAACTTGCGTCAGTCCATCGCTCGTGGGCGCGCCCGAGCGCTGTGTGCATGTGGGTGACCGGTAGAGCGACATCTACGAGCTCTATTGCACCGCCCATGACCTTGGTACGAGCTTCCTCGTGCGGGTGCAGACGAACAGGCTGGCCGAGCGGCCTGCCGATGCTGGCCCACACGATCCTGCTCACCGCGTCTTTGCCCAACTTGCGGCGGCGCCCTGGGCGGGACGTCATCGCATTACGGTCGATCAGGACGAGACGACCTGGCTGCAGGTGAAGTTCGCCGCCATCAACACATTGCCGCCCCGTTGACAGCTGAGCATGTCCTTGCTGCTGTCGAACATCGGCTGTCACTATCGTCGACCTCCGGCACCCGCACGGCAGCAACTTCTCACATTCGGACATTTCTTCGGTTTTTGTATTGGGCTGGTTACCATGACCAGGATCTTGCCCGCGTCGTCCCCAGGACACCCCACTGGCGTTTGGCTCATCTACCGCCGAGCCTTGCATGGGACGACGTTCGGCGTGCGGATATGATCGGCGCAACGACACCGGTCGACGTCCGCGATCGAGCCGTCCTGGTGCTGCTCGCCACCGCGGGCATTCGCAACGGCGAGCTGCGCGCCCTTCAGCCGCACGATATCAACTGGCGAACTGGGGAGGTTTTTGTCCGGCGCACCAAGGGCAAGCGTGATCGAGTGGCCCCGCTCATCGAGGAAGCCGGCGCCGCGCTCGCCGACTACATCCTGCGCGCTCGGCCGAAGGTGGATAGTCCGTACCTATTTCTGTCCTTCACGCCGCCGGTAGGGCCGTTCAGGTGCGCGTCGCCTGTTTCGAGGATCGTACAGAGCCGGTTGCGGCATAGTGGGATCGAGTTTGTCGGAGGTGCGCATCTCCTGCGCCACAGCTTAGCCACCCAACTTGTCGGACAGCGAAGGCCGATCAACGAAGTCGCCGATCTCCTAGCCGCCTTGATGCACGGCGAGGACGTTTTGGCGGCCTGAAGCGGCGATGTGGCCGCTGTTGGGCGCTTTTCCGCGAACCTCGTCAG
>NZ_JAMYUM010000058.1:0-5689 GCF_040322975.1 Mesorhizobium sp. M0074
TGGCGCGGATGGCGGTGCACAGATTGGTCTTGCGCGACAGGCAGGACGGGCACTGCCGGCATTCCGGCGTGTAGAGCGGGATGACATGGTCACCCTTCCTGACCGAGGAGACGCCCTTGCCGACGTCGACGACGATGCCGGCGCCCTCGTGGCCGAGGATCGCCGGAAACAGGCCTTCCGGGTCGGCGCCCGACAGCGTGAACTCGTCGGTGTGGCAGATGCCGGTTGCCTTGATCTCGACCAGCACCTCGCCATCACGGGGACCGTCGAGGTCGACCTCCATGATCTCCAGCGGCTTTCCGGCGGCGACGGCGACAGCGGCGCGCGTTTTCATCAGGCAATCCTCCCATGACGACCCATAGAGTTTCTCATTCCGCCATTGCTGCGGATGAGACCGCAACACGCTCATTCATCGCCGCATCCTCGAAAAGGCATAGGACTAAAGCAGACACGTAAGTCCACTTGCAGGGCTTTGATAAATCTTGTGGCGTCCGCTAAGCTCATTGTGGGCACCTTGAATTCGCGCTGGTCCGGGAACAATCGGACTTTAGTGCAAGAATGGGCAGTTTTATCGATGACGAGCGCGGTGCCAGGCACTCTCGCGGCCTTTTTGTGCTTTTTTTTCCAGACCGCCAACGTTACAGGCGTGATGGCCCAGGAAGTGACGGGCAAGCAACCGGTCGCAGCCGACAGGCCGGAAAGAAAGATAACCGAAATCAGAATAGGTTATTTGCGGGCCTACGCGCCGCAACTGGCGCTTTCCCTGCTGGACCTGCCGCCGCGCGACGAAGGTGTCGCCGGCGCCAATGTGGCGATCGGCGACAACAACACGACAGGAAAGTTCGTCAGCCAGAAATTCAGCCTCGACATAGCCGAGGTCAAGCCGGACGCCGACGCGGTTCAGGCGTTCAACGATCTGATTGCCAAAGGTGACCGCTATGTTGTCGCTGACCTCTCGGCCAGGCAATTGCTGTCGATCGCCGACATCGCCCGCGACAAGGGCGTTCTGGTCTTCAATGTCGGTGCCACAGACGACAGCCTGCGCGAGGAAGACTGCCGCATAAACATTTTCCATGTGGCGCCGACACGAAGCATGCTGGCTGACGCGCTGGCGCAGTATCTCGTGATAAAGAAATGGCCGAATTGGGTGCTGCTCTATGGTTCGCATGAGCGGGATCATCTCTATGCGGCCGCGTTGCGCCGCGCGGCGGCTCGCTTCGGCGGTCAGATCGTCGCCGAGAAGGAGTTCAAAGACACTGGCACGGCGCGCCGCACCGACACCGGCGCCACGCAGATACAGCAGCAGATTTCCGTGTTCACGCAGGATCTGCCGGAGCATGACGTGGTGCTTGTCGCCGATGAGAGCGAGGTGTTCGGAACCTATGTGCCCTACCGCACCTGGACACCGCGGCTGGTCGCTGGCACGGCCGGTCTTGTCGCATCGTCCTGGCATCCCGCGAGCGAGCAATGGGGTGGCATTCAAATGCAAAGCCGTTTCCTGAGGACGACCGGCCGGCGAATGCTGTCCAAGGATATGTCGGCCTGGACGGCGGTGCGGGCGGTGGGCGAAGCCAGCACACGGACCAATGGCGACGATCCGAAGAAGATCAGCGACTATATCCGCTCGGACGATTTCTCGGTCGCCGCCTTCAAAGGACAGAAGCTGACCTTCCGCAAGTGGAACCATCAGCTTCGCCAGCCAATCCTGCTCGGCGACACCAAGTCCGTGGTCTCGACATCGCCACAGGAGGGTTATCTCCACCAGATCTCCGAGCTCGATACGCTCGGCGTCGATCAGCCGGAAACGAAATGCGTCCTTAAGTAGAACCAATCGGGAGGAATTTTCGTGCAGAGACGAGCTTGCGCACTCGCCATTCTCGGCTTCATGGCCAATCCGGCGTGGGCTTACACCGTTTATGTCTCCAACGAGAAAGACAATACGATAACGGTCGTCGACACGGCGACGATGCAAGTGGTGAAGACCGTCGAAGTCGGCCAGAGGCCGCGCGGTATCACCATCTCGCATGACGGCAAGTTCATCTATTTGTGCGCCAGCGATGACGATACGATCGAAATCATCGATACCGCGACGCTGCAGATCGTTGGCACGCTGCCATCAGGCCCCGATCCCGAACTGTTCGTGCTTTCGCCCGACGGCAAGACGCTCTACGTCGCCAACGAGGACGACAATCTCGTCACCGCGATCAACGTCGAGAGCAAGCAGGTCATGACCGAGATTCCCGTTGGGGTGGAGCCTGAAGGCATGGCCGTCAGTCCCGATGGCAAAACCATGGTCAACACCTCCGAAACCACCAGCATGGCGCATTTCATCGACACCGACAGCCATGAGGTGACCGACAACGTCCTGGTCGACACGCGTCCGCGCTTTGCGCAATTCAAGCCCGACGGATCACAGATCTGGGTCAGTGCCGAAATCGGCGGTACCGTCAGCGTCATCGACAGTCTCAAACGCGAGGTGGTGAAGAAGATCCAGTTCGCGATTGCGGGACTGCGGCCCGAAACCATCCAGCCGGTCGGCATCGCAATCAGCGCGGACGGCAAGAAAGCCTATGTCGCGCTCGGCCCAGCGAACCACGTCGCCGTCATCAACACCGAAACCTACGAGGTGGAAAAATACATCCTGGTCGGCCAGCGCGTCTGGCATCTCGACTTCACCCCCGATCAGAAGACGCTGATCACCACCAACGGCAATTCCAACGACATCACCTTCATCGACACGGCGACGGACGAGCCGGTTCAATCGGTTACGGTGGGCCAGCAGCCTTGGGGCGTGGCCATATCGCCCCACTAGACCGCAGCAATGATCAGGGAGGCCGACGTGATGAATATTTGCCGCGGGGATGTTGCAAGTGCACTAGATAACCAGCGCGCCCCGAAGGAGCCAGCGGCATGCAGCATGTGAGGACAAGCGGAGCTGGAGAGGAGGTGGCAGCGCTCGATGTTGCCGGCATCAGCCATTCCTATGGTCCGAAGCGAGCGCTCCACGACGTCTCATTCTCGATCGCGCCGGGAACTTTCACCGTTCTGCTCGGCCTCAATGGGGCCGGCAAGACAACTTTGTTCTCACTGATCAGCCATCTTTACGGCACCCGCCGCGGATCGATCCGCATCTTCGGCCATGACGTCAGCCGCGCTTCGGGCGAAGCGCTCAGGCGTGTCGGCATCGTATTCCAGGCACGCACGCTCGACCTCGACCTCAGCGTCCACCAGAACCTCTCCTACCACGCCTCGCTGCATGGCATTGGCGGACACCAAGCCCGGCAGCGCATTGCCGCGCTGCTCGATACAGTCAACATGCGGGGCCGTCAGCATGACAAGGCACGCAGTCTTTCCGGCGGCCAAATGCGGCGCATCGAGATCGCGCGGGCGCTGCTCCACCGCCCTTCCCTGCTGCTGCTCGACGAGGCGACGGTCGGTCTCGACATCCAGTCGCGTGCGGGCATTTTGGCCACCATCCGCAAACTCGTCGAAACCGAGGGCATCGGTGTGCTGTGGGCGACGCATCTGATCGATGAGG
The DNA here is from genome assembly GCF_040322975.1 of Mesorhizobium sp. M0074. Classification (NCBI taxonomy): domain Bacteria; kingdom Pseudomonadati; phylum Pseudomonadota; class Alphaproteobacteria; order Hyphomicrobiales; family Phyllobacteriaceae; genus Mesorhizobium; species Mesorhizobium sp. M0074. The sequence goes on from NZ_JAMYUM010000058.1 coordinate 3,539, forward strand.
TCGAAGACGGCGACCACGTCGTCGTGCTGCGGCAGGGCGACCTGGTAGCCAAGGGTAAGGTGGCCGATGTCGTTGCGACGAGCGGTGCCAGTTCGATCCGCGACGCCTTTTCCAGGCTCAACCGCATCGAAACAAGCGGCATCGCGGAGATGTCGCCATGAGCGCTCCCGCAATGCCCGCAAAAGTCGCCGCCCTCACGCCGGTGAAGTTCGAACAGTTTGGGCTCCACCACTACCTCGTTTGCCTCAAAGGGATCGTCGTGCGGGAGTGCCTGCGCTTCCTGCATCAGCGCGAGCGCTTTATATCCTCGCTGGTTCGGCCGCTCGTCTGGCTGTTCATTTTTGCCGCCGGATTCCGGCAGGTGCTCGGCGTATCGATCATCCCGCCCTACAAGACCTACGTGCTCTATGAGGTCTACATCACTCCGGGCCTGTGCGGCATGATTCTGCTGTTTTCGGGCATGCAGTCTTCGCTGTCGATGGTCTATGATCGCGAAATGGGCAACATGCGCACCCTGCTGGTCAGCCCCTTCCCGCGTTGGTTTTTACTGATCTCGAAGATGCTCGCCGGTGTCGCCGTGTCGATCGCGCAGGTTTACGCGTTCCTGATCGTTGCCTGGTTCTGGGGCGTCAAGGCGCCGCCGCTTGGCTATCTCACCGTGCTGCCGGCGCTGTTCCTGTCAGGCATGATGCTGTGCGCGCTCGGCATGCTTCTGTCCTCAATGATCAAGCAGCTCGAAAACTTCGCTGGCATCATGAACTTCGTCATCTTTCCCGGCTATTTCGCTTCTCCGGCACTCTATCCCTTGTGGCGTATCCAGGAGGCTAGCCCCCTGCTCTACAAAATCTGCCTCGCCAATCCATTTACTTACGCCGTCGAACTGATCCGCTTCGCCTTCTACGGCCAGGTTGACTGGCTGTCGCTGGGCGTCGTTGCCGGCTGCACGCTGCTGTTCCTTGCCGCCGCCATCATCGCCTACGACCCTTCGCGCGGCCTGATGACCCGCAAACAGGACACGGGAGGAAATGCCTGATGGCGCGAATGATCCATGTTCGCGGTCTGGCTCTGGTCGCTATGCTCGCGCCGGGCGTCAACGCCATGGCAGCCAACCCCGATCCAGACTGGCCCTGCATGCAGCGCAAGGTGCCGCAACTCTCGCTCGGCCAGATCTGGAGCGGACCGGACCTTCCTTCAGCCGCGAAGGACTGGTCGAAGGACCCCACCATCTCCGCCCTGATCGAGGAAGTGGCAGCTCGCCGGATGCCGATTGCGGAAGCTCAAAAGAAGATCAGGGATTTCGCGGCCTCCTTGCCGGCCGAGCAACTTGCACCCAAAATGGCGATGATGGTGCAAGGCATGTTCGACCACCTGGACGCCGAGCGCTCGCAGGTGATCTCCGGCATTTCCCGCTACGCCCACAAGCAGCTCGAAATGGCCGCCGCGTTGCGCAAGGAAGCGTCCGATGTCGATGCATTGCGGGCAAAGCCGGATGCAGATCCCGAAGAGATCGATCGGCGAACCGAACAGCTGAAATTCGCAACGCGAATTTTCAATGAACGCGTCCAATCACTGACCTACGTCTGTGAAGTGCCGACGATAATCGAGCAGCGGCTTTATCAATTGTCCAAGGCCGTCTCGGAAACGCTCGCCGCGAAGAAATAGAACCTCATTCGATCTTCGCGGCGGATATCACGATCCACGGCCGGGCAGCACGCGCCAGCGCTGAACGAAATAACCGGGATGCGTCTCGATCCACTGGGCTACCAGCGATTGCGCCTGCATGAAGGCGGTCCCGGGATTCATCGCCAGGCCGTCCACCATCTGTTCGCGTTGTTCACAGGTCTGCGGCACATCCGTCAGGCAGACCATCATAACGAGCGTGTAGAGCATTACCCCTTGTCCCCCTCGATTCCCGAACCCCATGCCCGGGAGTTTCCGTGATACCGACCAGTCTGCAGGGATCGCACATACGGATCACTTACGGGTGTGAAAGGAACGTGGCCCCCGCTCTTTCGCGCCGCAATATAACATGGCGCTAATCTAACGCCAATGACCGCAGGGCTCGGTGTCGTAAGCAGATGAGTTGTCCGGGTTAGGTAGCAGACGAGTTGTCCGGTTTGATCTTCAGCGAACGGAGGCTGGGGATGAGAC
>NZ_JAMYUM010000059.1:0-5196 GCF_040322975.1 Mesorhizobium sp. M0074
CTGACGAGGTTCGCGGAAAAGCGCCCAACAGCGGCCACATCGCCGCTTCAGGCCGCCAAAACGTCCTCGCCGTGCATCAAGGCGGTTTAGCTGGATTCGAGGCGGCAGCGGTTCTTGCGCTCGGCACTTTCCTTGACACGGATGGTCGAGGCGGCGTGCCGCGCGTCGATGACCGACGGGTAGTGAGTGGGATCATCTACGTCATTCGCAACGGCCTGCAATCGAAGGATGCGCCCGCCGGCTATGGTCAAGACGCTCTACAATCACTTTATGCGCTGGAGCCGGCTGGCGCCTTCGACCGCATCTTCGCAGGTCTTGCCGGCGAAGGCCCCAGGCCGGAGCGGAGATCTGAAGGCGCATCGCACGGCGGCGAGCCTGCTCAAAAGTCGGCCGTGAACAATGAGAGGGATCAGGCTTCGAGTTCCTTCGGCTGACTTTGAGGGGCGGCGAGGAGAAGCCACAAAGGAACCTTCAGCCACCTGAGCAGGAGGGAGAAGTTGTAGCCGGCGGCGGCCAGGATGGCGATGACGGCGTCGGCCCTGCTTGCCGGCGAGATAGTTGCGGCCCATCCGGTGCTCGGCCTTGACGTGGCCGATCACGGGCTCGACGGCCGATCGCCGCCGCATCTGGCGCTTGATGGCTGGGGTGACACGGCGTTTCTGGCCGCTGGTGAAGACCCTGAACTGTGGCTCTCCGGCGCGTTGTGGCCGCGATAGCCGGCGTCGGCGAGAACGCGGCTGCTCTCGTTGCCGATGGTCTTTTCCATGTCAGGGATGGTCGCTGCGAGCGTGTGGCCGTCATAGGGATTGCCGGGCAGCGCTTTTGCATGCAGGGCGAACTGGCCACCCTTTGAGCGCTTCAGCGTGGTGGCCACCGACACCTTCACCCCGAACTCGCAGGGGCGCATGCGCCTTGCCCCTACCGATGCATTCCACTTTGCGCGCCAGCGTCACCTTAGCCTCTTCATCCCGGCCCGCTGTGCGATCCGCATCGCCCGGGCTTTTCAGCTCCGTGCAGCCCTTGAGCGTCTTCACCACATGATGTGGGCGGCCTCACAGAGTGCCGTGCACATTGTGGCATCCCCGATCTTGCTGATGCGGCCGCCACGTCATGCCTTGCCGAGCACCATGTCGGCGCTGATGGTCCAAAGCGCCATAGTCTGCGCCAGCGCGCTCCTGACGGAGGTGGGGCTAAGCTTCCTCGGCGTGGGCGTGCCGCCCAGATTCCGAGCTGGGGCAACATCACCACGCTTTTTCTTGCTGCGTGGGTCCAAATGCCGGCACTTTACGACGTCCGTAGACGGAACGGTGAGCTGAGGTTAATTCTCTCGGTCGCGCGGCCAAGATTGATTTGATTATTTCGATTTGCTGGATAAAATGAAATGATCGTAGCGTAACTCCGTCTATTATTGAAGTTATTGCAACCATAGCAGACATTGTTCCATGGATGACCTAGATCGAAGGATTCTCACGGCGCTACAAAGGAACAATCGGCTCTCTTTTGCCGAACTGGCAGAATTGGTCGGTTCTTCGGCTGCGTCATGCATGCGCCGAGTTAACAAGCTGCGTTCGGATGGCGTGATCCTTGCGGACATCTCATTGGTGGATCCGAAGGCTTTCGGAAAATTGCTTACTGTTGTCGTCACGGTAGAGCTCGACCGTGAGCGTCTTGATCTTGTGGATGAGTTCAAGCGCGCGATGCGCGCGGCAAAAGAGGTTACCCAGTGTTACATGGTTACGGGCGACGCCGATTTCGTGCTGCTTGTCTCCGTCGAGGACGTTGAGGCCTTCGACGTCTTCGTCAAGACGAAGCTTTACACCAACCCCAATGTCCGAAAATTCCGAAGCATGATTTCGCTTGATCGTGTCAAGTTCGAGCCACGCGTCCCTGTGTAGCGTTGGGCGAGTTGCGCTGAACTCGTCACTCAAGGCCGTTTTTCGAAACCGCCGTTGCGTGTCCAGCATCAGATTGACCTTTTTCACCAAATCAACTGTGCGATGTAGAGGGTGCAGTTGATCTTGCGTTAGGACGGTGGGTTTGCCCGACCGTTCCAAGCGGGAAAGCAACCCATCCCGATGTAAGCAATACGAATGGCGACCCCCAATGACAATACAGATCTTGCCAGTTCTTTCAACCATCGACGAGCATCACGTTGATCGACGGCGCTATCCGGACGGGGTAGCCTTCATGGATGGGCAATACCTGCCGATGTCCCAAGCCAAGATCTCAGTGCTCGATTGGGGTTTCCTGCACTCTGACGCTACCTACGACACCGTGCACGTCTGGAATGGCAGGTTCTTTCGGCTGGATTTGCACCTTAACCGTTTCTTCGGGGGTGTCGAACGGCTCCGAATGAAGCTGCCCTATGATCGAGAGAAGACAGCATCCATCCTTAACAATTGCGTCGCCCTGTCGGGCCATAGATCGGCATACGTGGAGATGATCTGCACGCGTGGTTCATCGCCGACCTTCAGCCGGGATCCCCGCCAGGCGGAGAACCACTTCATAGCGTTTGCAGTCCCCTTTGGCTCTGTTGCCAACAAAGAACAGCTGGAGAGAGGCTTACACGTCGCAATCAGCGCCACCGTCCGCATTCCACCAAAGTCAATTGATCCCGCAATCAAGAACTATCATTGGCTCGACCTTGTGAAGGGTCTATTCGACGCTTATGATGCGGGAGCGGAGACAGCGCTGATCATTGACACGAACGGCCACATAGCGGAGGGACCTGGCTTCAATGTGTTCCTTGTCAAGGAGGGATCCTTGAGGACACCCGCTTTCGGGGTCTTACCGGGCATCACGCGCAGGACTGTCTTTGATCTTTGTGCCGAAATCGAGCTATCAGCCACGGCCGCTGATATCAGTCGTGCTGAGATCAAGGGAGCGGACGAAGTGTTTATCACTTCGACTGCCGGCGGCATCATGCCCGTGACCCGCATCGACGATACGGCGATCGCCGACGGACGCGTCGGTTCGGCCACCCGCCGGCTCATGGATCTCTACTGGCAAAAGCACGATGATCCTACATGGTCTACTGCTGTCATCTATCCGTGAGCGTAAGCGGTGCGCCTGAAGTTGACGCGCGGCTTCGCGACAATGAGCTGTCGTAACGCAGGCGCCCGCAATCCGAGTAGGGCGCGCTTCGGAGGAAGCCGGCATTTGGTGGATTGCCCGATGCTCACCGATGTCTCCGGGTACTGCGAGACTAGCCCGCTTCTCTCACCGGATTTAGCGCCAGGCTCCGTTGTGACGCGGCGCGGCTACTGGCATGGCTGTGGAGTTCGAGGACGGGCGCGATCAGCGCCGCGGTGTTGCGACGTTCGAGTCTTCAGCAATGTATCCTCTGTTGTTTGTGAGAAGGGTGTCGATGCCGGCTCAATACTCCCCAGAAGTGCCGTTTGAATCTTCCCCAGTTTAGCGCTGTCGCCGGTCTTCCGGAGCGCGCTCCGGGAGACCGGCGGCGCGTGATCGTTGATGCTTCTCCTGATGGTCGGGAGAGGGATTTCGGTGATCAAGATCGGGGAGATGATGATGATACTGGATTTGCATCGGCAGGGCCTGTCGGTGTCGGCGATCGCCAGGGAGAGCGGGATCGACCGCAAGACGGTGCGCAAATACATTGCGCGCGGGCTCGAGGCTCCGGCCTACGGACCGCGCAAGCCGCAGGCGGTGATCGATCCCTTCACAGCCTATCTTCGCGAACGAGTCACGCGATATCCCGGGCTCACCGGCAGCCGGCTTTTCCGCGAACTGAAGGACCTCGGCTATGGCGGCGGCTACACGGCCGTTACCGACTTCCTGCGCGACGTCCGTCCTGCCGCGGCGGAGCGTGGATACGAGGTTCGCTTCGAGACCCCGGCCGGCGAGCAAGCGCAGGTCGACTTCGCCCAGTTCAATGTCGTCTTTGCCGATGAGCCGACCACGCCGAGAATCGTCTGGCTATTCTCCATGGTGCTTGGCTTCAGTCGCCTTATCTGGGCACGCTTCGTCGTCCACCAGGATCTGCCGACTGTCTTGCGCTGCCATGCTGGGGCTTTCGAGGCGCTGGGCGGCGCTCCTCGCGAAGTGCTTTACGACCGTATGAAGACGGCTGTGATCGGCGAAGGCGATACCGGCGGCATCGTCTACAACCGTGCCCTCGTCGATCTTGCCCGCCACTATGGTTTCTATCCCAAGGCGTGTCGGCCTTACCGCGCCAAAACGAAAGGCAAGGTCGAGCGGCCGTTCCGCTACATTCGCGAGGACTTCTTCCTGGCCCGGTCCTTTCGCAATCTCGAAGACCTGAACGCCCAGTTGCGTCACTGGCTGGACACGGTCGCAAACCCGAGGGTTCACGCCACCACAAGGCGTGTCGTCAACGAAGCTTTCGCCGAGGAGCGCGCAGCGCTGCGGCCGCTGCCTTTGGCTCCGTTCCGATCGGTCCTAAAGCTCGAGCGACGCATCAGCCGGGAGGGCATGGTCAGCGTCGGCGGCAATTTCTACAGCGTGCCCGACGCCACCAGGCGCCGTGTCGTCGAGGTACACACGCTGGCCGAAGAGTTGCGCATCTTCGAGGACGGCGCACTGATTGCCACCCATCCTATTCTCGAAGGCCGGCACCAGCGTCATGTCGAGCCGGGTCATCGCAACATCCACGTCCACAAGCGCCGACAAAGACTGAGGAACGACGAGGTCATTCTTCATGGCTCGGGCGACAGGGTCGCTCAGCGCCCGTTGGCCTTCTACGACGCCGTCGCCCGGGTGATGGCGAAGGAGCAACGTCCATGACGAACGCGCTCGACACCACGCCATCCACCATCGACCGGATCCGCCACGACCTCGTCGGCCTGAAGATGCCGCGGGCGCTCGAAGCGCTCGATCATGTCGTGCGCCGGCTCGAGAAAGGCGAGATCGCCGCCCTCGAAGCCATGGACATCCTCCTCTCGGAAGAGTTGACCCTGCGCGAGAACAGCCGGATCAAGACGGCACTGCGCATGGGGCGCCTGGCCACGATCAAGACGCTCGCCGGCTTCGACTTCTCTTTCCAGCCCTCGCTCGACCGCGATCGAATCTTCACGCTGGCCCAACTCGGCTTCGTCGCTCGCTGCGAGGTCGTCCACTTCCTCGGCCCGCCCGATCCCACGACATAATGCACACCTCGCTATGTTATTGAAAAAGCTGGATCTGCTGATCCTGTGATTGTGATAATGGACTGTG
>NZ_JAMYUM010000060.1:0-4934 GCF_040322975.1 Mesorhizobium sp. M0074
AAGTCCTCTGCGTCATAGGCCTTGTCGGCACCGAGCGTGATCGCCCGCGGCCGGTCGGCACGAGGTTCGATCATGTGCAGGGCCGCCACCCGCTCGGCATGTCCGTCGGCCAGCGTCAGACAGGCTTCCACCAGCAGGCCGTGGCGATTCTCCATCAACCCATGTCCCATGAAGCACAACCTGGCCTCCTTGTCTTGTCCCTTGCGACAGAGCCTGGCGTCGGGATCGGTGGTCGAGTGTGCGTCTCGTTCGATCGCCTCTCGCCGTGGAAGTCCGCTTCCGCATTGCGTCCGCCGCCGTCTGCCGGCAGTTCGCCATGACCGCCGCTTGGGCCGCCCTTTGGCTTGACGCTCTTCATCGAAGCCCAGGCCTCGATCAGCGTGCCGTCGACCGAGAAGTGATCCGTGGACAGGAGCTTCTTGACTTTGGGTTGCGCCAGCACGGCCGCCAGGAACTTCGCCGCGATATCGCCCTCCAGCAGCCGGTCACGGTTTTTGGAGAACACCGAATGGTCCCAGGCTGCGTCGTCGATGCCGATGCCGACGAACCAGCGGAACAGGAGGTCGTATTCCAACCGTTCCATCAAAAGCCGCTCCGAGCGGATCGAATAGAACGCCTGCAAAAGCATCGCCCGCAGCAGCTTCTCCGGCGGGATAGATAGCCGTCCGATCGGCGAATATAGCGCCGCGAACTCACGCTCCAGCCTCGACATGGCTTCAGTCACGATCGTCCTGATCGCCCGCAATGGATGATTGCGCCGAACCCGGACCTCAAGGTCCACGTAGCTGAAAAGTTCGCCAGTTCGATCGTCGCCGCCGCGCACTCGCCACCTCCGAATCCCTTCGGAGCCAGTGAGTCATCGCTGCGGTCCGGTGGCGAGGGCCTTTTTCAACAGCCTGCTAGGGCTCAAACTGGCGTTCCTTGAAGCCTGGCATCTCCGGTATTCGGGTATTCGTTTAGGAATTCGTGTCACACCGCCCGTAGCCAAAACATTGAAACAGATCATTCAACTAATTTTACAGAGTCTTTGCGACCGCAGATATCTGCCAGTGATACCTTCGCCACAAAGGCTGAGATCAGGCGCGGCTGAAAAGCTGATGCCGATCTACGCTCAGAGCGCGCCAGCATGCAACGGAGGATCGACGACAATGGCAAGAAAATCACTCGTCCTCCTTGAAGGTCATGGGAGTATTGGTCTGCTGTACGTGAACGCGGCAAAGCGACTTGATCTTCATCCAATTACCCTGTCAGCTGATCCAACTCAGTATGACTATCTTGCGGCCGAAGGCATTGATGCAGTCCGGGTCGACACAGACAATCTTGATGCGCTGATTCGAGAATGTTCCAAGCTAGGTGCGACCTATGACATTGCTGGCATTACTGGCTTTTCGGGCGCGGACGAATCGGTCTATGCGACAGTCGGCAAGCTCTGCCAGCATTTCGATTTGCCGGGACCGAACCCCGCATCGGTTGAACAATGCGGCGACAAACTCATTCAACGTCAACTCCTGGCGGACGCCGGCGTTCCAGTACCCGCTTATCGGTTGGCAAGGAATGCGGCGGACGTTGAAAGCTGTGCCGCGGAGATCGGCCTGCCCGTGGTTCTTAAGCCAACGGTGGGCAGTGGCAGCAGCGGTGTCCGGTTGTGCCGCAATGTCGATGAGTTGGCCGAACATGCGACCTATCTGTTGGGTGGGCAGCACGTATGGCGGTCTTCGCCCAGGATACTGGTCGAAGAATTCGCACAAGGCCCATATTGTAGCGCGCACATAATGGGAAATGAGGTCATTGCGATTGACGCCGCTGACTTCGACCGCCCACCGCATTTCGTCTTCCGTCATTTCACCTGCCCGGCACCGCTAACTGATGACGAGCATAAGCGAATATGCGATGTGTCGCTGAGCTGTTTGCCAGCTCTCGGCCTTGGCTGGGGGCCAATGTGTGTTGAACTCCGGCGGACGAAGCGTGGCCCAGTCGTCATCGAAGTCAATCCGCGTATTCCGGGCGGAACCAGTCCTCGGCTGGTTCAGGCGGCCTGCGGTGTCGATCTCATCGCCGAGCACATTAAGCTTGTCGTTGGCGACGAATGGGACTTGCGCAGAAGGCATTCGCACATTGCGGCCGCGCAGTGCCTAAACGCCGATCGCGATGGCATACTCGATTGGATCGATGGGGACAGTCGCGCAGCCGCTATGCCAGGAGTGACCGACGTTAAATTGTACATCAAACCCAAGGCGCCGATCGTAAGGAAGGGCGACTATCGAGACCGCATCGGACATGTCATCGCCGCTTCACCCAGCCGTGTCCGGACCGAGGCAATACTTCAGCGTGCCATCGACCTAATCAGTTGGTCAATCACACCATTTCCGTCGGCAACCGGCCAAGAACAATCTGACGCGCATCAGTTCTCCGCACCAACTCAGGCAGCGCCAAAATGAGAGGTGATCGTCGATGGAAGTTGACGCAGCTGAGAGCACGGATGAAATCGAGGCTGTTGCAAGTAGCCGAACTACCGTGGGCGGTAGGATTCGTACGCTGCGATTCAGGCGGCGCGAAGCGCGAATTGCTCCGCGCGAGGTCGGTTCGGATCGAAGGCCTACCGGACCTTTCGCTTGAGCGCCGCACGCATAATGCTATTCCCTTGGAGAATAGCACCGGCACCTGGCAAGAACCGAAGGCAAGCGTTGCTCGAAATCGGAGCTTAATGGCGCTCCTGCTCAGTGCGGGCAGTTCAGATACCGACACGGGCGGTTCCAATGATCTTCAGCTCGGGCCGCAGGGGTGGACCCGCTCTCATCGCCGCGACGGATATTTATATCCGCATCCACCATATCGGCACATGCAGCGCTCACAAACTACGCAGTTCTCGGCTATGTCTTGGCCGCTGCGAGGCCAGCCGAGCCGTCGAGACCGGCCGGCTTGTTCTCGTCCCAATAGGGAATGCGCACGTCGGACGGCGGCGCTCGGGCACTTTTGCTGGAACCTCTACCATAACAGGTCGAGATCGCCCGTCACGCGGCAGCAATTGGCGTGCATTCGCTGGGAGCCAGTTGGACCGTATCCTCAGCAAAACCGCGACACAGGATTCTCATCCAGTTGTCGCGACGACCCTGCCTGATTGTCGCGCTATACTCTGCAATTCAGTAAGCGCAGGCAGAGGTCTCGCTGTTAAGATGCCTATGCGTTGGCGGAGGTGGAAATGACAAAACGAATTGCAGTTGGGCGGCTATTTCATGAATCACATGGCTACGCGCGGCCGACGATATCGGAAAGCATCACGGTCGTGCGCGGTGATAGATTGATTCGGGAAGCAAGGGGAAACGGCACAACGTTTGGCGGCATTGTAGACGCGTTGACAGAGCGGTGTGACGTTGAACTCTTGCCCATCTCGGATTCGATGATCGCGCCGAGCGGTCTAATCGATCATGGTTTTTACCTTGATCAACGCCGTTTTTGGGAAGAGCAGGTTAAAGGCTTAAGACCTGACGCGCTTATCATCGATCTCCACGGAGCAATGGGAACAACGGAGCTCGACGACGTCGAAGGTGACTTCCTCGACCATCTGCGAACCGTTGCGGGAGACAGCGTTGTGATTGGCGTAGGGCTGGACCTTCATGCGAACATCACGCCGAGCATGTTATCAGCCGGGGACATTTGCATCGCCTGTAAACAAAACCCGCACAACGACTACTACGTCACCGGCAAACGTGTCGTCGAGTTGGTTCTTGAGGTGCTTGCTGGCAGGCTAAATCCAGTTTACACGCTCGCCAAGGCACGCATGATCGCGCCGGGCAAGCTTGAGACGCATTTAGGCCCACTAAAGCAACTGCACGCGCGCGCTCGGGTGTTGGAGCAGTCAACGCCGGCGATAGTTGATATCAGCCTTTACAACGCCTATCGCTTCGGTGACTTCACGGATATGGGCCAAGCGGCGGTCTTGCTGAGCAATGGACGCTATCCCCAAGCGGAAGAAATCGTCTACAAGTTTGCCCAAGAATTTTGGGAACGGCGCCATGAATTCAACGATGATCTTCTGACCATCGAGGAAGCTCTCGATACGGCGGCCGAAAGGCCGGAGCGGTTACCCAAAGCCCTTGCCGACCTCGGGGATCGGACGCTTGCCGGCGCGCCGGGCGACAGTACTTTGATCCTTCAAGCCGCAATGAACTACAAGCGCCCCCTCAAAGGCGCGATGACTGTGCACGATCCCGAAACCGTTGCGCAGGCGCATACCGCTAGCGTGGGAGCCACCCTCACGATGCGGCTCGGCGGCAAGTTGACTCCGCAATTTGAACCGTTCGATGTTGAGGGCGTCGTGAAAGTCATCAATCGCAAAGACGTCAAGCTTATCGGCCCCAATTTTGGCGGCGAGTCAGCAGCGATGGGCGATACGGCTCTTATTGAGATCGACAACCGCTTCCAGGTTATCGCCACATCGAAACCTGGCTTCATCAGTGATCCCAATGTATTCGAATCGCACGGGGTTCACGTTAGGGACCAGGATTTCGTAGTACTCAAGTCTCAGTATCACTTCAATGCCAATTTCAACGGCCTGGCGACTTCTTTGTACCTTGCAAGCCCCGGCCTCGCATACTATTTGCCGGGTGTTTTCGATAAGAAGCGGGCGCGCGTATGGCCTGACGTCGACGTCGACGCTGATCCGATCATTCCACCGCAGGTGTTTGCTCGACAAGGACGTCTCAACTACAGGTTGAAGACTCATTCAAATCCAGACTGAAAGGATTGCCTTGCGGTCGAGTAGATAGGGCGTACGTCGTGTGGCGGGTGACGGAATGATTGCTTGATCACTTGTCTAACACTGAGCGCTTTACTGATGTGGGACTTGGGAGAGGGATGTCGGAGCGCATTTGGGTCTGACCCCGGCACGCTATCAATCTGGCGAGACGGACATTCAGGGCAAGGTAAGCCGATGC
>NZ_JAMYUM010000061.1:0-4710 GCF_040322975.1 Mesorhizobium sp. M0074
GCAAGGCGATCTCGTTAGCAGGCACGATCCTGGGACGAACTCTCCCAAGGTCGTTCAACAGATTGAGAGGCCTCGCTCTACTGACGTAAGCGGGTAGCTGATGCCGTTCAGCGGTGGTAGTTCCAAGGCATGAGCGCCTCGATAGCGCTGTTTGGCCAGCCATTGGCGATGCGCTCGAGGGTCTGGGTGAGCCAGGCGTGCGGATCGACCTGGTTCATCTTGGCGGTGGTCAGCAGCGTGGCGATGGTGGCCCATGTCCGTCCGCCGCCGTCGCTGCCAGCGAAGAGGCTGTTCTTTCGGGTAATTGTCTGTGGCCTGATGGCGCGCTCGACGGTGTTGGAGTCGATTTCGATGCGGCCGTCGGTGAGGAAGCGCTCCAGCGCGGCACGCCGGCCGAGCGCATAGCGGATCGCCTCGGCGGGCTTCGATTTTCCCGACAGCTTCGGCAGCTCCTTTTCCCACAGCGCAAAGAGAGCGGCAACGACGGCGGCGGATTTCTCCTGACGCGCAGTTATCCGTACTGCCGGGTCCTGGCCGCGTACGGCCTCCTCGGCGGCCCACAGTGGGGCCATCTGCGCCACCGTCTGCGAGGCGATAACGGAGGAGCCTGCGGCATGCAGTTCGTAGAACTTGCGCCGCACGTGCGACCAGCACGCCGCCAGCGTCACGCCGTCATTGCCCCGATCGGATCGGGCCAGCCGGTTATAGGCGGCGTATCCGTCGACTTGCAGGATGCCGCGATAGCCGTCCAGATGACGGGCGACACATTCGCCGGCGCGGCTGTCCTCGAAGCGATAGACAACAATGGGCGGTCCACTGCCGCCAAAGGGCCGATCATCGCGGACATAGGTCCAGAGGTAGGCCGTCTTGGCCTTGCCAGATCCCGGCGCCAGCGTTGGCAGCGTGGTCTCATCGGCAAAGACCCGCTCACCCTGCTTGATGCGGGTCAGTGCGTAATCGGCGAGCGGCTCGAGCTCGAAGCCGAGCTTGCCCATCCACTGCGCCATCTGTGACCGGTCGATCTCGACCTGATCGCGGGCATAGATCGCTTCCTGGCGGTAGAGCGGCAGGCCATCGGCGTATTTCGACACCGCGATCTGCGCCAGCAGCGCTTCGGTCGGAATGCCGCTTTCGATAATGCGGGCGGGCGCGGCTGCCTGGATGACGCCGTCCCAGCCCTTGTAGGCATATTTGGGGCGACGCGTGACGATCACCCGGAACTTCGCCGGGGTGACATCGAGCCGTTCGGAGACGTCCTCGCCGATCAGGATCTTTTCCAGCGCTTCGCAGCCAGCAGGCGTCTCGGGCTCGATGACCACCTCGATCCGTTCGAGATGGGCCGCAAAGCCTTTGCGAGGGCGCGGGGCGCGCTTCGCTTTCGAGCCGCCCGCAGACTTCTCCATCTGCGCTTGGATGGCCGCCACGCCGGTTTCGATCTCGTCGAAGACCAGAGCGTACTGCTCCTCGCTCAGCGCACCGGCCCGCAACCTTTCGGAGCGGCTGCCGAAGCGCGACCGCTCCAGCATCTTCACCACCGCCGTCAGTCGTGCGATCCGCTCCTCGGCGCTCTTGTTGACCAACTCGAGATGCGTATTGTGGACTTCGAGATCGGCATTACGCTCTTCCAGACCGGCGGCTTTTTCGGCCATGGCAACAACCATCGCCTTGAGCGCGTCAACGTCGTCCGGGAGCGCGAGATCGGGTGCCGACATGGCCAAAATCAGAGCATATTCGCGGGCAATTTTCCCGCGTTTTCAGCTCCCTGATTCATCATGCCGCAGGGTTTTACCCAACCGATTGCGGCCGCCTGACGGTCTCCGTTCGAACCCGTTTCCAGTCCATTCCGTCAACCAGAGCCATGAGCTGAGCATGATGATTGAGCTGGACCCGGTGGTGGCCGATCCGCGGCCAGCAGAACTTCGCCTCATCCAGCCGCTTGGCATAAAGACACACGCCGCTGCCGTCCCACCAGACTATCTTGATCCTGTCCGCTCTTTTGGCGCGGAATACATAAAGTGCGCCGTTGAATGGATCCGAGCCGGCATCGCGCACCAGTGCCAAAAGGCCGTCGGGACCTTTTCTAAAATCGACTGGATGACTGGCGACCAACACCTTCACGCCAGCCGGGATCATGCCTGGCGAACCGCCCGGATAATCCGCACCAGCTGCTCCTCATTGATATCGGCACCGGCGCGAATGACCACGCCACCCAGCTCGATCTCCACCGACGCAGACGCTGTCGGCGTGACCTCGACAAAGCCGAGCCGCTCCGCATCCCTGTGTGGCGTGACCGCACCGCTCTTGATCGCCTTGCTCCGCCAGCCGAACAGCTGGGCCGGCGCCATCCCCGCTCGTCTGGCAATGGCCGATACATTCGCGCCCGGCTTCAGTGTCGCCTCGATCAGCCGCGACTTCGCTTCCGCCGACCAGCGCCGCCGCGGACGCTGCGGGCTTGCCTCCAGTCGGTTGGCAACCGCTTCAAGAACATGGAAACTTCTATCATCAGGCATAGGCGCAGACATAGAAATTGACACTGCAAGCTCCTCGGCTCCTTGCTTCAGTGTCAGTATGTCTCGCTCATCACCTCAAGCCGCGCCAGATGGGGTCAGCTTGGCGCTTACCTACTGACCCCATCATGCGGCGGCTTAACGTCGACCGCGAAGAGAAGCGAGTGACCCGCGGGGCGACATGGTCCGGAAAAATATCAGGAGGAGCTTGACCTCAACGACCCCAATCAGAGAAGCCTGCTAGTGCTCAGCCGGAATCGTGATCGTCGGATTCATTCCTGGCGGCCGCTTTTTTTCGGCAGCGGAGGCGGGTTGATAAGTGCTTTTGATCGAGCGTGCTCGGGGGACGAGATCGGCGTGCGTCGAAGGCGGTAGCTTGATCCCTCAATTTAGATTACGACGACGTGGTGAAGCACGCAATCAAAAAGTGCGGTTGCGAGGACAGGGTCAGCGAAGCTTTCATGATGCCTTCGCCCTCGATCGCCTGGTGCGAGCGGTCTGCGCCCGAAGCGCGTCGGTCTGAGAGTTCGATTTGCAACCGGCCCGTTCGTGAGCTGGCGCCTCCCGATCCCACCCGCGGCGAGATAGTCGAAGACGGTTTGGGGTGTGACGCCCAGGGCGGCGGCCCCCCTTGAACAGAGTAGGTCCATCTCGCCATCGGTCGTGATTAGCGCTCGTCCCGTGCTCCTGGCCGCGCGTGCCGAGAATGAGACGCTCCGCCAGATCATCAAGGAGTTACAGCGCTATCGCTTCGGGCGAAGGGCGGAGAGCCTGCGTGAGGACCATTGCTCTTGGGCTGGATGAAGTCGAGCACATAAAGGCTACAGGCTTCACCTGCCAGAAGCCTCGGACCCCTAAACCGTGATGCCACGGCTCAATCGGTCGACAGTCTGTGACACCGAATTCCGCCATGTGAGCCTGTGAGCCCCGATCGCATTGCATCTGCGTGCGCTGGCTAACCAGAAAGTCGCGCGTGCGGTGAAGAACACAGTCCTGATGAGCAGCTTCACTTTTGCTGGAGACTAACCGTATTCGAGGGGGGTATGCCCGAAACGGTACAATCTCGAATGCGACATGGTCAATGAATGTCGCAAAAAAGTCAAGGAAGAAATAAAAATTTCGCAAAATTTTTCCCCAACTATCCGGACGATGTGAGAAAATGCTCGAGATGCAACATTCAATGAAAGAGGAAAAAGAATGAACGATGGCACAGCGAGAAAGGTATCCCTGACGGATCTCGAAGAATACTTCAGTGAAGATTACATTCACTTTGCGGGCGTGATAAACCCGCCGGAGGTGTGTGACAGACAGGCTGGATTAGTTTGGAATCTTCTTTCTCTTGCACAAGGCAGCGCGGTTCTTGAACTTGGCTGCGGCTATGGGCGGATTGCCAACCGATTGGCGGAAAAAGGAGCGCAGGTAGTCGGAGTTGATATCTCGCCGATCTTGCTAAAAAAAGCCGAAGCGGATGCGGCTGAACGCGGAATAAATGTCGAGTATGTTCTAGGCGACATGCGCTCACTTCCGTGGCGAGATAGATTCGACGCTGCTTTTCTATGGTACACGACCTTTGGCTATTTCGATGACGCGGATAATGAGGGAGTTCTTCGTGAAGCCGCCTCTTCGCTTCGAAAGGGCGGGTGTTTGCTAATCGATAACCACAATCGCATCCAGTCTCTACGTCACAAGTTTCCTATATGTGACGTTGCGCGGCGGAATGACGATTTGCGGATCGATATATATAGCAACGATGTACTAAGCGATCGCCAGAACCTCGAAAGGATTATCATTCGAGATGGACATGTTAGGCGAACGCACCTTTCTTACAGACAGTATGGGTTTTCTGAATACGTTCGCATGTTGCGAAGTGCGGGATTCAAGTCCGTTGAAGCTTATAGCGAAGAAGGTGAAGCGTTTACATGCGATAGCTCGCGCCTCGTGATTGTCGCACACAAATAATATCATCTACCTAGCCTAGCTCGACTGCCCGTCAGAAGAACCAGCGACCCTCCAAAGAACCGTTAGTCAGCGGCGAAATCCCTCCTTAGAACCCGTATCTTTAAGGGTTTGGGCATCATTTTTTGGCGCGCGAGCCAAAGTTACGTCCTCGGAAAGAACAACCACTTAATTGCCTGGTGCAATCGACATTTCAAGATAGGAGAGCTGCTATGCCCACAAATAGTCAACAGGAACGCGTGCCTGC
>NZ_JAMYUM010000062.1:0-4686 GCF_040322975.1 Mesorhizobium sp. M0074
CCGTTCTCCATCGTTCTGATCCGCCCCGACCTGGACATTTGGAATCCCGGAGAACATAGCGGCACCTTCAGAGGCAACAATTTCGCCTTCGTTACTGCAGGGGCGATGTGCAAAATGTGGTCCGGTAGGCAGTTTACTGCAGGCGTCGAGCGGACAGCCGTCAAACTGCAAAGACACCTTGATCGCCTCGTTGCCAAATTTCCCAAGTGCATCGAACAAAAGCGCGGCCGCGGTCTGATGGCTGGCCTCAAGTGCCGTTCGCAGGCCGTTGTCGGCCGTGTGCACGATGTCGCATTCGAAAATGGCCTGCTGATCGAATCTTCAGGACCAAATCGCGACGTCATCAAAGTCCTCCCACCGATAACCATCACCGATGACGAACTCGATCATGGCATCGCCATCCTTGATCACGCACTAAAGGAGCAAGCCAATGGAGACTAATCAAGTATCCCAAGCCCCAGCCACCTCGCCTGTTGCGATCAGAGAACGAACCGGCTCGATCAGCACTGCGGACATCATCTCAGTCCTGAAAGGTGAGATCACCGCTCTGCACATCAGGCAAGCTTTCAGCACCGAAATAGCCGAGGAGATCACCGCGAACTTCAGTGGCAGTCCCGGTCTCAAGGAGCGTAAGGATGGCGTCCCCGGACAATATGTCGGCGCATCCCACTACAGGAAGGATGCAGCCACCTATTTTGCAGAGGCGGAAACTGCGCGACCGTACGTCGAAGCCCTTTTTGAGAATCTGGTTGATCCGGTCCGAGCATTGTTCGAGGCGTTGAGGCGCGAGCTTCGCAAACAGGGCATTGAGTTGCGGCTGGCCCGTTCGGAGCACGGTCAGGCCAATGTCTGTCGCGCTCTCAGTTGGTCTGGCAGCGGCACATTCTCCTTGGACCCCCACGACGACGTCGCTCAAGTGTTATGTGCTGGGAACGATTACGAGCTTTCTGCGGTGGCGCACAACACCGTCGCAGCACTCAACTTCTATCCCAGCATGCCCGAGGAAGGTGGCAATCTGCGGCTCTGGAGCCACAAGCCGACAGTCACCGACCGAAAGTCTCAATGTGTGGAGACTACGGGATATCCCTATTCGGCAGCCTATCTCGAGGGCGTTCCTTGTCGCGACTTCCAGCTCAGGGCGGGGGATATCGGCCTGATCGATGGCGGTTTCGTTCACGGGGTCACCGGTCAATCAGGCAACGGAAAGCGTCGCCTAGTGCTGAACAGCTTTTTCGGGTTTGCGCAGCCAGATCTAGTTCTCTGGTGGACCTGAGGTTGGATGTCACGGCGACCGACCGACCTCCGCTGCCAGTGAAGGCGTCACATCCGCCGCAATGGGGGCCTTCAGTCACGGCCCCCCGGGGCTGATCCGAACCGACATTATCATGAAGCTCTTGGCCCTCCAGGTGCTACCGGTCTCGAACAGGATCGCCAATTATTCGGGCTGGACCCAATTAAGCGCACCATCGCGCGGACCGCGCAAGTTCAAGAAAACTCTTGGCGCCACCGATGTAATAGCTTGACACGCCAATCTGAGGTCGCCGGATTTCGACTTCTTGATCGGTAGGATGTTTGCGCGCCGACTAAATGATGCGGTATGTAAAACACTCCAAAATATTGATATCATGGTCGGATATAGGATAGAAGCATATCACAACACCGGCTTTGTTTTGGCTATGTTGCATTCGTATAATGCAAGCATAAAATAACTTCAAATTAAAATAACTACGCCGATTGCATTGAGATGTTAGAGCTTTGACGATGCTGGCCTGCTGAGGACGGCGCGCGAAGCCCTAGCCTTACGGCCGGCAGCTTTGGTGCGCCAGTGACAACATCCAGCGCAAATGGCTACGGAGCAGAGACCATGGAACCCCCGCGGATGACTGCTGTCTCTCAACTTCGACGGCTCTCAACCAGAGTGTCCGACCAGTTTTCTTTGGTCCCGGCGATGCATTTCCCTGAGGCTGCCAGGGAGGCGTTTGCGCGCGACTTTGGCCGATTTCTCGACCAAACCGATCGTGTTGCAAAATCCGAGCGTTTGTTCGACCTGATATCTGATTTTGCCCTGAGTTTTGATTGTGCGTGGATCGCGTATGGCTCTCTTGCACCAGGCCAAAAAGGCTTAAAGCCGGTCGGAGGCGATCCGGCGGTCATGCTGAATTATCCTCATGAATGGCAGGAGCGCTATTTCGAAATGGGTTATGACAGGATAGACCCCACCATCAAGAGGAGTCGGAGGCGAGCAGAAGCCTTTCGGTGGAGCGAGGTGTACAACGACGAAAGCACGACTGAAGACGAACGGCGCGTTTTGGACGAGGCGGCGACGTTCGGCTTAAGATCGGGCATTAGCGTTCCATTGCACGGCCCCGACGGCCGCTTCGCGATCATGAACTTTGCTCAAGCCTGGGACGGTGAATTCCAAAATAGAGCAATCACCTACTTGCAGCTCGCCGCGTTACACTTCCATTTGAGAGTCGGTAAGTTCGCTACTTCAAGCGGCACCGAGGAGACACCTAATCTTTCTCCAAGAGAAAAAGAGTGCATCCTATGGACCGCGAAAGGGAAATCGTCGTGGGAAATAGGTAAGATTGTAGGAATATCTGTAAATACTGTTAACTTCCACATAAAAAACGTGATGCGAAAAATGGATGCGGCCAGCAGAACAACCGCGGCTATAAAAGCGCTAAAATTCGGAATTATTGAATTGTAAAACTCGGCTTCCAAAATGTCGCGCAAAGCACCCTCAAGCCTAAATCAACGGGTGAGCTGTTATACTGGATGACCGGCCACTGAGAATTTCCTCCATCTGAGATTAGAGTCCGGGCCTTGATTGAAGGACGGACTGATGAAGAGAAAGCGGTTTACGGAAGAGCAGATCATCGCGGTTGCGCGAGCATGAAGCGGGTGCGAAGGCGGGCGATCTTGCCCGCAAGCATGGGATCTCCGAGGCGACGCTGTACAACTGGAAGGCGAAGTATGGGCGGGACGTCTCCGATGCCAAACGGCTGAAAGCCTTGGAAGACGAGAACGCCAAGCTGAAGAAGCTGCTCGCAGACCAGATGTTCGAAGCCTCGGCATTGCGCGAGCTTCTATCAAAAAATGTATGGTCCGCCCCGTCCGTGCAAGGTGTCGCGCTATCTCGCCGATACGCGCGAGCGCCCGGTTCCATCGCAACTCCAGTTCCGCCGCGACCAGCCGGTTCTTTGGATCGATGGCATCGTACTGCCTGAAGGCCCGATCGGCGCTGTAGCGTGCCGCCTCCAGATCGCGCACCAGCGCATTACGAACCTGATCGCGGCGACTGGCCGCTTGTGCTTCGGCTCGACGGCCGCGGTAATCGCTCCCGGCTCGACAACCCGCAGAAGACCTTCCTCGCCAACAGGAATAGCGCGGAATGTTATGCGGTCCCTGTGTAGCGGACCGTCAGCTTGCGTCCACAGCGCCGGCAGCGGACAAGGCCGGCGAGCAGAGCGTCGCCGTGCTTGGGCGCTCCGTGATGCCGGCCCGTGGGGACGTTGTCGCTCACCATCTTGCGGATCGCCTCCGCCCATGCCCAACTGACATAACCCTCATGGACATCCGGGATCAGAGCCAGCCACTCGGCTCGCGCCTTACGGCGGCTCCTGGTCGAATCACTCCCGCTGCATCACATCCTGTCGCGACACGGCACTTTTGATAGGCGTAGGCGGCCGTAGATCGGGTTCTCGATCATCCGGTGGCTGGTCGCATAACTTGGCCGACGCCAGACCACGTCACCGTTGTTGCGCTTGGCTGGCAAATCCAGCCCATGCTCGAGGAGCCAGAGCAGGGCCTGCCAGGCGCTGCCGAGTTCGGCCACCTTGTCGAAGACGAGAATGATGACGTGTGACACGGCGATCGGAATCCTTCTCAAGCCTGTCGCCGACCTTCACGAAGCCGACCGGGGCCGAGACAATGAGCTCGCCGCGCCGGGCCTCCTCGTAGCGTGCCGACAGGAAACGCTGACGTACAAGATTGAGTTCGTACTCCTTGACGCTGCCCTTCAATCCCAGCAGCAGCCGGTCATTACCCTGACCCAGCGATAGACTGTCTCCTGATGACCAGCACGGTATCGACGACGCGGCACATCTCGATGACACTCTGGCGCGGCTGCATCGGGCGGGCGAACTGATCGGTCGAGCCTGCTCGCCGGCAATCGACGCACTCGTGCGCCAACTACCAGATGCCGTAGTGCCGACATCCTCGCGAACCCTTTAGAACTGAGCCCGTTCCAATCCACCGACCGGGAAGCATGTGGAACAGCGTGACGACGGCGATGGTGTACAAATGCATTTGCAAGTAATGAGCTGCCGAGCAAGTCTGTAGCGGATTTGAAGGAGCATGTCGGCATTACAACAGGTATGAGGTCACCGACCTTCAACACTCCGGCTCGACTGTTCTGGTCTCCTCGTGAAGGCAAGAACAGCGCGACCGACCAACCGCATTTAATCTCTGTCTTGCTGAATGCGACGCCGACATGCAAAGGGCCATGAAATGAATACTGATGTTTTTCAGCTCATGAGTCTAACGTGCGTCGCTACTGGCGGTCGTTTCCCACAGTCTTTACGAAAGCCCTTGGGGCTACAATCTGGGACGAGGCCGGCAACCCATATATCGATTTCCTCGTAGGGTCCGGCGCCCTGAATTATGGACACAACAACCCGAATA
>NZ_JAMYUM010000063.1:0-3305 GCF_040322975.1 Mesorhizobium sp. M0074
GCAGATCACCTTGCCCTTGCCGACCTGTTTGCGGATCGTCTCGACCGCGTGCTCGCGGTAGGCGCGCATCGTCCAGTCGCCTTCGGACGCACTTATGCGGTAGTTCGCTCCTGGAACAGCGTCTCGATCAGCGGGCACTCCGGCAACGTGCCGTCAGCGCATTGCGCGACCACCTCCTTCAGCATGCGCTCCATCCGTTTGAGGTCAGCGATTTTCGTCCGCACGTCCTTAAGATGGGCGGCGGCCACATCTCTTGCCTCGCCGCAAGGCCGATCGCGTTCATCCACGAGGCGCAGCAGTTCACGGATTTCATCGAGGGAAAAGCCTAGCTCGCGCGCGCGTAGCACGAAGCGAAGGCGCCGCTCGTGCATGGTGTCGTAGCTGCGATAGCCGCTCGTCGTACGCGGCGGCTCGGGCAGAAGGCCGACCTTCTCGTAATAGCGCACGGTCTCCAGATTGCAGCCCGTACGCTGGGCGAGCTCGGCCCGTTGCAGGCCCTTCACCAGGGCATGATCGCGCATCGCAAAATCCCTCTTGACCCTGTAGTGACTACAGACCGCATGCTACGGCACGCTTGGGATTTCGGCAAGGAAGAGAGGCCGGACATGGTTGCATCGCGATCCGGAATAACGGCGGCCCAAACTGCCGCTGCAGACTTGTCTGCCTCTGAACGAGGCGACGCCGGGCGGCAGCGTCTGATCGCCGTCGGCGGCCTTCTCGGCGCACTCGCGGCTTCCTCCTGCTGCATCGTGCCGCTGCTTCTGTTCAGCCTTGGCATCGGCGGGGCCTGGATCGGCAATCTGACGGCGCTCGCGCCTTACAAGCCATTCTTCGTCGCCGGCACGGCAAGCCTTCTCGGATGCGGCTTCTACCTCGTCTACTGGAAGCCCAGGCGAGCCTGCGCCGATGACGCCGCTTGCGCGCGCCGAAAACGGACGAGCCCCGACTGCAGGCGCGCTCGCGGAGCGCGCGGGGTTGAGCGGGACGGCCATCCGGCCTCTGCTCGAAGAGCTCCGCGGTCGTGACCTGGTCGTCCTCGACTGTGAGCGGATCGTCGGCGCCTATCCCTTCACGGACCGAGACACGGGGCACCACGTCACACTGGACGGGCGTGTTCTCAACGCAATGTGCGCTGTCGACGCACTCGGCATCGGCGCCATGACCGATCGCGACATCGCGATAGCTTCGCGCTGCCGCCATTGCGGTGCACCCATCCGGATCGCCACGCGGGACCAAGGGCGGGGGCTGGCCGAGATCGAGCCGCGATCGGCCGTCATGTGGCATAGCGTCCGCTATGAAGGCGCGTGCGCCGCCAGCTCGCTATGTGCGACGACCGCCTTCTTCTGTTCGGACGACCACCTCTCTGCCTGGCGCGGCGAGCGCTCCACGGACGAGCCCGGATTCCGGCTGTCGATCG
Organism: Mesorhizobium sp. M0074; assembly: GCF_040322975.1. Classification (NCBI taxonomy): domain Bacteria; kingdom Pseudomonadati; phylum Pseudomonadota; class Alphaproteobacteria; order Hyphomicrobiales; family Phyllobacteriaceae; genus Mesorhizobium; species Mesorhizobium sp. M0074. Next base: position 1,418 of record NZ_JAMYUM010000063.1, read on the forward strand.
AGGAAGCGCTGGAGGTTGGCCGGGCTCTTTTCGGGCCCAGCCTTGCTGGCCTCGATACCGCGGCAGAATCCTCGGTCGGCTCGACATCGAAGACGGCCGCAGTCGCGGACCGTCGCTTTCGCACGAACGGTCGCAATGGTGGCGCCTACGATCTTGCGGTGATCGGTGCCGGTTCGGCCGGCTTCTCGGCCTCCATCACAGCTGCCGATCAGGGCGCACGGGTGGCCCTCATCGGCAGCGGCACCATCGGCGGCACCTGCGTCAATATCGGTTGCGTCCCATCGAAAACGCTGATCCGCGCTGCCGAGACACTTCACAACGCTCGCGTGGCAGCACGTTTCGCCGGCATCACGGCCGAGGCCGAACTGACCGATTGGCGCGGAACCGTCCGTCAGAAGGACGCGCTGGTTTCCGATCTGCGCCAGGCCAAGTACATTGACCTGCTGCCGGCCTATAACGGCATCGCCTATCGCGCGGGCGCGGCGCGGCTCGTGGAAGGTGGTGTCGAGGTAGACGGCGCGCGCATTCCCGCTGGCAAGATCATCATCGCGACCGGCGCGCGACCGGCGGTGCCCGCCATCCCTGGCATCGAGGACGTGCCGTATCTGACCAGCACGACGGCGCTCGACCTTGAGGAACTCCCCCGGTCACTGCTCGTCATCGGCGGCGGCTATATCGGGGCGGAACTCGCCCAGATGTTCGCCCGCGCCGGCGTCAAGGTGACGCTCGTTTGCCGGTCTCGGCTGCTCCCCGAGGCCGAGCCCGAGATCGGCGCGGCCCTGACGGGGTATTTCGAGGACGAAGGGATCACCGTGGTCTCTGGCATCGCCTATCGTGCGATCCGCAGGACCGAGAACGGCATTGCGCTCGATGTTGCGCGCGACGGCCAGAATACGACGATCGACGCCGATCAGGTGCTGATCGCCACCGGGCGCACGCCCAACATCGAAGGCCTTGGGCTTGCAGAGCACGGCATCGCCCTCTCGCCGAAGGGCGGCATTGTCGTTGATGACCGCATGCGCACCTCCGGGGCCGGCATCTATGCTGCCGGCGATGTCACCGGCCGCGACCAGTTCGTCTACATGGCCGCCTATGGTGCCAAGCTTGCTGCCAAGAATGCGCTCAACGGCGACAGCCTGCGCTACGACAACAGCGCCATGCCTGCCATCGTTTTCACCGACCCGCAAGTGGCGAGCGTGGGCCTCACCGAGGCCGCGGCCCGTGCCGCCGGACATGCCGTCCGTGTCTCGACGATCGGTCTCGAGCGGGTGCCGCGCGCACTCGCCGCTCGCGACACCCGTGGGCTCATCAAGCTCGTGGCCGATGCCAGCAGTGGCCGGTTGCTCGGCGCGCATATTCTCGCGCCGGAAGGAGCCGACAGTATCCAGACCGCGGCGCTGGCGATCCGGCAAGGCCTCAATGTCGAGGATCTCGCCGATGCGATCTTTCCGTATTTAACCACTGTCGAGGGCTTGAAGCTCGCGGCACTCGGCTTTGCCAAGGACGTCGCCAAGTTGTCGTGCTGCGCTGGCTAGGATTGCGTTCATTTTCCGATTGCGACGCCAGCTGCGCCGATCTCCAGCGAACCGCCGAATTGTACGCTCCAGCACGCCAATATACTCCGCCGACCACACCTCTCTTTACTTTTCGAGAAAGCGCCATCAAATCACACGAGGAATATCCTGAGTCATTGGAGGTCGCTCAAGAGTGCCACGAAGACTTGTCGTAACTACTTCAAACTACGCTATTGCCGCCATTTGTATCCGTCACTCCCACTCAATTGTGCCTGGCGGTTTGCTCGTCACGTCGTAGACGACGCGGTTGATGCCGCGTACCTCGTTGATGATGCGGGTGGCGGCTGCTCCCAGGAATGCCATGTCGTAATGGT
>NZ_JAMYUM010000064.1:0-3199 GCF_040322975.1 Mesorhizobium sp. M0074
CAAGCCGTCGAAAACTGCTTTCCCGGCCTTCAAAAAAGCCCCATTAACTCACCAACCAGGATTTCGCTTCCCGTGCAAAGCCCTCCTTGTGGGAGAAGGTGGCCGCGCGAAGCGCGGTCGGATGAGGGGTGTTCCAGCTTGGCAACGACGGCACTCCGTCCAACACCCCTCAACCGTCTTGGCGCTGCGCGCCAATCCACCTTCTCCCACAAGGGGAGAAGGCAAGAGGGTGTCGCAAAACCGGATTCCACTTTTGCTGATCGCGCTTGAGTGCTAAACGCCCGCCTTCATGCATAGCCGAACCGCGTTCGGCCGGAAGCTTTTCGGGAAAGAAAATGTCCGCCTTCAAATCCGATTTCCTGCGCACGATGAGCGAGCGCGGTTTCATCCACCAGACCTCGGACGATGCCGGCCTCGACCAGCTTTTCGCCACGGAAACGGTGAGCGCCTATATCGGCTTCGACGCCACCGCCAGGAGCCTGCATGCCGGGTCGCTGATCCAGATCATGATGCTTTACTGGCTGCAGCAGACCGGCCACCGGCCAATCGCGCTGATGGGCGGCGGCACCTCGATGATCGGCGATCCGTCGTTCAAGGACGAGGCGCGCAAGCTTTTGACGCCGCAGGACATCGAGGACAATCTCGCCGGCATCCGCCGCAACTTCACGCCCTACCTCAAATTCGGCAGCGGCCCGAACGACGCCGTCATGATCAACAATGCCGACTGGCTGATGGACATCAACTACGTCAATTTCCTGCGCGATGTCGGCCGGCATTTTTCGGTCAACCGAATGCTGGCCTTCGATTCAGTCAAGCTCCGGCTGGACCGCGAGCAGTCGCTGTCGTTCCTCGAATTCAACTACATGATCCTGCAGGCCTATGACTTCGTCGAGCTCTACAAGCGTCTCGGCTGCCGGCTGCAGATGGGCGGCTCCGACCAGTGGGGCAACATCGTCAACGGCATCGATCTCGGCCATCGCATGGAAGGCGCGCAGCTTTATGCGCTGACGACGCCGCTGCTCACCACCTCCTCCGGCGCCAAGATGGGCAAGTCGGCCTCGGGCGCGGTCTGGCTCGATGCGGAGATGCTGAGCCCGTACGACTTCTGGCAATACTGGCGCAACACCGAGGATGCCGATGTCGGCCGTTTCCTGAAGCTCTACACGACCCTGCCACTCGCCGAGGTCGCACGCCTCGAACGGCTCGGCGGCTCGGAGATCAACGAAGCCAAGAAGATCCTCGCCACCGAAATCACCGCCATGCTGCATGGCCGCGAGGCGGCAGAGGAGGCCAGCGAAACGGCGCGTAAGACGTTCGAAGAAGGGGCGCTCGCCGAAACACTGCCAACCGTCGAGGTGGGCAGGGCCGACCTTGAAGCCGGCGTCGGCCTATTGTCGCTGTTCGTCACCGCCGGGCTGGCTGGGTCCAACGGCGAGGCACGGCGGCATATCCAGGGCGGCGCCGTGCGCCTCAACGACCAGCCAGTTTCCGACGATCGCAGGATGGTGACGCTGCAGGACCTTGGCCCGGAAAACGTCGCGAAACTGTCGCTCGGCAAGAAGAAACACGTTCTGGTGCGGCCGGTCTGACCAGGGCCCGGCACTTCCTGTTAGATCTTTTCCGAAACCGGTTTCATCTTGCGGCGCTGACCTTCGGTTCGGAATCACCGCCGAGGTTAATCAGCTAGCTCCCGAGAATGGCCGAGATGCCATTCGTCTCATCGATCGGAACGAGCAGGTAGCGCAAATAGCGGACGTTCTGCGGCGCTTCGATGAACGTCTTGTTCGGGGCCGGAAGCGGACTTGCGGCTTGGCGGCTTGGAATGTGAGAAGCGGACGTTCAGGCGCCCCCATGCATCGACGCGATCTGACCCATTCACGACAGTCGAAATCACGGTGAACGGGTCCGCTTGCGCCTGTAAAGCGAACGTACGACGTGCTACGAATCTCGCCTGGCTGGTCCTGGGCGGACCAGAGGAGCTAACGTCTATGCTATAGCCCTCCATGGCCCTCCTGAATCCCTGGGTTTGGACACCAGTTCGAGCGGAGCGCCAGAGAGATGCCCTGAGGCGCTGCTGTCACGTGGGATGGCTGCCTCGCAGGCGCCGCCCTCCGATAGCTCATGGGCGGCTTGAGGCGGCGATCGCGGGATAGTCGGTATAGCCAGCGGAGCCGCCGCCATAGAGCGTCGCCGAGTTGAACTCCGTCAGCGGCGTGCGCGTCTTCAGCCGTTCCACAAGGTCGGGATTGGCGATGAACGGGCGCCCGAAGGCGAAGAGGTCCGCCTTGCCCTCGGCGAGCCGCGACGCCGCGAGTTCGAGGTCATAGCCGTTATTGGCGATATAGGTATTGTTGAAGCGCCGGCGGAGCGATCCGAAGTCGAACGGCGCGACATCGCGCGATCCGCCCGTGGCGCCCTCGACGACATGGATATAGACGATGCCCAAAGCATCGAGTTGATCGACGATATAGTCGAACTGCGCCTGGGGGGCGCTGCTCGAGACGCCGTTGGCGGGCGAGACGGGCGAAATCCGAATGCCGGTGCGCTCTGCGCCGATCTCCTCGACCACCGCAGTCGCAACCTCCAGCATCAGCCGGGCGCGGTTCTCGACCGATCCGCCATAAGCATCCGTGCGGACATTGGCACCGTCCTTGGCGAACTGGTCCAGCAGATAGCCGTTGGCGCCATGAATCTCGACGCCATCGAAGCCGGCCTCAATGGCGTTCGCCGCTGCTTGCCGGAAATCGTTGACGATCCCCGCAAGCTCGTCGAGCGCCAGCGCGCGGGGCTCCGAAACCTCGACAAAGCCGTTGTTCACGAACGTCTTGGTCGCGGCCCGGATTGCCGAGGGCGCGACGGGCGCGGCGCCGTTCTCCTGCAGATCGACGTGCGAGACGCGGCCGACGTGCCAGAGCTGCAGGAAAATCCGCCCGTCCTTGGCGTGCACCGCGGTCGTGACCTTTCGCCAGCCGTCGATCTGAGCCTGAGAATAGATGCCGGGCGTGTCCTGGTAACCTTGTCCCTGCCGCGAGATCTGCGTGGCCTCGGAGATCAGCAGGCCGGCGGAGGCCCGCTGGCCGTAATACTCGGCGGCAAGATCGCCCGGAACGAAGCCCGGGCCAGCGCGATTGCGCGTGAGGGGCGCCATGACGATACGATTGGAGAGCGTCAGCGAGCCGAGAGAATAAGGCTCAAAAAG
>NZ_JAMYUM010000065.1:0-2635 GCF_040322975.1 Mesorhizobium sp. M0074
GGCGTGTGATCGAGGGCCCGCGGCGGCTTGACGATCTCGACCACCTGCTCGAACGGCAGGTCCTGATGCTCCTGCGCGGCCAGCGTCGTGCGTCGCGTCCGCTCCAGAAGCTCCGACACGCTCGGCGCGCCCGACAGGTCCAGCCGAAGCGCGAGCGTGTTGACGAAGAAGCCGATCAGCTCTTCGATCTCGCCCCGGCCTCGATTGGCGCTCGGCACGCCGATCACAAGGTCGTCCTGCCCCGACAGACGCGACAGCACCGCCGCCCAGGCTGCCAGCACCGTCATGAACACCGTCGTGCCATGCTGCCGGCTCAGCCGCTTCAGCCGTCGCGTCAAATCCGCATCGATGACGATCGGCACACTGTCCCCGGCAAACGACTGCTGGGTCGGTCGCGGCCGGTCCGTCGGCAGCGCAAGCCGGGCCGGAGCCCCGGACAGGGCGTTGCGCCAATACTGCGCCTGGGTCTGCAGCCGTTCCCCCGACAGCCACTGCCGTTGCCAGGCGGCATAATCCGGATACTGGATCGCCAGCGGTGGCAGCGGGTCGTCCTGCCCGGCCACAAACGCCCGGTAAAGGCTGTTCAGTTCACGCATCAAGACGCCCATCGACCAGCCGTCCGAGACGATGTGCTGCTGGGTCAGCAGGAAGAGGTGTTCCTCATCGGACATCCGGATCAGACGCGCGCGCATCAGCGGCCCGCGCGCCAGATCGAACGGCGTGTCCGCCTCTTCATGGCACAGATCCGAAAGCGCGGCTTGCGCATCCGGCCGGCCGGATAGATCGTGCTCGATCACCGGCAGACCCGCATCCGGCGGCAGAACCTCGACCCGGGGCTTGCCCTGCGGCGCGACAAAGACGCTGCGCAGCGCCTCATGGCGGGCAAACAGACGGTCAAGGCTGCGCTGCCAGGCGCTGCGGTCGAGCACACCACGCAGCCACAAGGCCAGCGGAATGTGATAGTTCGTGCTGCTCTCGTCCAGTTGCGCCAAAAACCATAGCCGCTGCTGCGCGAACGACAGCACAAGCGGCTCATGACGCGACACGGCCACAATCGCCGGCAGGTCTTGCGGACCGGAGCGGCTCAACACCCCGACGATGCTTGCCGCAAGATCGGAAAGCACCGGCCTGGCGAACAGCGTCGACAGCGGCAGTTCCACGCCAACAGCCCGCGACAGCCGGCTCAAGAGCTGCACCGCCAGCAGCGAGTGGCCGCCGAGCTCGAAAAAGTGGTCGTGGCGTCCGACCCGCTCGACCCCGAGCAGCTCTTGCCAGATCCCGGCCAGCGCCGTCTCGATCTCGCCGCGCGGCGCCTCGTAGGCCGCCCGCGCATAGGCGTCGTCGTCGGGGGCCGGCAGCGCCTGGCGGTCAAGCTTGCCGTTGGCCGTCAGCGGTAGCGCCGATAGCCGCACGAACGCCGACGGCACCATGTAGTCCGGCAGCCGCCCGCCCAGATGCGCGCGCAAGCCGCCGGCAAGCGCGCTTCCATCCCCGTCGTCCGATGCTGCCTCGGGGCCACACACCACATAGGCGACAAGCTGCCTGTCGCCGGCGCGGTCCTGGCGCGCCACCACCACCGCCTCGCGCACCCATTCATGCTCGATCAGCCGTGCGGCGACCTCGCCCGGCTCGATGCGGAAGCCGCGGATCTTCACCTGGTCGTCATTGCGGCCGAGGAACTCCAGATTGCCGTCCGGCAGATAACGGGCCAGATCGCCGGTCTTGTACAGCCGATCGCCTTCCACAAACGGACTGGCGATGAACCGCTCCGCCGTCAGCTCGGGGCGGTTGAGATAACCGCGCGCAACGCCGGCCCCGCCGATATAGAGCTCGCCCACCGCCCCGAACGGCACCGGCTGACCATGAGCGTCCAGAAGATAGATCCGCGTGTTGGCGATCGGACGGCCGATCGTTTCAACGACGGTGTCTCCCCTGGGCATGCAAATCCAGGTCGAGTACGTCGTTGTCTCGGAAGGGGCGTATAGGTTACAGATCTTCTCGACGCGGCTGTGCTCGAAGATTCTCTCGATCAGAGCTGCGCTCAGCGCTTCGCCCGCCAAATTGATGGCGCTTGCCGCGGCGGGGACTGCTTCCTTGTCGAGCAGAGCGGCGATCGCAGAGGGGACTGTATTGATCAGCGAGACGTCCAAAGGCGTTTGCGCCAGCGCCAGCGCATTGTCGACGAGATAGAGCGTGCCGCACTGTGACAGGGTAGCGAAGCACTCGTAGACGGACAGATCAAAGCTGATCGAAGTGGAGAACAGCATGCGGCTGGTCTGCGCTTGCGCGTAGACGCCGCTACTCCAACGCAGCAGGTTCACGGTGCTTTGATGCTCGACCATGACGCCCTTGGGCGTCCCGGTGGAGCCCGAGGTGTAGATGATGTAGGCGAGATGGCGGGGGGTGAGCCCCAGCGCGCGCGGGTCGGGGTCGTCAGCGCCCTGGCCGGCCCATGGACGCGCGCCGCCCGAGAGGTCGACCGCCGTCAGGCTGGCGAGCGCCTCGGCGCCGAGGGCGGCGCGTCCGGCCGTATCGGCCAGCAGCAGCTTGGGGGCGGCATCGGCGAGCACCTGGTTGAGCCGTGGGCTCGGATAGGCCGGATCGAGCGGCACATAGGCGCCGCCCGCCTTCAGGA
>NZ_JAMYUM010000066.1:0-2092 GCF_040322975.1 Mesorhizobium sp. M0074
CGAACGTGGATGAAAGGCGTAACGGACAATCTTCTTTGCCTCGCCATCCTGATAACGGGCATTATGAGCCCAGTCCGACCGGCACAGGCAAGAGCCATCTGGCCATTGCGCTTGCCGTCGAGGCTGTGAAGGCTGGAAAGAGCGTCTATTTCTGCACGCTCGCCGAACTCATCGCCGCGCTGGCAAGGGCCGAACGCGAAGGCCGCCTGCAGGAACGCATCCGCTTCTTCTGCCGGCCTGCTCTGCTCGTTGTCGATGAGATCGGCTACTTGCCCGTCGTCCACGGTGGCGGCAATCTGTTCTTCCAACTCGTCAACGCCCGCTACGAGAAGGGCGCAATGATTCTCACCTCAAATCGCGGCTTCGCCGAATGGGGCGAGGTCTTCGGCGACCCTGTCGTCGCAACCGCACTTCTCGATCGCCTGCTTCACCATGCGGTCGTCGTCCAGATCGAAGGATCGAGTTATCGGCTCCGCCAGCACGCCGAGCTCATGCCCGAACACTTGCGATCAAAAGCCTCCATCACGCCGCCGACATTAAATCCACCATCGCGGCCGCGCGGCCGGCCACCGAAAAATGGACACCCCTCCGCGACAGTCTGAGCGGCGAAACTGGGGAATTTTACTTCGGCACTTTTGGGGAAAATTCGAGCGGCATTGACAGAAGGGTTCAGGTCCGGCGGCGTCACAGAGCCGCGGCACGTATTCGGGCGTGAGCCAGGGCGAACTCCTCGGCATAGGGACTGCTGAGGCCATCGCCACCTTGATGCGACGAACCGAGACGCGCACCTGTGCGCCGATCAGTTTCAATCTGATCGCGCCGCAGCTGGCGTTGGCGAGCCGGATATGGGCAAGACCGAGGCGACGCAAGGCGCAGATCAGGACATACGCAAACGAGGCGAACCACAGCCGCAGCTGATTGGCGCGCATGGTGTTGGCACTGGTACGATCGGCGTAGAGGTCGAGTGGCATTCGTTGATCCGGTTCTCCATGTCGCTGCGGGCGCAGTAGAGCTCCTCGTAAAGCGCCCGTGCCGCCCAGCGCTCCGGCTTGAGTGACGTCACAATGAAGCGCGGATTGGCGCCCTGCGTCGTCCATTCGGCCTTGGCCACGACCCGCCTGCGGCGTGACCAGCTGTCTTTTGTCGACCACCTGAAGTCGCGGAAGACCCGGGAGGCCTGGCGGCTTTTCCTGGAGACCAGACAGGCTCCTCGAGGGCCGGGGCGATCTTGGTTTCCAACCGTTCGTTGCGGGCGAGCCCGAAGACGTCGACGCGGTGGATCTCGCACCAGGCCATCAGTTCCTCGCGCGCAAAGCCGGAATCAGCGCACAGGATGATGTGGACCCTAGGCCAGTTTTTGCGGATCTGGGTCACGATCCGCTCAACCTCCTCGACCGCTCCCTTGCTGGCATCGATCTTGGAACGCCTGGGCTTTGGCGCCAGCAGGTGCCGGTCGCAGAAGATGTAGAGCGGCAGGTAGCAGTAGCAGTTGTAATAGCCGTGGAAGAACCTGCCTTCCTGCCGGCCGTGCAGCGGATCATCGGTGGCGTTGAGATCGAGCACGATCTCGGCTGGCGGCTTGTCGTGGGCTTCCAGGAACAGGTCCACGAACAAGGCCTTCAACGCGACCTTGTCGTAACTGATCTTGTGATAGTGCCGTGATAGTGCGTCGGCTTCCCGACCCGGCCGTGCTCCAGCCGGTTCAGCGTCGACTTGCCAGAAAACACCGCACAATCTTCTCGCTTCGGCGTCAGGCGTTCCGACACAAGCGCGAGCACCGGGTCGTGGCGAAGCGTGTCGTGGTCGTCGATGTCCTCGTATCCCAGCCCGATTGCTGCGAAGCGTTGCCCGACCAGCGTGCAGACGCTGTGAACCGTGAGATCCTGATTGCGGCAATCGACGAAGCACGAGGCCACCTGATCGAACAGCCCTAGCAGGCTGTTGAAAAAGGCCCTCGCCACCGGACCGCAGCAATGATTCACTGGCTCCGAAGGGATTCGGAGGTGACGAGTGCGCGGCGGCGACGATCGAACTGGCGAACTTTTCAGCTACGTGGACCTTGAGGTCCGGGTTCGGCGCAATCATCCATTGC
>NZ_JAMYUM010000067.1:0-1981 GCF_040322975.1 Mesorhizobium sp. M0074
GTTGGCCGCGTGACAGTGAGCTATGCTGGAGATTGGGGTGACGAGGCTGATCAAGCCTTCCAACAGTACCAGCCTGATCAATTACAGCGAGAGCTACCGGTCCGGAGATCGCATCAGCGCCTCTGTCGTCAAGAGAGCTGTTCTGCTTGACCCCAGCCATGGAGCTCAACGCCCCGCGTCGGAGCGCTCCCTGCTTCTGAAGGAAGCCATTAGGTCCGCTCGGGCTTGATCGGAGGCTTGGCTGATGGACGTCGTGGTTGCTTCGCTCAGTTGCCGCCCCATGGCGCGGCTTTGCGGATTATCAGTCCTCTGCCTCTTCGCCGGTCTCAACAGCGCTGTGTAATGTTCATTGTTTATGATGACGCCCCCGCTGTTCACGAGGTTGCTCCTGTCAAGTGTACTCGTCAGTCCGTCCTGGGCCTCACGCTTCTTGCCCAAGTGCCGTTCAAACGGCGCTGGCGCGACTTGTTGAGCTCGAGAGATGGGTCCCTGCTCTCCTGCGTGGCCATGAGCTTGTGCCGCGGTCTGCGCAGCGGCGTCCCCAATGGCACGAGCCTCCATGCCGACTGCGTCTTCCGGACGAGCAGCAAGGGCAATTTCGCGCCCGAGTGCGAACTTCCGGACATGAGTTAGTGCACTGATGTCAGCGGTTTTCATATAGCGCTTGGCATCTTCATCCAGCGACCGCTCGTGAAGCCGATCCGCAATCCCCGGCTTTTTGTTTTCAACCAGGCATTGACTGAAACGTCTAAGAGCAGACCCATAGACCTCAACGGTACGGGGTTTCGGCCCGGTCGGCGCTGCCTCGTACGCTTTGATGAGAGCCGCTGTGTACTCTCTGATGAGCACGGCGTCGGCAGGGTGGGGATTCAGGGCAGGGCGGCCCACCACTGGCGCTCCGCCCGCCCACGTCTTGAGACGACCCAGTGACCCAGCCACGGCCGAGGGGCCGCCACCCCAGATCTCGTACTCCTTGCGATCCCGATCCAGCGACGAATCGTGAAGCCGATCCGCAATCCCCGGCTTGTTATTTTCAACGAGCCAATGACCAAAGCCGAAAAGAATATCTACATGGCGCTTGACCGTGATCTCCCCGACCTTACCGGCATAGAGTGCTGACCTCAGCCCTTCGACAAGGGTCGCATCGTTGGAATAAAGAGGACCCTTGTCGGGACCGGAGACCACTTTTGGGCGATCTGGCTGCACCGCCGCCGGCACAGAACGAGCATGGTCACGCAACTCGGACGGTGCGGGGGGATTCAGATCAACCACTGACGAATCCGGCGCATGATGATGGCGCGCCGTTGAGTGACCCGGCTGCAGCACCGAGGCACCCAGCATCGACCCACTGCCTCCGGCGTACGGCGCCGCGGCGTGTTCTTGTCCGCTCCCTTGCATCATGGGCTGCGCCTCCCATGGCAATGCACCCACTTGATGGGTGGGGGCCTGCATCAGCACGCGAGCGCCTGAATTGCCGATCTCGCTCAGCTGCGGCTCAGTGGCAACGTCCTGCAGACGACTGTTCGGGGTCCTTTGCCTCTTCGCTGGTCTCAACTCCGCTGTATCATGCTCACGGTTGATGAGGACCTCCTCGCTTGGTAGCTGGTTGCTCCTGTCCTGTGCAGCGATCCGCTCGTCCGGCGCGCGCTGGTCGCCGTCGCGCCAGCTCAGGGGACGAAAGGACCCTGCGGGATCCGAGGCTTGGTGATGGGGCCCAGTTGGCACGAAAGACGATGCCAGAACAGCGTCGTCTTCATTAGCTTTCCCAGGGGGGAGATACTCTGGCCAACTGTATTCCTCCTGCGGCCCGCTGCGCTGCGCAGCGGCGTCCCCCTTGCTCTCAAGACTTTGAAATTTAAATGGGTCCCCGGGAGCAACGTCTGGCGCTGACTGGCCGAGCCGCTTGATCTGCTGGTGAAACGTCCCAACGGGGCTTTCCTTAACCGCGTCTCGGGCCTGTCGGTCCATGAGTTCAAAGTTC
>NZ_JAMYUM010000068.1:0-1957 GCF_040322975.1 Mesorhizobium sp. M0074
GCTCGATCGAGATCACATTCGCCTACCACAACGGCGACGAGGCCATCCTCAAGGCAATACGTCAGACTTCTTCAACAGCCTGCTAGAAGTAACCGTGGCTGGCGAACGACTTCGGAGACCAGTGGAATGAAGAATTCGCGGGAAAAGTGGCTGCCGCCGAACCTTGTTCGACGGCAGCCAAGTTGTGCTAGGACAGGTCAGGCAAAGCTCGGCACCCCCGCCCCGTCAGATCTCGTTTGAGGAACCCGACGTCCCGGACTTTCAACCCATCTCGCTCAACGCGTGCCATCAGAGATCTTGCCACAAGCGCAAGTATCCCAAGGACTTCGCTTGACACGTTGTTGCGGCATACTCGGAGAGCCTACATAATATCAGTTTGGCAAAGCGTTGAATACGCATCAGGCCGCCGGTCGCGGAAGAATCCCCAACTCTGTCTCATTTCTTGCGTCAATGCGGTTTCCAGTTCCGCTACGACCAGTTCGTCACTGTCTCCGCCTTGCGCAACAATGTCACCTATGGGTCCAGCAAAAAGCGAATGCCCGAAATACTTGCCCATTTCAGTGCCCTCATCACCAACACGGTTTGGGGCGCCGACAAAAATTCCGTTGGCAAATGCAGCGGTTCTAATCTCTGATTCCCAGGGCAGGCGAGCCGCAGGTCCCGTCGAAGTGGGCGTGAAGACAATTTCGGCGCCTGCGAGAGCAAGCGCTCGGTAACCCTCCGGGAAATGCCGATCATTGCAGATCACTGCTCCAATCCGACCAAACGCCGTTTGGAAGACCGGGAAACCGAGGTTACCGGGCTTGAAGTACATTTTTTCCCGGCACCATCCACCATCAGGGATGTGCATTTTGCGGTATTTGCCAAGGTACGAGCCATCCGCATCGATGAACACTGCAGTGTTATAGTAGACCCCTGGCGCCTCTTCCTCATACATAGGAGCGACGATCACCATCCCATACCGCTTTGCCCAATCTCGGCAGCGCGTAATAGTCACACCATCCGGCACTTTCTCGGCAGCGGAAAACCACTTTTCATCGTGGCCACAGCCAAAGTAAAACTGATTGAATAATTCTTGAAAGCAAATGATCTGGACATGCTGCGCTCCAGCGCGTTCCACAAACGCCTCATGGTCGTCCAGCAGGCGATCCCGAATCGTGGAGATCTTCGCGTCGGTCGGCGCCTTAAGGCTCAGCTGCACTAGGCCGCATTTGATCAAAGTCATGTAAGTCTCCTCTCGATAAAAACATTGGCAGAGCCGAGATGGGCCAAATGCAAGAGCAATTCAGCGGTCGAGTCAATCCAACGCGTAGCAATCGCGACTTTAACGTTCCGGCGGGGAATGGACGCACCAATTTGTCTCAGTAACTGAAACGAACGGTGCGAATTTCATCGTGATTTGCAATGATATCAGCGCTAGACGGCTGCCCGCCTCCACGGTGAGGGGCTCCGCATTCTGGCAGGCGAGAGACCTGCCATGGGTAAGATTGGCCCCTCCCCAATCCCACCTCCAAACTGCATTTCCAATTCCGGCCTGCTCTTCACGGATGCATATTGACTTTAGATCGAGTCGGCTAACCGCGAGATTGCTTGACGCGTAGTTGCGGGTTTCCGCAGAATGCACGAGGTGAACACGAACCTGGACTCGAAATTCAGTTACGTGCGAGTAGAGCTGCACGGCGGCGGAGCATGAGGCGGATGGAGGCGATGAAGACCCACGCTTCAGCGTTTTCGATAGTCGCCTCGAAATCCTTGGCGAGCCGGCGACAAGCCCGAGCCAGGCGAACGTTCGCTCGATGACCCATGTTCGCGGCAGCACCTCGAAGCTTTTGGCCGTGTCGGAGCGCTTGATGATTTCGATGATCCACGTGCTAGCCTGAAAATTCACGGTGGGTTGGCGGATGTGGTTCAAGCCGTTGAAATGACGTAGGATTTGGTTGCTAAGGCCGATCCGAAT
>NZ_JAMYUM010000069.1:0-1845 GCF_040322975.1 Mesorhizobium sp. M0074
GCGCGGCAGGTCAACATCAGGCTGTAGATGACGGCGCTGGCCCTGGCTCCGTCGACGGTATCGCTGAACAGCCAACTTTTCCGGCCAGTGGCAAAGATTCTGATGTCACGCTCGAGAAGATTGTTGTCGATCGGCATGCTGCCGTCCTCGGTGTAACGAGTCAGATATCCCCATTGGTTCAGGGTGTAGGAGACGGCGTCGCCGAGCTTGCTGTCCGGCAAGACTTTTGGAGCGAAGTCGTCGAGCCATGCCTTGAGAGCCTGGAGGATTGGGACACTATGTTGCTGGCGGAAGCGGCGAATGCAGTGATCTCGCGTTTCGCCGTCATCGGGGATTTCGTTCCGCGCCTGCCTTTCAACCCGATAGAGCTGTTCAAAGAACCGGAGCGCCTGTTCCGGCGGGCCGCCACCCTTCTTCCTCGCCTTTAGGGCATCGACGAAGCGCCGCCTCGAATGGGCCATGCAGCCAAGATGCGTTGCCCCTTCCAGCGTGCGCCAGGCGGAATAACCGTCACTCATCACGATGCCGCGGTAATCGCCCAAGAAGGTCTGCGGGTGTATCTGGCCGCGACCCGGCTGATAATCGAGCAGCACGATCGGCTCGTCACTGTCGTGGCCGCTCCGGTATGCCCACATGTACGAGGTGCTGGTGGCCTCTCTGTCCATTTCCTTCAGCACCTGGACCGTGGTCTCGTCGCCATGGATGAGGGGCTGCGATCTGAGCCGCAGCTTCAGCACGTCATAGATGCGGGCGAGATGCTTTTCGCTCGAGCCGATCACCCAGTGACCCAGAGCGCCACGGCTGACAGGAACGCCCGCGCGCTCGAAGGCCTGCGCCAGGCGGTAGAGCGGTGTGCCGTCGACGTATTTGTGAACGAGCGCGAAGGCCAGCGTCGAAGCCGTGGCGATGCTGCCCGGCAAGGGTTGCGCGGGCATCGGCGCGGTCACGACCGGCGTGTTGATGCCGGTACGCTCACAATGACGGCAAGCATACTTGAACCGCACATTCTGCAGGACCTTCGCCTTCACCTCGATATGAAGTTGCTCGGTAACGGCCTCGCCCATGCGATGCATCTGGTGACGGCAGCAAGGACAAGCCTTCTGATCGTCGGGAAGGTCATACTCGACGCGCTCGCGCGGCAGGTTTTCCGGCAAGGCCTTGCGGCCGCGCTTCTTTCCCGTCGCCCCTTCGCTGGCCGGCAAGCCCGTGTCCGGCAGGACAACGACGCCGCCATCTTCGTTGTCGGCGGCGTCCTCATCCGCGGCCTGTTCGGCTTCATTGAAGAGGCGGTCAATGTGCTTTTCACTGCGCGGCGCAAAACGATGCAGTCGTGCAAGCGCCAGCTCTTCCTCGAGTTTGACGACGCGTTCGGTGAGTTGACGGTTCTGCGCCTGCAGCGCAGCAATACGCGCCATCAACGCTTCAACAGTCGGTTCGCCGGGTCGATTCATCAGATTCTTGAATCGAAAGCATGCCGCCGCGTCAACCGCTCAATTCGAGAGCCCTCAACCGGCAACCTGATATTGCCGCACCGGATGGCGGACCATCGCATCGATGTCGATGCCGTCGAGGATCCAGTGCAATTGCTCGGTCGTAAGCGTGACCACCGCTGCCTCCCGGCGCGGCCACCGGAACTTGTCCTCGGTCAGCCGCTTCAGGACCAGCACAAAGCCCGACCGATCGAAGAACAGGAGCTTCATCCGGTCGCGACGGCGATTGCAGAACGCAAAAACCGCCGGAGCAAACGGATCGAGCGCCATCGTCTCTTGGACCAGAACCGCAAGGCTGTTGATGCCGGCCCGGAAGTCGATCGGCTCGCGGTGCAGGTAGACTTTCAGGTCAGCG
>NZ_JAMYUM010000070.1:0-1729 GCF_040322975.1 Mesorhizobium sp. M0074
GTCGGGGGCGAAGAGGTCTCCGCCGCTTCCGTAAAAGCATGCCAGAAGCGACATCCGACACTGCGGATCTCAAATGGCTACGGCCCGACAGAGAATACGACCTTCAGTCTCTGCTATCCGGTACCTGCTGGTTCCGACGGTCGGCAACGGGTCCCGCTCGGCCGACCAATTCGCAATTCGACGGTCTATCTACTGGACTGTCATGGCGCCCCGGTGCCGTTCGGGGCGGTTGGCGAGCTTTATGTCGGCGGGGCCGGCGTTGCGCGCGGTTATCTCAACCGGCCCGAGCTGACGGCGGAGCGGTTCATCGCCAGCCCCTTTGTGGAAGGCGACCGTCTCTATCGGACCGGCGACCTTGCGCGCTACCTGCCGGACGGCAATCTGGAGTTCCTCGGCCGCAACGACGACCAGGTGAAGATCCGCGGCTTCCGCATCGAACCGGGCGAAATCGCGGCGCGGCTTTGCGAGCACCCCTGGGTGCGCGATACGGTCGTGGTGGCGCGTGAGGACCGAGCGGGCCAGATGCGGCTCGTCGCCTATGTAGTGTGCTCGTCGCAGGCCGGAGCGGAGGACGAGACCGGAGCCGAGGGCGAAGATGCAGCCGGGCTTGCCGGCGGCTTGCGCGCGCATCTTGGCGCGCGGCTGCCCGACTACATGGTGCCGTCGGCGTTCGTGCGGCTATCGGCGCTGCCGCTGACGGCCAACGGCAAGCTTGACCGCAAGGCGCTGCCTGTTCCCGACGACGAGGCCTATGCGCGCACCGCCTATGAAGCGCCGCAGGGCGAGGTCGAGACGCTGCTGGCCGGGATCTGGCAAGAGCTGCTCGGCCTCGAGCGCATCGGGCGCCACGACCACTTCTTCGAGCTCGGCGGCCACTCGCTGTTGGCCGTGCAGCTGATGGAGCGGCTGCGGCGGCTGTCGCTCGGGGTGGAGGTGCGCACCCTGTTCGCCCGGCCGGTGCTTTGCGATCTGGCCGCCAGCCTTGGCAGCCATCGCGAGGTGGCGGTGCCGGCCAACCTGATCGGCGAGCAGAGCACGGCGATCACGCCGCGGATGCTGCCGCTGATCGATCTTACCCAACAGGAGATCGACCGGGTCGTCGCCACGGTGCCGGGCGGGGTCGGCAACATCCAGGATATCTATTGCCTGTCGCCGCTGCAGGACGGCATCCTGTTCCATCATCTTCTGGCCGGGCGGGGCGATCCCTACCTGCTGGTGTCGCAGATGGCGTTTGCCGACCGTGACCTGTTGGAGCGCTATCTTGGTGCGGTTCAGCAGGTTGTGGATCGGCACGACATGCTGCGCACGGCCTTTGTCTGGGAGGGGCTGTCGAGCCCGGCGCAGGTGGTGTGGCGCAAGGCGGCCCTGGAGGTGCGCGAGGTCGAGCTGGACGAGGATGGCGGTCCCGGTTCCGAGCAGCTGAAGCGGCGGTTCGATCCGCGCCAGTACCGCATCGACCTTGGCCGGGCGCCGTTGATGCGCGTCGTGATCGCGCGCGAGCCGGGCACGGGGCGCTGGCTGCTGTTGGAGCTGCTGCACCATCTGATCGGCGATCACACGACGCTGGAGGTGATGCATGCCGAGGTGCGGGCGGTGCTGGAAGGTCGCGGGCATGAGCTTGCCGCACCGCAGCCGTTCCGCAAGCTGGTGGCGCAGGCGCGGCTGGGGGTCGATGCCAAGGCGCATGAAGAGTTCTTCCGGGCGAGGCTGGCCGACATCGACGAGCCGA
>NZ_JAMYUM010000071.1:0-1449 GCF_040322975.1 Mesorhizobium sp. M0074
GTCGCCCGTTTCGATGGCGGCATGCTGTCGTCGGACAGTGGCGTTCTGGCTCTAGCAGAGGTGGAGAAACGACTGCGGGTGGCCGACCGTCTGGCGCGCTGCATCGATGATCCACGCAGCCCGGACCAGGTCATCCACAACTTTGCAGATATGATCGGCTTCCGCATGAAGATGATCGCCGCCGGTTACGAGGATGGCGACGACGCCAACCGGCTGCGTTCCGACCCGGTCTTCAAGATGGCCCAGGATGCGCCCCCTTCGGGTCGGGATCTGGCGTCGCAATCGACGATGTGTCGGCTGGAGAAATACCCGATGTGCGCTCGCTGCTCGCCATGGGCCGGACGATGGTCGACCTCTACTGCGCCTCCTTCCTGGCAGATTCCGAAGCGGATCGGGCTCGACATCGACGACACGTTTGACGCCGTGCACGGCAACCAGCAGCTCCGCCTCTTCAATGCCCATCACGACGAGTACGGCTTCCAGCCGATCGTTGTGTTCGATGGCGACGGCCGGTTCGTGGCTGCTGTCCTACGACCGGCCAAGCGCCAAGCGGGGCTGAGATCCGCGCTCACCTGCGCCGCCTCGTGCGGGCGATCCGGAGCAACTGGCCGAACATCCGGATCCTGATCCGGGCCGACGGTCACTATTGCAGCCCGCAGATCATCGACTGGTGCCGCGCCAACGATGTCGACTTCATCCTCGGCGTACCGCCCACCACGACCCTGCGCAAGCATGTCGCGGACCTGGAAGCCCCCACGACGGCGCGCTTTGAAGCGTCACCGAAGACGAACAAGGTCCGCAGGTTCAAGGAGTTCCTGGATGGGGCCGCCAGCTGGAGCCGCGTCGAGCGCATCATAGCGCGGGTCGAGGTCGGCGCCCAAGGTGCTGACACCCGCTTCATCGTCACCAACCTCGCCGGTGGAAAGGCCAAGGCGCTCTACGAGGATGTCTACTGCCGGCGCGGAGCGGCCGAGAACCACATCAAGTCCTGGAAGACGCATCTCGCCGCCGACCGAACGTCCTGCACAAGAGCGACGGCCAACCAGTTCCGGCTGTTCCTGCATGTCGGCGCCTACTGGCTCATGTGGGGCCTGCGCGCTGCGCCGAAACGCTCCAGCTTTGCCGTCGCGCAATTCGACACGCTGCGTTTGCGCCTCATCAAGATCGCTGCGCGGGTGGTCGAGATGAAGACGCAAATCCGCCTGCACCTGCCGACATCCTGCCCCGACCAACGCATCCTGCGCATCGTCCTCGATCGCATTCCGCGGCTCGCGACATAACCATGGGGCGCAGACGCCCCGAAACGAACCCGCCGACCGCAACCTGCAAACCCACCTGCCATCACGACGGATCACCGCCGGCGCCTGACGAGGTTCGCGGAAAAGCGCCCAACAGCGGCCACATCGCCGCTTCAGGCCGCCAAAACGTCCTCGCCGTGCATCAAGGCGG
>NZ_JAMYUM010000072.1:0-1418 GCF_040322975.1 Mesorhizobium sp. M0074
AGGGACAGGGCTTGATGCCGGACGGCACCTCGCGCTTCTCGATCGGCAAGGACAAGCTGTTCCACTACATGGGCTGCTCGACCTTTTCCAACTTCACCGTGCTGCCCGAGATCGCGGTGGCCAAGGTCAATGCCGACGCCCCGTTCGACAAGATCTGCTACATCGGCTGCGGCGTCACCACCGGCATCGGTGCGGTGATCAACACCGCCAAGGTCGAGCAAGGCGCGACGGCGGTAGTCTTCGGCCTCGGCGGCATCGGCCTCAACGTCATCCAGGGCCTGCGCCTTGCCGGCGCCGACATGATCATCGGCGTCGACCTGAACAACGACAGACGAGCCTGGGGCGAGAAGTTCGGCATGACGCATTTCGTCAATCCGAAGGAGATCGACGGCGATGTCGTGGCTCATCTCGTCAACATGACCAAGCGCGGCGCCGACCAGATCGGCGGCGCCGACTACACGTTCGACTGCACCGGCAACACCAAAGTCATGCGGCAGGCGCTAGAATCGTCGCATCGCGGCTGGGGCAAGTCGGTCGTCATCGGCGTTGCCGGCGCCGGCCAGGAGATCTCGACGCGGCCGTTCCAGCTGGTCACCGGCCGCACCTGGATGGGCACCGCCTTCGGCGGCGCGCGCGGCCGCACCGACGTGCCGAAAATCGTCGACTGGTACATGGCCGGCAAGATCGAGATCGATCCGATGATCACCCACACGCTGAAGCTCGAGGACATCAACAAGGGCTTTGACCTGATGCATGAAGGCAAGTCGATCAGGAGCGTGGTAGTCTATTGAAGGAGGTACTGATCCGGGTTCGGATCCGATATCCGAATTTCAGCGAGTCGCTCAGTATGCAGAGCTGGCAATTCGGCGAACATCTTTGGGTAGCGCTTAGGAATAACAACCGCGTTCGCATCGACCTCGATGAGATCGACCGCGGCAGAGAAGAAATATCGTTTCTCGTGCGCGATACATATCTGAGCAAGGCTCTCAAGGTGGTAGAGCGCGTCAGGCAAGAACACCGTATGGAGAATGAAGCGGTAATCGAAACGGAACCAGCATAGAACCAAGGGAGGAGACAAAAATGCCGGAAAAACTGCATCCTAAAATCGACAATGGACTGCCACGGGAAAAGGCCGACTTTGCCGGCGGCACGCTGGTCTGCGCCTGCACCAGCAACCCGGTCAAGGTGAAGGTCAAGGGCCAGATCGCCCATAACCATGCCTGCGGCTGCACCAAATGCTGGAAGCCGGAAGGCGCGCTGTTCTCGGTCGTGGCGGTTGCCGGTACAAACGACGTGACGGTGACCGAAAACGGCGACAAGCTGAAGATCGTCGATCCGGGCGCGCTGATCCTGCGCCATGCCTGCACCGGCTGCGGCGTCCACATGCACGGCCCGGTCGAGCGCGACCACGCTTTCAA
>NZ_JAMYUM010000073.1:0-1350 GCF_040322975.1 Mesorhizobium sp. M0074
TGTCGTAAGCAGATGAGTTGTCCGGGTTAGGTAGCAGACGAGTTGTCCGGTTTGATCTTCAGCGAACGGAGGCTGGGGATGAGACGGGCAGCATGGCTACAGGACCGCAGGATGCAGAAGTTTCGCGACGTATTGAGCCGGTGGGATCGAGGTGATCTGTCGATGCTGGAGGCTGGTGAGTTGCTTGGGATGTCGGAGCGTCAGTTCCGGCGCTATCGCGACCGCTACGAGGAAGAGGGTGTCGCCGGCCTTATCGACCGTCGGCTGGGCAAGGCCTCGCCGCGACGGGCGCCGTGCGATGCGGTGGAGGAGATGCTGTTGCTTTACCGGGAGCGGTATTTTGGCTGGAACGTGAAGCACTTCCACGAGCACCTGGTTCGCGACCACAATTTCTGCTGGAGCTACACCTGGACGAAGGCGCAGTTGCACGCAGCCGGTCTGGTGGAGCGGGCCAAGCGGCGCGGGGCGCATCGGCGCAAGCGGCCCAGAAAGCCGTGCGAGGGCATGATGCTGCATCAGGACGGCAGCCGGCACGAGTGGTTGACGGGTGAGCCGCCGCTCGACCTGATCGTGACGATGGACGATGCGACGAGCACGCTCTATTCGGCCTTCCTGGTCGAGGAGGAAGGCACGGCCTCGAGCTTCCAAGGCCTGTTGGAGACGTTTGCGGCCAAGGGTCTGGCGTCGAGCCTCTACAGCGACCGCGGCAGCCACTATTTCCACACGCCCAAGGCCGGGGAAAAGGTCGACAAGGAGCGGCTCACCCAAGTCGGTCGGGCGCTAGTGCGGCTCGGCGTCGAGCATATACCGGCCTATTCGCCCGAGGCGCGCGGACGCTCGGAGCGCACCTTCTCGACGTTGCAGGAACGACTGCCGAAGGAACTTGCACTGGCCGGGATCACAGACATCGAAGCGGCCAACCGCTTCATCGCCGAGGTCTACCTGGCGGCTCACAATGCCCGCTTTTCGAAGCCGCCCGAGATCGCCGACAGCGCCTTCGTCGCCGCCGATCCGGACCAGCTCGCCGAGATCCTGTGCATCGAGGAGGAGCGCGTGGTCGGCCGCGACAACACCATTGTCTTCGGACGGCTCAGGCTGCAGCTGCCGCCAAGCCCGATCCGTCATCACTTCGTCAAGGCCAAGGTCAAGGTGCGCCAATATCCCGACGGCACGCTGGCCGTCTTCCACGGGCCACGGTCGATCGCCCGCTACCATGCGGACGGGTCGTTGCGCGGCCAGAAAACCGAGATCAGGAGTGCGGCGTGAACCGCTTCGACGCACCTCCTGCAACAAACAGAAGCGGACATCTGATGTGCTACAAAAACCGGACAACTTGAAAAGCTACCGACA
>NZ_JAMYUM010000074.1:0-1288 GCF_040322975.1 Mesorhizobium sp. M0074
GCAAGGGAGCGGACAAGAACACGCCGCGGCGCCCTACGCCGGAGGCAGTGGGTCGATGCTGGGTGCCTCGGTGCTGCAGCCGGGTCACTCAACGGCGCGCGATTCGTCAGTGGTTGATCTGAATCCCCCCGCACCGTTCGAGTTGCGTGACCATGCTCGTTCTGTGCCGGCGGCGCCTGCCGGGCCAGCGTTCGCCAGGGCTGAGGAGACGCCCTCCGCGGTTGGCGAGGCCGCGGTGGCCGAAAGGTGGGCTCGGTTGCAAAAGCAAATGGACGAACCAGTGCATGATCCCGGCCCTCAAGTGGATACATCGCCATGGGAGGCGCAACTCATGGTGCAAGGGAGCGGACAAGAACACGCCGCGGCGCCCTACGCCGGAGGCAGTGGGTCGATGCTGGGTGCCTCGGTGCTGCAGCCGGGTCACTCAACGGCGCGCGATTCGTCAGTGGTTGATCTGAATCCCCCCGCACCGTCCGAGTTGCGTGACCATGCTCGTTCTGTGCCGCCGGCGGTGCAGCCAGATCCTCCAATAGGGGTCTCCGGTCCCGACAAGCGTCCTCTTTATTCCAACGATGCGACTGTTGTCGAAGGGCTGAGGTCAGCATTGGAGAGCACGGTCAAGCGCCATGTAAATTCTCTTCTCGGCTTTGGTCGTTGGCTCTTTGATAATAACAGGCCGGGATTTGCTGCTCGGCTTCACGAGGAGTCGCTGGATCCGGATCTCAAGGAGTACGAGAGCAAGAGTGGCTCCTCGGACGTGGCTAGAGCAGTGGGTCATCTCAAGACGTGGGCGGGCGGAGCGCCAGTGCTGGACCGCGCCGCTGTCCTGAATAATCCCGACCCTGCCGACGCCGCGCTCATCAGAGATTACACAGCGGCTCCCATCAAAGAGTACAAGGCAGCGCCGACCGGGCCGAATCCCGCTACCATTCAGACCTATGGATCTGCTCCTAGACGTTTCAGTGAATACCTGGTTGAAAACAAAAAGCCGGGGATTGCGGCTCGGCTTCACGAGGGGTCGCTGGATGAAGATGCCAAGCGCTATAACAACTCCGGTGGGATCAGTGCACTAGCTCATCTCCGGAAGTCCGAACTCGGGCGCGAGCTCCCTGGGAAAGCTAATGAAGACGACGCTGTTCTGCCATCGTCTTTCGTGCCAACTGGTACAGCGGAGTTGAGACCAGCGAAGAGGCAAAGGACCCTGAACAGTCGTCTGCAGGACGTTGCCACTGAGCCGCAGCTGAGCGAGATCGGCAATTCAGGCGCTCGCGTGCTGATGCAGGCCCCC
>NZ_JAMYUM010000075.1:0-1236 GCF_040322975.1 Mesorhizobium sp. M0074
AACCACTTAATTGCCTGGTGCAATCGACATTTCAAGATAGGAGAGCTGCTATGCCCACAAATAGTCAACAGGAACGCGTGCCTGCATTTAGTCAACAGGAATATCGCGGGCGCACTGCTCGGCTGCGACAGCAAATGGCGGCGCGCGGCATGGATGCGCTGCTTGTCATGAACGAGAATAATATGAACTATCTGACCGGCTATGACGGTTACTCGGAGTACGTTCCGCAGCTCGCTCTCGTGTGTCAAGACGATGAAGATCCGTGGCTGATCTTGCGCGAGATCGACACTTTATGTGCGACACCCACATCGTACCTGCCGGAATCGCGAATCCTCAGTTATCCGGAGAAATACATCGGGTCGAGCCAGCGGACCGCATGGGAGCCGATTAGTGATCTGATCCGCGAGCGCACCAAGTCGAGCCGCATCGGAGTCGAACTGACGGCCAAGACGTTTGGAGTGAAGGACCACGCCGCCCTCTCCAACAGATTGGACTTATCGAAGGCCATCGATGCCGATGGGATGATCGGAAAACTGAAAACGGTAAAGTCACCGGCTGAGCTTGCCTATATGGAGCAGGCCGGAAAGATAACCGATAGGGCCATGCAGGTGGGCCGGCTCGAGATCGCTCCTGGCGCACGCGAATGCGACGTGGGTGCCGCCATAGTGAATGCTTTGGTCAAAGGCACTCCGGAAATCCCCGGAGGTGTTTGCGCCTTTCCAACTATGCCGGTTGGCTCTCCCGCCAACGCGCCGCATCTTCCGTGGTCTGACGCGCGCTATCAGATGGGCTGTCAAACGAATTTCGAGATCGGTGCCTACCGACACCGCTATGCCTGCGGCTTGGCACGGACGGTATTTTTGGGTGAGCCAAACGCTCGGGCGCGGCACCTACATCAAGCCGCTTTGGGCGGCTTTCTCGCGCAGGTCGAAACAATACGGCCGGGAGTGAAGTGCTCTGAAGTTTCACAAGCGTTCCAGCGCGCCTTTAAACCATACGGCGTGCGTAAGGAATCCAGGAGCGGCTACTCCATCGGTCACGGTTGGGTCGACGGCGGCGGCAGCTTCCAGGCGGACGACGATACCGTGATTGAACCTAACATGACTTTCCACGTCCTCATCGGCATTTTTGAGAAGGACGACGGCTACGTCTTCAGTGAGACTGTCCGAGTGACCGAGAACGGCGCGAAGTCGCTGAGCAGCATGTCTCGCGACATGCTGGTAAATTGCTGACTTT
>NZ_JAMYUM010000076.1:0-1211 GCF_040322975.1 Mesorhizobium sp. M0074
GTTATCTGCTGGCGCTGCTGCGGGCGATGGTTGCCGATGCCGGGCAGCCGGTCGGCCGCATCGAGCTGCTGTCGCCCGAGGAGCGGACCTACCTTTTGGAGGAGCTGAACCGGACGGACGCGGCCTATCCGTCGGATCTTTGCATCCACGAGCTGTTCGAGCAACAGGTGCGCCGGACGCCCGAGGCGGTGGCGGTGGTCTGCCAGGACGAGCGCGTAAGCTATGGCGAGCTCAACGCGCGGGCCAACCGGCTGGCCCATCATCTGATCGCCCTTGGGGTCAAGCCGGCGGATTGCGTTGCGACAGTGCTGGACCGCTCCGTCGCCCTTGTGGTGGCGCAACTGGCGATCCTGAAAGCGGGGGGAGTATATGTGCCGGTCGATCGCGCTCTTCCATCTGCGCGACAAGAATGGCTGATAGCCGATTGTGCTCCACGCCTGGTGCTGACCGAGAGTGACGATGATGGTTTGGTTGAGTCGACGTTCCCTGCTCTAGCTATTGAGCCGCTCATAATTGGAACGGGATGTAGTTCCGATCCTGGCCTGGCGTTGAGCGCCGAGGCTGCCGCGTATGCAATGTACACCTCCGGCTCAACCGGCCTTCCCAAAGGAGTTGTTGTTCCTCATTGTGCTGTCAATCGGCTCGTGATCAATAATGGATATGCGAAGATCGATGCCGGGGATCGTGTGGCATGGGCTGGCAATCCCGCCTTCGACGCAAGCACATTCGAAGTGTGGGCGCCGCTGCTTAACGGTGGTTGCATTGTTGCAATGCATGCCACCACCGTCATAGACACTCCCAGTTTTGCTAAGGCGCTTAAACAGCACCGGGTGACGTCCCTTTTTCTGACAACAGCATTATTCAATAAACACACATCATCGATTGCCTCGACATTAGCCCAACTTAAGTACCTTCTCTGTGGAGGCGAGCGCAATGACCCTTCCTATTTTCTGAGATTACTGAAAGAAGAAGGCCCTGTACGTCTCATTCATTGCTACGGCCCGACCGAGACGACGACCTTCGCGACAGTTTGCGAGATCAACTTGAGTGACGAAACATTCCGCCGTCTCCCGATCGGCCGTCCGATTGCGAACACGCGGGTGTATCTGTTGGACGGTCATGGTGGGCCGGTGCCGTTCGGGGCGGTGGGCGAGCTCTATATCGGCGGGGCCGGCGTTGCGCGCGGTTATCTCAACCGCCCCGAGCTGACG
>NZ_JAMYUM010000077.1:0-1194 GCF_040322975.1 Mesorhizobium sp. M0074
TTGTGAGACCTTTGCACAGAAGCCGATTGGTGATTCTGTGATGATGGTCGAAGCAGGGAGATTCGGGATGGCGGATCGTGTTCTGGGTCAGTTGAGTCTGGCGGACGGGCTGGCGGCGTCGGACGAGACGATTTTCGACCTGGTATCGAAGGAACTGGACTGGGCACCGATCCGAACATTGCTGGGTCAGCGCAGCGGTCCCGGCTCGGGCAACACCAGCTACCCGGCGGAGGCGCTGGTGCGCTGTCTTTTGCTGGGCGTGTGGCACGGGCTGAGCGATCCGGCATTGGAGGCTCAGATCCGTGACCGGCTGTCGTTTCGCCGCTTTGCCGGCTTCAGCCTTTCGGACCGTACGCCCGATCATTCGACACTGTGGCGCTTCCGCGAGGAACTGACGCGCGAGCGGCTGATCGACAAGGTGTTTGAGGAGATCAACCGCCAGCTGGAGACGAAGGGCCTGATCGTCAAGCGCGGCACCTTAGTCGATGCGACGTTCCTGCAGGCCCGTGGGCGGCCGCCCAAGCAGCCGAAGAAGGGCCACCAGGGCCCGGCCAAGCCGTCGGCCGACAAGGACGCGCGCTGGGGCAAGAAGGGCAACAAGAGCACCTTCGGCTACAAGATGCACATCGGCGCCGACCAGGAGCACACCATGATCCGGCGTGTCGAGGTAAGCGACGCCTCGATCACCGACACCGAGGCGGCCGACAATCTGGTTTGCGGCGATGAGAAGGCGGCCTATGGCGATCAGGCCTACTACACCCATGCCAGGCATGATCGGCTGGCCAAGGCCGGGATCAAGGACCGGCTGATGCGGCGGCCCAACAAGCATCATCCCGAGTTGCCGGCGCGCCAGAAGCTGCGTAACCGGTTGATCGCCAAGGTGCGGGCGGCTGTGGAGCGGCCTTTTGCTGTGTTCAAGGAGCGCTACGGCATGCGGCGCCTGCGCTTCTTCAACCTCGCCGCCAACCGCACGCAATGCATACTAGCCGCCTGCGCCTACAATCTGCGGACCATGATCGGCGCCCTCTATCCACCTGGCGGAAAGCCGGCATGAGGAGGAGTCTGTCTAAAATCGGCGGATCGGCCGGTCATGCCGGTCGATGCCATACCAAGCCGTCGAAAACTGCTTTCCCGGCCTTCAAAAAAGCCCCATTAACTCACCAACCAGGATTTCGCTTCCCGTGCAAAGCCCTC
>NZ_JAMYUM010000078.1:0-1175 GCF_040322975.1 Mesorhizobium sp. M0074
ATGGCAAAAGGTAAATTCGAGCGCACTAAGCCTCATGTGAACATTGGCACGATTGGTCACGTCGACCATGGCAAGACGTCGCTGACGGCGGCGATCACCAAGTATTTTGGCGAATACAAGCGCTACGACCAGATCGATGCGGCGCCGGAAGAGAAGGCGCGCGGCATCACCATTTCGACGGCGCACGTCGAATACGAGACCGCCAACCGCCACTATGCCCATGTCGACTGCCCCGGCCACGCCGACTACGTGAAGAACATGATCACCGGTGCTGCGCAGATGGACGGCGCGATCCTGGTGGTGTCGGCCGCCGACGGCCCGATGCCGCAGACGCGCGAGCACATCCTGCTCGCCCGCCAGGTCGGCGTGCCCTCGATCGTGGTGTTCTTGAACAAGGTCGACCAGGTCGACGACGCCGAGTTGCTCGAACTGGTCGAGCTCGAGGTGCGTGAGCTTTTGACCAAGAACGAGTTCCCCGGCGACGACATTCCGATCGTCAAGGGTTCGGCGCTTGCCGCACTTGAAGACAGCGACAAGAAGATCGGCGAGGACGCCATCCGCGAACTGATGGCTGCGGTCGATGCCTACATTCCGACGCCGGTGCGTCCGCTCGACAAGCCGTTCCTGATGCCGATCGAGGACGTGTTCTCGATCTCGGGCCGTGGCACGGTTGTGACCGGCCGCGTCGAGCGCGGCGTCGTCAAGGTCGGCGAGGAGCTGGAGATCGTCGGCATCCGTCCGACCACCAAGACGACCTGCACGGGCGTCGAGATGTTCCGCAAGCTGCTCGACCAGGGCCAGGCCGGCGACAACATCGGCGCGCTGTTGCGCGGTGTCGACCGTGAAGGCGTCGAGCGCGGCCAGGTCCTGGCCAAGCCCGGCACCGTCAAGCCGCACAAGAAGTTCGTTGCCGAAGCCTACATCCTGACCAAGGACGAGGGCGGCCGCCACACGCCGTTCTTCACCAACTACCGTCCGCAGTTCTATTTCCGCACGACGGACGTGACCGGCATCGTGTCGCTGCCGGAAGGCACCGAGATGGTGATGCCGGGCGACAACATCACCGTCGATGTCGAGCTGATCGTGCCGATCGCCATGGAAGAGAAGCTGCGCTTCGCCATCCGTGAAGGCGGCCGCACCGTCGGTGCCGGCATCGTCGTCACCATCAAAGAGTA
>NZ_JAMYUM010000079.1:0-1116 GCF_040322975.1 Mesorhizobium sp. M0074
GCCGGAAAAGTTGGCTGTTCAGCGATACCGTCGACGGAGCCAGGGCCAGCGCCGTCATCTACAGCCTGATGTTGACCTGCCGCGCCTGTGGCGTCGAGCCGTTAGCGTGGCTGCGCCACGTCCTCACTGAACTACCTCAGCGCCCCGAGAACGCAGCCATCGAGGATCTGCTGCCCTTCAACTTCGCCAAAGTAACAGCAGCCTGATCAGACCAGATACCGTTCCCGATTCGAAGGCCATCCGTCGAAAGCCACCGCGTCAACGTGCAGCGAAAATAGCGCTTACCGCCAAGGCGCACCGTCACGTCGAGCAACCGGAACGAACGATCTGGAACGTGTTCGAGGAAGAGCGCGGCAACTGGTCGAGTATCGCGGCCCCTTCGACGGATTCCACACGGTGCCGGCCTCGGTGTCGAAGACCTGCACGGTTCGCTTCGACAACAACAAATACTCGGTCCTGTCGACGGCCGTCGGCCGCCCGGTCGAGATCCAGGCCTATGCCGATCGCATCGTCATTCGTCAGGATGGCGTGGTTGTTGCCGAACATGTGCGTTCGTTCGCGCGCGGCGAGACGATCTACAACCCTTGGCACTATGTCCCCGTGCTCGCCCGCAAGCCCGGAGCGCTGCGCAATGGCGCGCCATTCCGGGACTGGGCTCTGCCACCAGCGATGGAACGGGTCCGGCGCAGATTGAAGTCCGCGGACGATGGCGACCGGCAGATGGTGGCGATCCTGGCTACCGTTCTCAGTGACGGCCTCGACGCGGTCGAGGCGGCCTGCCAGGAGGCGCTCGACCAGAACGTCTGCTCGTCAGCCGTCATCATCAACATCCTTGCACGGCAGCGCGATCCGGCGCCGGCAATCACCATTCTTACCCCGGAAGCACTCCGCCTGGCGCATGAGCCGGTTGCTGCGGCGCGACAATGAAGCTGCGAGCGTTGCGTCAATCGTCGCGCCGCAGCTTGTGGCATTGTCCGTGATCAGGCGCTGATTCCTCTCAAAACCGTGCCAGCTCAGGTAACCTTCGTGACGGTCGATGAGCAAGACCTCCCAGTCGGCGCGATCGCGCCTGATCCCACGCAAAATCCGTTTGCGTCCGGCCTCTATGGTGACTTT
>NZ_JAMYUM010000080.1:0-1060 GCF_040322975.1 Mesorhizobium sp. M0074
CGGGGCGCCTCATAGGCCGCCCGCGCATAGGCGTCGTCGGCCGGCGCCGGCAGCGCCTTGCGGTCGAGCTTGCCGTTCGGCGTCAGCGGCAGCGCCGCCAGCCGCACGAACGCAGCCGGCACCATGTAGTCGGGCAGCAGGCTAGCCAGATGGGCGCGCAAGGCGCCGGCAAGCGCGCCGCCATCGGCGTCGTCCGATCCGTCCGCCGGCTTCGCCACCAGGTAGGCGACGAGCCGCTGGTCGCCGGTCCGATCGGCGCGCGCCACCACCACCGCCTCGCCGACAAGCTCGTGCTCGCAAAGCCGCGCCGCGATCTCGCCCGGCTCGATGCGGAAGCCGCGGATCTTCACCTGGTCATCGTTGCGGCCCAGGAACTCCAGATTGCCATCCGGCAGATAACGCCCCAGGTCGCCGGTCCGGTACATCCGGGCGCCTGCCTCATCGCTGAACGGATCGGCCAAAAACCGCTCCGCCGTCAGATCAGGCCGGTTCAGGTAGCCACGCGCAACGCCGGCCCCGCCAACGTAAAGCTCACCCACCGCCCCGAACGGCACGGGCGCGCCATGACCGTCCAGCAGGTACACCCGCGTGTTCGCAATCGGGCGCCCGATCGGGATACGGCGGAATGTCTCATCAATCGCGGTGACCTCGCAGACTGTCGCGAAGGTCGTCGTCTCGGTCGGACCGTAGCAGTGCAAGAGATGCTGCGGTCGGCTCCCCCTCAAGACCCGTGCTACTGCCGCCACATCAACCGCATCACCGCCGACCAATAGCAACCGCAAGCTTGCCAGCGCCGGGCCTAAATCATCAGCGCTCTGGCTGAACAACCCAGCTGTCAGATGCAGGACGGTAATGCCATGCTGCTGAACCAGACGGCGCAGCACCTCTGGCTGCAGCACATCAATTCGTGGAATCACAACCAGGCTTGAACCGTGTAGCAGCGGTGCCCACACTTCCAGGGTACTGATATCAAACGCGGGATTACCCACCCACGCCACACGATCACTCGAGCTGAACTGCGCATAGCCATTGTTGATGACGAGCCGGTTGACCGCACGGT
>NZ_JAMYUM010000081.1:0-1040 GCF_040322975.1 Mesorhizobium sp. M0074
GCATCGGCTTACCTTGCCCTGAATGTCCGTCTCGCCAGATTGATAGCGTGCCGGGGTCAGACCCAAATGCGCTCCGACATCCCTCGATCGGCGAAAGCGGTCCGGCTGATCGACCGTGGCACGAAAGGCGAGCGCGGTGATGGGTCCCACACCGGGCACGGACATGAGGCGCCGGCAGACTTGCTCCTTGCGGGCGATATTGAAGACCTGCTTTGTCAGTCGCCCGAACTCGCGCAACATCGTTGCCACGATCGCCAGAAGCGGCTCGACAAGCGCCATGATGACCGTATCTGCGCCAATCAGTTCGCGCACGCGAGGGGCGAAAGCTGCGCGGCCTGGAGTGCCGAGCTTGATGCCGGCCTCCCGCAGAATCGCCCTGACGACATTTTCGATCGTCCGCATTTCATTGAGGACCGTGCGTCGCGCAACGAGGAGGGATCGCCAGAGCCGACACTGCTGGCTCTTCACATGCACCTGCCGATACCAGCCGGTGCGCATGATCTGCGCCAAGGCGCGGGCGTCGTTGCGATCGGTTTTGTTCGGCATCGTTTTCATCGCCGCGTTGGCCTGCCGGGTCTCGATGCAGATCGCCGGCAATCCTTCGGCGCGAATACCGTCATAAAGCCAGGCTGTCAGCGAACAGGCTTCGAGCCCGATGCGCTCCAGCGGCAGATCGATTTTCCGCAAGGCTTCATAAAGCGCCCTCGGCTCATTCGCCGCCCGCCCTTCCTTCACGATCCGGCCGCTCTCGTCGACGACACAGATCGCGGTCTCTTCCAAAGACACGTCAAGTCCGGCAAAATACTTCATGGCTGCTCCTCCTGATGTTTGTGGCGATCTACATCGACCACGTTCTCACATCTCGACAGGAGCAGCCGCCCTCAATTTGGCTCGGGCGAGACCCCAATCACCCCATCTGTTGAAGAAGTCTGACGTATTGCCTTGAGGATGGCCCCGTCGCCGTTGTGGTAGGCGAATGTGATCTCGATCGAGCCGTCGTCGAGCAATTCGGCATAGCCATCGCCTGTGACTTCATCCAT
>NZ_JAMYUM010000082.1:0-1034 GCF_040322975.1 Mesorhizobium sp. M0074
CCGGGCCAGCGCGATTGCGCGTGAGGGGCGCCATGACGATACGATTGGAGAGCGTCAGCGAGCCGAGAGAATAAGGCTCAAAAAGTGCTTTGTTGGTCATAGGTCACCTTGTTTGTCCCCGCCGCGACGAGGTCGTTATCAAATGGATTCGTTGGTGCTCAGGCGACCTTGCGGTACCGCTCGGCGGGATGTTCGTTCCGATAGTTCGGAAGCATGGCCTGGCGCGCGGCCTGAAGCGCGTCCCACTGACCGGCATCGGGGAGTGGCGGGATGGTCACCGGTTCGCGGCGGTCGAAGCCGACCAGCGCCGCGTCAACCAGATCGTCCACCTCCATCACGTTGGAGAGCGTGTTGATGTCGGCGCCGACGTGGCCCCAGATCTCGGTTCGCGTCGTGGCGGGCAGCACGGCCTGGACGTAGACGCCCTTCGGCTCAAGCTCGAGGCTGAGCCCCTGCGACAGAAACAGCACGAAGGCTTTGGTTGCGCCGTAGACCGTCATGCCGAACTCCGGCGCCAGCCCGACCACGGAACCGATGTTGACGATCGCCCCTGCACCCGCCTTCGCAAGTCGCGGGGCGATGGCGCTGGCAAGTCGCAGAAGCGCGGTCGTGTTGAGCGCAACGAGCCGGGCGACGTCATTGGTACTCTGCTCGATGAAGCTTCCGCCGATGGCTGTTCCGGCATTGTTGACGAGAATCCCGATGCGGGCGTCATCGCGCAGCCTCGTCTCTACCGTTGCAAGCTCGGCAGGCTGCGTAAGATCAGCCTGGACGATGTCGATCGCAACGCCAGTTTCCTGACGGAGCCGGGCTCCCAGTGCCTCCATTCGTGCCACGTCACGGGCAACCAGCACGAGGTCGTGTCCGCGGCGGGCGAACCGTTCGGCATAGGAAGCTCCGATGCCCGTGGAGGCGCCGGTGATGAGGACTGATGGAATGGTGGTCATGGCATTGCTCTTTTCTCTGATGGAACCTATATTCATGACGATCATCATGATTGCGGCTAAATATGATGGGCATCATGTAAATGTCAA
>NZ_JAMYUM010000083.1:0-1020 GCF_040322975.1 Mesorhizobium sp. M0074
CGCCGGCCCCGCCGATATAGAGCTCGCCCACCGCCCCGAACGGCACCGGCTGACCATGAGCGTCCAGAAGATAGATCCGCGTGTTCGCAATCGGACGGCCGATCGTCTCAACGACAGCCTCGCCCCTCGGCATGCAAATCCAGGTCGAGTACGTCGTCGTCTCGGAAGGCGCGTACAGATTACAGATCTTCTCGACGCCGCTGCTATCGAAGACCCTCTCGATCAGATCTGCCTTCAGCCGCTCGCCGCATGAATTGATGACGCTTGTCGAAGCGGGCACGGCTTGCCGGTCGACCAGAGCGGCGATCGCCGAGGGGACCGTGTTGATCAAGGACACATCCAAGGGCGTCTGCGCCAGCGCCAGCGCATCCTCGACGAGATACAGGGTGCTTCCTTGCGACAGCGGAACGAAACACTCATAGACGGACAGATCAAAACTGATCGAGGTAGAAAACAGCGTGCGGCTAATCTCTGAGTCCGCAAACACGCCGCTGCTCCAATGCAGCAGGTTCACGGTGCTGGCATGCTCGACCATGACGCCCTTTGGGGTGCCGGTTGAGCCTGAGGTGTAGATGACATAGGCGAGATGGCGAGATGTGAGGCCAAGGGCGCGCGGGTCCGGGTTCGAGGCCGGCAGTTCGGCCCAGCCCGGCGTGGCCGTCTCCAGATCGACCACCGTCACACCGGTCAGCACCTCGGGGCCGAGTGCTGCGCGGCCGGCCGCATCGCAAAGCAGCAGCCGCGGGGCGGCATCGGCGAGCACCTGGTTGAGCCGTGGGCTCGGATAGGCCGGATCGAGCGGCACATAGGCGCCGCCCGCCTTCAGGATCGCCAGCAGCCCGACCACCATCGCCGGGCTGCGCTCGACGCAGATCGCCACCGGCTGATCCGGCTTGACCCCAAGGGCGATCAGATGATGCGCCAGCCGGTTGGCGCGCGCGTTGAGCTCGCCATAGCTTACGCGCTCGTCCTGGCAGACCACCGCCACCGCCTCGGGCGTCCGGCGCACCTGTTGCTCGA
>NZ_JAMYUM010000084.1:0-864 GCF_040322975.1 Mesorhizobium sp. M0074
CATAGCTCAGCTCTTCGTCCTCATGCACCAGCGCCACCGCCTCCGGCGCCTGGCGCACCTGCTGCTCGAACAGCTCCTGGATGCAGCGCTCCGAAGGATAGGCCGCCGCCGTCCGGTTCAGATCCTCCAAAAGGTAGGTCCGCTCTTCGGCCGGCAGGATGTCCAGCTCCCGCACCGGCGTATTGGGGGCATGCTCCAGTGCCTCCGCCAGTTGCTCGAGCGCGCGCTGCATGTAGCCGCAGACCCGATCGGCGGAGATTGGCTCAACCACCTGCGCGGTGAGGCCGAGCGCCTCGCCAAAATCCTCCACCGACAGGGTCAGCGGATAGTTGGTGCGCTCCTCGCCGCCCAGCCATTCCATGCCGGACAGACCATCATCGGTCCCGGAGCCGGCCATGGCCGCCGGCGTGTTGTGGCGGTAGTTCAACAGCGCGCCAAACAGCGGCGCGGGCGCGGCAACGCCGCTGCAGCGTTGCGCCAGCGCCAGCGAGGCATGCTCGTGCGCCAGCAGCTCGCAAAGCCGGCGATGCGTGGCCCGCACGTTCGCCGCGACTCCGGTCCCGTCGAGGTCAAGCCGCACAGGCAGGGTGTTGATGAACAGGCCCATTGTGCGGTCGGCGCCCGTACCCGCATGCATACGGCCGAACAGCACCGTGCCGAACACCACCTGCTGACGCCCGCTGCTGCGCGCCACCACCTGCCCCCAGGCCAGATGGCACAGGCTGGCCAGGCTCACCCCCAGCCGCCGCGCCTGTTCCCGCAGCCGATCGTTGAGCGCTTGCGGCAGCATCCGATGCGCCTCGCCGACCCCGCTGCCGTCGCCATGGACCTCGCTCAGCCCGAACGGCAGCGTCGGCTCGTCGA
>NZ_JAMYUM010000085.1:0-861 GCF_040322975.1 Mesorhizobium sp. M0074
CCACCGCCTCGCCGACAAGCTCGTGCTCGCAAAGCCGCGCCGCGATCTCGCCCGGCTCGATGCGGAAGCCGCGGATCTTCACCTGCTCGTCGTTGCGGCCCAAAAACTCCAGATTGCCGTCCGGCAGATAACGCGCCAGGTCGCCGCTCCGGTACAGCCGGTCGCCCTCCACAAACGGGCTGGCGATGAACCGCTCGGCCGTCAGCTCCGGCCGGTTCAGGTAGCCACGCGCAACCCCCGCCCCGCCGATATAGAGCTCGCCCACCGCCCCGAACGGCACCGGCGCACCATGAGCGTCCAGCAGGTAGATCCGCGTGTTCGCAATCGGGCGCCCGATCGGGATGGAGGCCAGCCCCCCGACAGCGTCGGATATTGCGAATGTGGCACATCCAACCGTCGCTTCTGTCGGACCATAATGATTGATCAGACGCACGTTCGGGAAATGCTCTTGCCAAAACTGCATGTCTGCCGGGATCAAGGCCTCGCCACCGACCATGAGTGCTCTGGTCGGGGCTGGTCCCTTGTAGGCTTCAAGCCGCTTGTTCAGCAGGCTTAGATGCGAAGGGGTCAGCTTGATTAGATCATAGGTCTGACCATCCTCTAAAGCAGCAAGCGCATGTATTAGGGCAATGGGGTTGGCAAGACGAAGCTTGGCGCCCGCCAAGAAAGGCCCGAATAAGGTCGTAACGCCAGCATCAAAGCTGAACGACAGCAGCATGGGCGAACCGTTGCCGGCTTCTTCGTAATGGCTGCGATCCGACCAATGCAAATAGTTCACCAGACTTCCATGCTCGACCATGACGCCCTTTGGGGTTCCGGTGGAGCCTGAGGTGTAGATGACATAGGCGAGATGGCGCGCGG
>NZ_JAMYUM010000086.1:0-832 GCF_040322975.1 Mesorhizobium sp. M0074
GCCACCGCCTCGGGCGTCCGGCGCACCTGCTGCTCGAACAGCTCATGGATGCAAAGATCCGACGGATAGGCCGCGTCCGTCCGGTTCAGCTCCTCCAAAAGGTAGGTCCGCTCCTCGGGCGGAAGAATGTCGAGCGCGCGCACCGGCCTGTCGGGAGCCTGCTCCAATGCCTCCGACAGCGCTTCGAGCGCGCGCTGCATGTAGCCGCAGACCCGATCCGCAGAGATCGGCTCCACCACCTGTGCGGTGAGGCCGAGCGCCTCGCCAAAGTCCTCCACCGACAAGGTCAGCGGATAGTTGGTGCGCTCCTCGCTGCCCAGCCATTCCACGCCGGACAGACCATCCTCCGTCCCGGAGCCGGCCATGGCCGCCGGCGTGTTGTGGCGGTAGTTCAGCAGCGCGCCGAACAGCGGCGCCGGCGCGGCAACGCCGCTGCACCGTTGCGCCAGCGCCAGCGAGGCATGCTCATGCGCCAGCAGCTCGGAAAGCCGGCGATGCGTGGCCCGCACGCTTTCCTCGACTCCGGTGCCGTCGAGGTCGAGGCGCACAGGCAGGGTGTTGATGAACAGGCCCATGGCGCGGTCGGCGCCGGCACCGGCATGCATGCGGCCGAACAGCACCGTGCCGAACACCACCTGCTGACGCCCGCTGCTCAGCGCCACCACCTGCCCCCAGGCCAGATGGCACAGGCTGGCCAGGCTCACCCCCAGCCGCCGCGCCTGGGCCCGCAGCCGATCGTTGAGCGCCTGCGGCAGCATCCGATGCGCCTCGCCGACCCCGCTGCCGTCGCCATGGACCTCGCTCAGCCCGAACGGCAGCGTCGGCTCGTCGA
>NZ_JAMYUM010000087.1:0-817 GCF_040322975.1 Mesorhizobium sp. M0074
GGAGGCCTTGGCGAGCAGAGCATCGTCGGCAAAGGCGCGCAGGAGCTCGAAATGGCTTTCGCCGGGCTGGTGGACGCCTGTGAGAATCGCATCGACCACGCGAAGCCGCGTGCCCCGCGCGATACGCCCTGTCGCAATGCCATTTCCGGCACGCACATTGCCGCCGGGATTGGCGGCTGCCTCAAGTGCGCGCACTACGCTCGTGCCGATCGCAATGATGCGGCTGCCGCGGAGCTTCGCCCGCGCGACCTGCGCCGCGGTGCGCCCAGGGATGCGGTATGGCTCGTCGAAGGGAAGGCGCGAGTCGAGCGCGGGATCGCCGGTGGAAGAGACGCCCGCAGCATGCGTGAGGGTTGCAAAGCCAACGTCGTGCCGACGCCAGGCTTGGAGCGTGCGCCAGTCGAGCGCGAAGCCTGCCGACGGCGCCTCGAACGCGACCGGCCCGGCGGCAATCTTCGTCCAAACATCCCACAGTGCCAACGGCTCGGGAACATGCGCGTATTGGATCGGCCGGCCGTAGTGCGCCAGTCCTGCAAGCACCGCTGCGCGGTTGCCTGGGAAGTGCAACTCGAGAAGGCGTGGATGGTCGAGAAGGCGCTCGACGACGGCGTCAAGCGAGCCGAGCCGGAGGCGATCGCCTGGTGACAGCGGAGGTGGAGGCAGCCGGTCTTCCGTGCGCGTGCGGTGATCGCCCGAGCCGAAGGCAATCGCCACGAAACGGGTTGGATCGGGAAGTGACAGCCAGCCCGCCAGGCGGATCTCGATCGCCTCACCGCTTGGGACATGCGTGCCGTGCAAGCTGGCAGGCAAGGTCGCG
>NZ_JAMYUM010000088.1:0-786 GCF_040322975.1 Mesorhizobium sp. M0074
CATCCCAGCGCGCTTTGTATCGCGATGACGAAGGCGGAGTGTCTCGACCCAGGTCCTGACCATTTTGCCGTGCTGCTTTTTGCTCCTTACGCTGTTGAGGGCCTCGATGGCGGCCTACGTCGCAATCGGCGCCCTGTATTGCTGTTCCGAGTTCAGCATCGCCCAGATGATGCGGGCGGTCTTGGCCGCCTGAGCGACGACCGCAACCTTGACCGGTCGCCTGGCCAGCAGGCCGCGAATCCAGGGCGAACCTCTGTCGGGCCTGGCCCTGACCTGACGCAGCCAGGAACTGGCGCCCAGAATGAGCAGCCTTCGCAGGTCCCTGTCGCCGGCGCGGCTGATATGGCCTGTCAACTTGTGCTTGCCGCCGGTGTCATGGCTCTTGCGGGTCAGACCCACCCAGGCGGCAAAGTTCCTGCCCGAGGCGAACTGGCGGCCATCGCCGATGGCTGCGATGGTCGCATGCGCGATGATCGGGCCGACGCTCGGGATCTTCGTCAGCCGCATGGCCGCCCGATCCTGCTTGACCTGGTCCACGATCTGCTTGTCCAGCCGGCCGATCTCGCCATCCAGCGCGCGCCATTGCCCGGCCAGCGGCGTCAAGCAGGTCAGCAGCGCGGCGGGGATGGATTCATCCGACGCCTCGATGCGCCGCAGCAGGGCTTCGATGCCAGCAGCCCCCTTGGCGCTTGTCAGGCCCATCTCATAGAGCAGGCCACGAATGGCGTTGGCCAACTGCGTGCGCTGGCGCACCAGAAGGTTACGCGTGCGATGCAGCCCCCTGGC
>NZ_JAMYUM010000089.1:0-778 GCF_040322975.1 Mesorhizobium sp. M0074
TCGAGCCCGCCGAGGCTGGCAGTGACCTGCAACGCGATCGGGTAGATGTCCTCCTTCTTGCCGACGTCGCCGACAATACCGTGCGCGCCCGTCTCGTCGGCGATGCGTTCGACATTCGCGGCGGTGCGGGCGACGAAGGCGACGCACGCATTCATCGCGGCAAGCTGCCGCACAAGCCCCAGTCCGAGGCCGGACGTGCCGCCTGTGACCGCCACGCGAAGTCCCTGAAGTTCGACATTCGTCTGCATTGCCAGTGCTCCTTTAATCCGTATGCCTCTTGGTACAAGTTCAAGTTAACTTGAAGTCAAGCGGGAATTGTGCTTTCGTTCATGCATGGATTCCATGCTGACCATCACCGACGTGGCGCGGCGCAGCGGCGTCGCATCATCGGCCCTGCGCTTCTACGAGGAGCGCGGGCTGATCGCGTCCGAGCGGGCCGGCTCGGGACACAGACGCTACCCGCGATCCGTGCTGCGCCGGATCGCCTTCATCGTCTTCGCGCAGCGAATTGGGCTGACGCTTGAGGAGATCGGCGGCGAGCTGGCCAAGTTGCCAGCCGATCGCGTGCCGTCGCGTCGGGATTGGTCGCGGTTATCGGGCCAGTGGACCAAGCGCATCGACCAGCGCATCGCCGAGTTGCAGCGCCTGAGGTCGGGGCTTACCGAGTGCATCGGTTGCGGCTGCCTGTCGATCGACCGGTGTAGCCTTGCGAACCCTGCCGATATGGCAGGACGCAAGGGGCCGGGGCCGAGGTATTGGCTGGGGTGAGTTGGCAGCC
>NZ_JAMYUM010000090.1:0-751 GCF_040322975.1 Mesorhizobium sp. M0074
CGAAGGCGACTGGACGATGCGCGCCTACCGCGAGCACGCGGTCGAGACGATCCGCAAACAGGTCGGCAAGGGCAAGGTGATCTGCGCGCTGTCGGGCGGCGTCGATTCCTCGGTCGCGGCCTTGCTGATCCATGAGGCGGTCGGCGACCAGCTCACCTGCATCCTTGTCGACCACGGTCTGATGCGCAAGGACGAGGCATCAGGCGTGGTGGAGATGTTTCGCCAGCATTACAATCTGCCGCTGATCCTGGTCGACGCTTCGGACCGTTTCATCGGCGCGCTCGAGGGCGAGTCGGACCCCGAGAAGAAGCGCAAGACCATCGGGCGGCTGTTCATCGAAGTGTTCGAGGAGGAGGCCGAGAAGCTCGGCGGCGCCGATTTCCTGGCACAAGGCACCCTCTATCCCGACGTCATCGAAAGCGTCTCTTTCAGCGGCGGCCCGTCGGTGACCATCAAGTCGCATCACAATGTCGGCGGCTTGCCCGAACGCATGAACATGCAGCTGGTCGAGCCGCTGCGCGAATTGTTCAAGGACGAGGTGAGGGCGCTCGGCAAGGAGCTCGGCCTGCCCGACAGCTTCATTGGCCGGCATCCGTTCCCCGGTCCCGGTCTCGCCATCCGCTGTCCGGGCGGCATCACCCGCGAAAAGCTGGAGATCCTGCGCGAGGCCGACGCCATCTATCTCGACGAGATCCGCAAGGCCGGCCTCTACGACGCCATCTGGCAGGCCTTCGCCGTGCTGCTGCCGGTG
>NZ_JAMYUM010000091.1:0-749 GCF_040322975.1 Mesorhizobium sp. M0074
TAGCCTGCTGCCCGACTACATGGTGCCGGCTGCGTTCGTGCGGCTGGCGGCGCTGCCGCTGACGCCGAACGGCAAGCTCGACCGCCAGGCGCTGCCGGCGCCGGACGACGACGCCTATGCGCGCACCGCCTATGAAGCGCCGCAGGGCGAGGTCGAGACGGCGCTGGCCGGGATCTGGGCGGAGCTGCTCGGGGTCGAGCGGGTCGGACGCCACGACAACTTCTTCGAGCTCGGCGGCCACTCGCTGTTGGCGGTGCAGCTGATGGAGCGGCTGCGGCGGCTGTCGCTGGGGGTGGAGGTGCGCACCCTGTTCGCCCGGCCGGTGCTTTGCGATCTGGCCGCCAGCCTTGGCAGCCATGACGAGGTGGCGGTGCCGGCCAACCTGATCGGCGAGCAGAGCACGGCGATTACGCCGCGGATGCTGACGCTGATCGATCTTACCCAACAGGAGATCGACCGGATCGTCGCCACGGTGCCGGGCGGGGTCGCCAACATCCAGGACATTTATGGCCTGTCGCCGCTGCAGGACGGCATCCTGTTCCATCATCTGCTGGCGACGAAGGGCGATCCGTATCTGCTGGTCTCGCAGATGGCGTTTGCCGAGCGCGGCCTGTTGGAGCGCTATCTTGGCGCGGTTCAGCAGGTGGTGGACCGGCACGACATTCTGCGTACGGCCTTTGTCTGGGAGGGTCTGTCGAGCCCGGCGCAGGTGGTGTGGCGCAAGGCGGCCCTGGAGGTGCGCGAGGTCG
>NZ_JAMYUM010000092.1:0-734 GCF_040322975.1 Mesorhizobium sp. M0074
CGATGCATGCCCTGAAGGTAACCGCAGTCCACGATAGCAAGCAGTTTGACTATGTTCTTTCACGTGAGCCAGTCGATCTCGTGGTTGTTGACCTTAACCTAGGCCGGGAGGATGGACTTGCGATCGTCCGCAATCTGGCGACAAAATCGGATGTTCCTATCATAGTGATCAGCGGCGACCGGCTTGATGAGGCGGAAAAAGTGGTTGCACTGGAGCTCGGCGCAACCGATTTCATTCCCAAGCCTTTCGGGATGCGCGAATTCTTGGCCCGCATTCGAGTAGCGCTACGCCAGCGCATTTCTAGTCCGCGAACCAGAGAGCAGCGCTCATTTCGCTTTGGGGCCTGGAAGCTCAGCGTGAAGCAGCGGCGACTGATCTGTGCGGAGCGTGGCGAGGTCAAGCTTACCGCATGTGAGTTCAATCTCTTGATCGCATTTCTGGAGAACCCCCGCAACGTGCTATCCAGAGAACGGCTTTTGCTCGCGAGCCGTGTGCGTGGAGAAGAGGTGTACGATCGAAGTATCGATGTCCTAATCATGCGCTTGCGCCGAAAGCTGGAGGCTGATGCGGCCAACCCTCGCCTGGTCAAAACATCCCGTGGCGCAGGGTACTTCTTCAACGCTGACGTAGATGTTAGCTACGGAGGCACGTTGGCCGCGTGACAGTGAGCTATGCTGGAGATTGGGGTGACGAGGCTGATCAAGCCTTCCAACAGTACCAGCCTGATCAATTAC
>NZ_JAMYUM010000093.1:0-690 GCF_040322975.1 Mesorhizobium sp. M0074
CCAGTGCTGGACCGCGCCGCTGTCCTGAATAATCCCGACCCTGCCGACGCCGCGCTCATCAGAGATTACACAGCGGCTCCCATCAGAGAGTACAAGGCAGCGCCGACCGGGCCGAATCCCGGTACCATTCAGACCTATGGATCTGCTCCTAGACGTTTCAGTGAATACCTGCATGAAAACAACAAGCCGGGGATTGCGGATCGGCTTCACGAGGGGTCGCTGGTTGAAGATGCCAAGCGCTATGTGAACTCCGGTGGGATCAGTGCACTAGCTCATCTCCGGAAGCCCGAACTCGGGCGCGAAATTGCCCTTGCTGCTCGTCCGGAAGACGCAGTCGGCATGGAGGCTCGTGCCATTGGGGACGCCGCTGCGCAGCGCAGCGGGCCGCAGGAGGCATTGGGTCGGCCAGAGAAGCCCCCTGGGAAAGCTAAAGACGGGCGGGTGCTCGGCGCATTGGAATTGCTAGGCGACGAACATATCCAGAGGGATTACCAACTCCTGGAGCAGGAGTTGCAGGGGAACAATCCAGATCTCGCCGCCCGGACGCGGTTCGTGGATCCCCTCGTAGCCAATTATCATCTGCGCTTGGGCTCCAAGAGCGTCATGCTAAGCGCATTCCAGCGCATCGTCCATAATCAGAACGGTAACGACACAGCC
This sequence comes from Mesorhizobium sp. M0074, assembly GCF_040322975.1. Taxonomy (NCBI): domain Bacteria; kingdom Pseudomonadati; phylum Pseudomonadota; class Alphaproteobacteria; order Hyphomicrobiales; family Phyllobacteriaceae; genus Mesorhizobium; species Mesorhizobium sp. M0074. The sequence continues at coordinate 658 of NZ_JAMYUM010000093.1, forward strand.
GACTTCCTGTTCGTGCCAGTGAGCGATGGCGGT
>NZ_JAMYUM010000094.1:0-661 GCF_040322975.1 Mesorhizobium sp. M0074
TCTGCAGCCGTTCCCCCGACAGCCACCGCCGTTGCCAGGCGGCATAATCCGGGTACTGGATCGCCAGCGGCGGCAAAGGATCGTCCTGTCCAGCCTCGAACGCCCGGTAAAGCTGACTGAGTTCACGCACCAGAACGCCCATCGACCAGCCGTCCGAGACGATGTGATGCTGGGTGAGCAGGAAGACGTGGTCCTCATCCGACATCCGGATCAGACGCCCGCGGATCAGCGGCCCGCGCGCAACATCGAGCGGCGTGCGCGCCTCTTCATGGCACAGATCCAAAAGCGCAGCCTCAGCATCCGGCCTGTCCCGCAGATCGTGCTCGGCCACCGGCAGTCCCGCAGCCGGCGGCAGAACCTCAACCCAGGGCTTGCCCTCCGGTGCGACAAAGACGCTGCGCAGCGCCTCATGACGCGCAAACAGACGGTCAAGGCTGCGCTGCCAGGCGCCGCGGTCGAGCACACCACGCAGCCGCAAGGCCAGTGGAATGTGATAGTTCGTGCTGCCCTCGTCCAGCTGCGCCAAAAACCATATCCGCTGCTGCGCAAACGACAGCACAAGCGGCTCATTGCGCGACACCGTCGCAATCGCCGGCAGGTCTTGCGGACCGGAGCGGCTCAACACCTCGACGATGCTTTCGGCCAGATCGGCAAGCACCGG
>NZ_JAMYUM010000095.1:0-639 GCF_040322975.1 Mesorhizobium sp. M0074
AAAGCTCGCCCACCGCCCCGAACGGCACCGGCCCACCATGACCGTCCAGAAGATAGATCCGCGTGTTGGCGATCGGACGGCCAATCGGGACAACTGACCCGTCAAAGTCATCGGGGCAAGTCCAGGTCGTCACGTCGATAGCTGCTTCCGTGGGACCATATAGATTGTGCAGGCCAGTCCAAGGCAATAGGCGCCTAACCTTGTGCACACTGGCGGCAGCAAGCGCCTCGCCACTGCATATGAGACGCTGCAGCGATGTGCAGCGATCGACACCCTGCGTGTCCATAAAGCTGACCAGCATGGATGGTACAAAGTGTGCGGTGGTGATGCGTTGGCTGATTATCAGCTCTACCAGCGCGTCGGGGTCTTTGTGTGCAGCCGGAGGCGCCAGCACCAGGGTCGCCCCTTCAAGCAACGTCCAGAAGAATTCCCAGGCCGAGACGTCGAAGCCAAACGGGGTCTTCTGCAAGACGACATCAGTCGCATTGAGAGCGTAGGCTTTTTGCATCCAGATCAGGCGATTGATAATAGCCCGATGCTCATTCTGTGCCCCTTTGGGCGTCCCGGTGGAGCCCGAGGTGTAGATGATGTAGGCGAGATGGCGGGGGGTGAGCCCCAGCGCGCGCGGGTCGGGGTCGT
>NZ_JAMYUM010000096.1:0-638 GCF_040322975.1 Mesorhizobium sp. M0074
GACGATCCTTTGCCGCCGCTGGCGATCCAGTACCCGGATTATGCCGCCTGGCAACGGCGGTGGCTGTCGGGGGAACGGCTGCAGAAGCAGGCGCAGCATTGGCGCGACACCCTGTCTGACGCTCCGGCCCGTCTTGCGCTGCCGACGGACCGGCCGCGGCCGGCCCAGCAGTCGTATGCCGGGGCCGCTGTGCCGATCGTCATCGATGCGGATCTGACGCGGGGTCTGAAGCGGCTGAGCCGGCAGCATGGCACGACGTTGTTCATGGCGGTGCTGGCGGCCTGGGCGGCGGTGCTGTCGTGTCTGTCGGGGCAGGACGACGTTGTGATCGGTGTGCCGAGCGCCAATCGAGGCCGGCGCGAGGTGGAAGAGCTGATCGGCTTCTTCGTCAACACGCTCGCGCTTCGGCTGGACCTGTCGGGCGCGCCGAGCGTGTCGGAGCTATTGGAGCGGACGCGACGCACGACGCTGGCCGCGCAGGAGCAGCAGGACCTGCCGTTCGAGCAGGTGGTCGAGATCGTCAAGCCGCCACGGCATCTTGATCACACGCCGCTGTTCCAGGTGATGCTGGCCTGGCAGAACAATGCGGTCGGTTCATTGGACCTGCCGGGGCTGAGTGTAGAGGCTAAGGGGGAGGG
>NZ_JAMYUM010000097.1:0-633 GCF_040322975.1 Mesorhizobium sp. M0074
ACAGCCGATCGCCTTCCACAAAGGGACTGGCGATGAACCGCTCCGCCGTCAGATCAGGCCGGTTCAGGTAGCCCCGCGCAACGCCGGCCCCGCCAACGTAAAGCTCACCCACCGCCCCGAACGGCACGGGCCCACCATGACCGTCCAGCAGGTACACCCGCGTGTTCGCAATCGGGCGCCCGATCGGGATGGAGGCCAGCCCCCCGACAGATTGGGCGATCTCGCAGACTGTCGCGAAGGTCGTTGTCTCGGTCGGACCGTAGCAGTGAATGAGGCGTACAGGACCTTCTTCTCTCAGCAATCTCAAAAATGTGGGAACGTCACTGACCTCGCCTCCACAGAGGAGGTACTTAAGTTGTGCTAACGTCGGAGCGATCGATGACGTATATTGGTTGAATAACGCTGTTGTTAGAAAAAGGGTTGTCACCCGTTGCTGTTCAAGTGACTTGGCAAAATTTGAAGGATTTATGACGGTCGTGGCATCCAATGCAATGATGCAGCCACCGTTGAGCAGCGGCGCCCACACTTCAAATGTGCTGGCGTCGAAGGCGGGATTACCCACCCACGCCACACGATCACTCGAGCTGAACTGCGCATAGCCATTGTTGATGACGAGCCGGTTGACCGCACGGT
>NZ_JAMYUM010000098.1:0-626 GCF_040322975.1 Mesorhizobium sp. M0074
GGTTGGTGCGGTCCTCGCCATTGAAGCCTCCCGGCTGGCCCGCAATGGCCGGGACTGGCATACGCTCATCGAGTTTTGCGGCCTTGTCGGAACGCTCATCATCGATGAGGACGGCATCTACGAACCGCGTCATCCCAACGACAGGCTGCTGCTCGGCATGAAGGGCACGATGAGCGAACTGGAGCTTTCGATCCTGCGGGCCCGCTCGATCGAAGCCCTGAAGCAGAAGGCACGACGGGGCGAACTTTTCCTGACGGTGGCGATCGGTTACGTCAAGTCGGGCCGGAACCGGGTCGAGAAAGACCCGGACCTGCGGATCCGCGAGGCGATCGATCTTGTATTCCGGCGTTTCGACGAACTGCAGAGCATCCGGCAGGTGCATCTGTGGTTGCGCCGCGAGGGCATTATGCTCCCTGCCGTAAATTACACGCGCGCGGCGGACAGGGCGATCGTCTGGAAGCTGCCCGTCTACAATACGGTGCACCACATTCTCACCAACCCGATCTACGCCGGCGCCTATGCGTTCGGGCGAACCTGCAGCAAAGTCACCATAGAGGCCGGACGCAAACGGATTTTGCGTGGGATCAGGCGCGATCGCGCCGACTGGGAGGTCTTGCTCATCGACC
>NZ_JAMYUM010000099.1:0-612 GCF_040322975.1 Mesorhizobium sp. M0074
AACGTCCCGTACGAACACCGAGTCTGGGTTGCCTTGGTCCGGCGCGACTGGAGCCAGGGCTCTGTCGTGCAACGCTCGCGCTGACTGGCCGAGCCGCTTGATCCGCTGGTGAAACGTCCCAACGGGGCTTTCCTTAACCGCGTCTCGCGCCTGTCGGTCCATGAGTTCAAAGTTCGTGAGATAATTTGCCGTTCCAGATGTATCGTCACCCATGAGTCGGGTTTGTAGTGCCTGCCGATTGACGACGAGGTTGTTGAGGTTCAGGTCTGGCAGGTCTGGCAGGTCTGGCTGCCATCTTTGCAATCGCCCAACCAGCGCCCGCGTGCCGTCCACCACGTAGACTCCGCAATCCCACTCGTTGCTCTGCTGGGCGATGCGGGGTAAGTCCACGCGGGTCTCCAGGCTGGCGCCCAGCCTTTCTGCGAGGTGTTTTGCAAGCTTGTCATGCCATCCGCTGACGGAGTCATAATGATAGGCAACCGGCCGTTCCCGGTCGCTGCGATCAACGAACAGCAGCGACCAATGTTTGCCGCGCTCCGCAAGAGTCTTACCGCCATCGCTCACTGGCACGAACAGGAAGTCGGCTGTGTCGTTACCGTTCTGATTATGGAC
>NZ_JAMYUM010000100.1:0-607 GCF_040322975.1 Mesorhizobium sp. M0074
GTCCTGATCAACAATGCGTCGAGCCTCGGCCCTGTCCCTCTGGCGCTCCTTGCCGATACCGAGTGCGAGGAGCTGGAAATGGCGCTCGCGGTCAATCTCGTCGGCGCGTTCCGGCTGACGAAAGCCCTGTTCGGTGCGCTTGCCGCGTCCGCACGCGAGGGCCGCGGCGCGCTGGTCATCAACATTTCCAGCGACGCCGCCGTGAACGCCTATCCCGGCTGGGGAGCATACGGCGCGAGCAAGGCCGCTCTTGCCCATGTGACGGCGATTTGGGACGAGGAGGCGAAAGCAGACGGCATCCGGCTCCTCGCGCCTGACCCCGGCGATATGGACACCCCACTGCACGCGCTCGCGATCCCTGATGCTGATCCGGCGACCTTGAAGCGCCCCGAGCAGGCAGCTGCCGAGATCATCGAAAAGATGCTCGACGCGTTGCCGGTCCGCTCTACGCTTCTCGCCGGAGCACATGGATGATTGCCGCCGATCGTCCCGATCGGCGCTCCGCCAGGCTGTTCGTCGTCGAGGCGGACGGCACGATGCGCGACCTGCCGCGAGTTGGACTCGCGACGCTGTTCAACCCCGGCGATCTGGTCGTCGCCAATGACGC
>NZ_JAMYUM010000101.1:0-594 GCF_040322975.1 Mesorhizobium sp. M0074
TCGCCTGTGACTTCATCCATCTCGTCACACCCGGCCCATGTGAAGTGAACTATCGAGGGGCTGTAGCTCAGTTCGAGACCGGCTTGCAGGGCGCCAAAGGCGATCTCGCCGTTATTGTCGGGTCCGATGGCGATGGTTGCGGGTCCACCGAGGTTCAGGTAACCGCGATCCCACAGATCGGCTTCGATGATCCGCCAGCGGCCGATCAGTTGGCAGCCTGCGGGCACGGTCATTTCGACGCCGCCAAGAGCTTGGGCAGCCGCACCAGATTGTAGGCGGCGGCCGCGAAGGTGAAGGCCCACCCAACGCGGTCGCGGCCGCGCAATTTGGTCTTCTCCTGCCCAGCGACGGTTTTGATCCAGCCGAACGCCTCTTCGATGCGCTTTCTGATGCGCTGGCTGACGGCATAGCCACCGTGGCGCGTGGTGCGGCGATCGATCGCCGAACGACGGCCGTTCGTGTTCTGCGCTACGTGGGGTGTCACCTTCATCGAGCGCAACTCGTTGACGAAGTCCTCTGCGTCATAGGCCTTGTCGGCACCGAGCGTGATCGCCCGCGGCCGGTCGGCACGAGGTTCGATCATGTGCAGGGCCG
>NZ_JAMYUM010000102.1:0-579 GCF_040322975.1 Mesorhizobium sp. M0074
AAAGCTCGCCCACCGCCCCGAACGGCACCGGCCCACCATGACCGTCCAGAAGATAGATCCGCGTGTTGGCGATCGGACGGCCAATATGCGGCACGGCGTTGTCACTGAGAAGTCGTCCCGACGTTGCCACAACGGTGACTTCCGTAGGGCCATAGTTGTTTATCAACTTGAGAGGAGATGGTATCCGGGAAGGAACACGCTGGAGACGATCACCCCCGATCAGCAAGTACCCCAATTTTGGATTTACCAGCTCGTCTTGCAATGCGGTTGTAGCCAGCGGTGTGGCTAGAAAGGCGGCGTCCAGTGGTTGATCACGCCACCATTGCAACAGACGCGAGGAATCTCCTGCTGCCGCCCTGGGCGGCAGCAGCAATGTGCTACGATTGCATAATGCGGACCATAGCTCCCAGGTGCTGGCGTCGAAAGCCACTGCAGCCGTGAGTGTGCAGCAGGTTTCTGGTTGCGGACAAAACGTTTGCACATGCCATGCTGTAAGATTGACCACTCCGCGATGCTCGACCATGACGCCCTTGGGCGTCCCGGTGGAGCCCGAGGTGTAGATGATGTAGGCGAGATGGC
>NZ_JAMYUM010000103.1:0-575 GCF_040322975.1 Mesorhizobium sp. M0074
GGTCATGCCGCGCCAGACGACCATGTTGCCGGGACTCGGATCATGTTTGCGGGCGAGAGCCGCCAAGCATGGCGATTTGCAGCAGGTAGGCGGCGAGCGTGGGCCGTTGGAGGCGCGGTCGCGTTCGGGACGCGTCGATCTGGTCGAGCGCAGTGATCTCGGCGAAGGTGAGAACGCTGTCGGGCGCGGCGTCTGGCTTGGCGCGCGCCGACATAGTGACGAAGAATATGCGCCAGCTGACCACCGCTATGAGAGCGAGGAACTTCGCCAGCCTCTCTGCGGTCTCGAGCCTCGCCTCCTCGGCACGGCAGCCGGACTTCATGACCTTGTGGAACACCTCCGCCTTCCAGCGCACGGCGTACCAGCCGAGCTTCTCGACCGCCACGGAGAGATCTTCGACCGGCAGGTTGGTCACCAGCTTCCAGTCGATCGGCTCGCGACCGGGCGGCGGATTCTCCTCGAGGGTGTGGATGTGGGTCAGAACCTGCGGACTGTAGCGCTTCTGTTTGCCCACGGGCGGCAATGTGTTGATGGCGGCGAACTTCACCTGCAGCCAGGTCGTCTCGTCCTGATCG
>NZ_JAMYUM010000104.1:0-572 GCF_040322975.1 Mesorhizobium sp. M0074
TCGTCGTCGGGGGCCGGCAGCGCCTGGCGGTCGAGCTTGCCGTTCGGTGTCAGCGGCAGCCCATCCAGCCGCACGAAGGCCGACGGCACCATGTAGTCGGGCAGCAGGCTACCCAGATGGGCGCGCAAGGAGGCAGCAAGCTGCGCGCCATCGGCCTCGTCCGATCCGTCCGCCGGCTTCGCCACCACATAGGCGACGAGCCGCTGGTCGCCGGTGCGATCGGCGCGCGCCACCACCACCGCATCGCCGACAAGCTCGTGCTCGCAAAGCCGCGCCGCGACCTCGCCCGGCTCGATGCGGAAGCCGCGGATCTTCACCTGGTCGTCGTTGCGGCCCAAAAACTCCAGATTGCCGTCCGGCAGATAGCGCCCCAGATCGCCGGTCCGATACAGCCGGTCGCCCTCCACAAAGGAGCTGGCGATGAACCGCTCCGCCGTCAGCTCGGGCCGGTTCAGGTAGCCACGCGCAACGCCGGCCCCGCCGATGTAAAGCTCGCCCACCGCCCCGAACGGCACCGGCCCACCATGACCGTCCAGAAGATAGATCCGCGTGTTGGCGATCGGACGGCCAAT
>NZ_JAMYUM010000105.1:0-569 GCF_040322975.1 Mesorhizobium sp. M0074
TCCCCGCCCGAACGTGGATGAAAGGCGTAACGGACAATCTTCTTTGCCTCGCCATCCTGATAACGGGCATTATGAGCCCAGTCCGCCGGGTACGGGCAAGACACATCTGGCGGTGGCTCTCGGGCGCGAGGCGATCCGGCAGAACCATAGCGTCCGGCTCGTCACCGCGGCGACGCTCGTGGCGATGCTGGCCAAGGCCCATGACGACGGTTCACTCGAAAAGCAGCTGACGACCCTGTCGCGGCCGAAACCGTTGATCATCGACGAGCTCGGCTATCTCCCGTTCGAAGCCAACGCCGCGCATCTGTTCTTCCAGCTGGTGTCGCGGCGTTATGCGCGGGGATCGATCCTGATCACCTCCAACCGCTCGGTGGGCGAATGGGGCAGCGTCTTTGGCGATCCCGTGGTCGCGACCGCGATCCTTGATCGCTTGCTTCATCATTCGACAGTGATCACCATCCGCGGTGACAGCTACCGGCTTCGCGAAAAGCGTGGGTGGCGGGGGCGGAGAAGACACCCGAGCCCCCCCGCCCCCCCCCACAAACCCCCCCCACAACAGGGGGGGCGTT
>NZ_JAMYUM010000106.1:0-550 GCF_040322975.1 Mesorhizobium sp. M0074
CTGGGGCTCACCCCCCGCCATCTCGCCTACATCATCTACACCTCGGGCTCCACCGGGACGCCCAAGGGCGTCATGGTCGAGCATCGCGGAGTGGTCAATCTGGGGCTGGCTCAGATCGGACTGTTTGGCGTTGGTTCCAGCAGTCGAGTGGTGCAGTTCGCCTCCTTGGGTTTTGATGCCAGTGCCTGGGAAATGATTATGGCGCTTGGCTCCGGCGCCGCCTTGCATTTGCCTGCGGATGAGCTCCGCCAGGCGAGTGCCAGGCTATCGCATTATCTGCGAAGCCAAGCTATCACCCACGCGACGCTGCCTCCGGCCTTGCTTCAGGAAAGCAGGAGTGCGGAATATTTGGCGTCGCAAGCTCTCATTCTTGCTGGAGAGCTGCCGAAGGCCGAACTCATCCGTCGCCTGCCTGCAGCATCTGTTATCAATGCCTATGGACCGACGGAAACGACAGTCTGTGCAACGACCTGGACTTGCCCCGATGACTTTGACGGGTCAGTTGTCCCGATTGGCCGTCCGATCGCCAACACGCGGATCTATCTTCTGG
>NZ_JAMYUM010000107.1:0-547 GCF_040322975.1 Mesorhizobium sp. M0074
CAGGAGCATCAGGACCTGCCGTTCGAGCAGGTCGTCGAGATCGTGCAGCCGCCACGGCATCTTGATCACACGCCGCTGTTCCAGGTGATGTTGGCCTGGCAGAACAACGCCGTCGGGTCATTGGACCTGCCGGGGCTGAGTGTGGAAGCTGCCGGGGAGGGGTATGATCAGGTCAAGTTCGATCTGGAGCTGAGCCTTTGCGAGCGTGGCGAGGAGATCGCCGGAACGCTGGGTTATGCCACGGCGCTGTTCGATCAGGCGACGATCGAGCGGCAGCGTGGTTATCTGCTGGCGCTGCTGCGGGCGATGGCTGCCGATGCAGGCCAGCCGGTCGGCCGCATTGACATCCTGCCGGCCGCCGAGCGCACCTATCTGCTGGAGGATCTGAACCGGACGGCGGCGGCCTATCCGTCGCAGCGGTGCGTCCACGAGCTGTTCGAGGCGCAGGTGCGAAATGCGCCGGAGGCGGTGGCGGTGGTCCATGAGGACGAGCGCCTGAGCTATGGCGAGCTCAACGCGCGGGCCAACCGGCTGGCGCATCATCTGA
>NZ_JAMYUM010000108.1:0-533 GCF_040322975.1 Mesorhizobium sp. M0074
TCAATGCGACTGATGTCGTCTTGCAGAAGACCCCGTTTGGCTTCGACGTCTCGGCCTGGGAATTCTTCTGGACGTTGCTTGAAGGAGCGACCCTGGTGCTGGCGCCTCCGGCTGCGCACAAAAACCCCGATGCGCTTGTAAACTTGATAGTCAGCCAAAGCATCACCACTGCACACTTTGTACCATCCATGCTGGTCAGCTTTATGGACACGAAGGGTGTTGATGGCTGCACATCCCTGCAGCGTCTCATGTGCAGTGGCGAGGCGCTTCCTGCCTCCCTTGCGCAGAAGGTTCGGCGCGTATTGCCTTGGACTGGCCTGCACAATCTATATGGTCCCACGGAAGCAGCTATCGACGTGACGGCCTGGAATTGCCCGGCTGATTTTGACGGGTCAGTTGTCCCGATCGGGCGTCCGATTGCCAACACGCGGGTGTATCTGTTGGACGGTCATGGTCAGCCGGTGCCGTTCGGGGCGGTGGGCGAGCTCTATATCGGCGGGGCCGGCGTTGCGCGCGGTTATCTCAACCGCCCC
>NZ_JAMYUM010000109.1:0-517 GCF_040322975.1 Mesorhizobium sp. M0074
GCGGGATTACCCACCCACGCCACACGATCACTCGAGCTGAACTGCGCATAGCCATTGTTGATGACGAGCCGGTTGACCGCACGGTGAGCAACAACAACCCCCTTGGGAAGGCCGGTCGAGCCGGAGGTGTACATCACGTAAGCAGCAGCCTCGGCGCTCAATGCCAGGCCAGGATCGGCACTAGACCCAGTCCCAGCCATGAGCGGCTCAATGGCCAGAACAGGGATCGTCACCTCAAGCAGATCATCATCGTCACTCTCGCTAAGCACCAGGCGCGCAGCACAATCGGCCATCAGCCATTCTTGTCGCGCAGATGGAAGAGCGCGATCGACCGGCACATACACTCCCCCCGCCTTGAGGATCGCCAGTTGCGCCACCACAAGGGCGACGGAGCGGTTCAGCACTGTCGCAACGCAATCCCCCGGCTTCACACCGAGCCCGATCAGATGATGCGCCAGCCGGTTGGCCCGCGCGTTGAGCTCGCCATAGCTCAGGCGCTCGTCCTCATGGACCACCG